>JBAVJB010000041.1:0-44246 GCA_049687495.1 Salinimicrobium sp.
GAATCCCCCAGGGCGGGAACGCAGCAAGGGTAAGCGGTCGTAGCGGTGTGATGTGGGTAGCTTGCCATTTTTTGTTTCTGCTAGTCAAAAAATGTTGCATCTTTGCAGCATGAAAAATAACAGCAAATCCCCCAAAGTTGTTTTGATTACCGGCGCTTCCTCGGGAATAGGAAAAGCCATCGCAGAATACCTTCAGCAAAAGAATTTTCAGGTTTTTGGAACGAGCAGGAATCCGCAGAAACAGCAAAGTCCGTTTCCGCTGGTCGCGCTTGATGTAACTAAACCCGAAACCATTAAATCGGCTGTGGAAAAGGTGATTTCCGAAGCAGGAAAGATCGATATCCTCATCAACAATGCCGGCGTGGGAATTACCGGACCTATTGAAGAAACTCCGGATGAAGAGATCAAAAAAGCCTTTGACACCAACTTTTTTGGGCCGCTTAATGTGATCAAAGCTGTACTACCCGAAATGCGGAAAAACGGGAGCGGGCTGGTGATCAATGTGACTTCCATCGCGGGATATATGGGCTTGCCGTACCGCGGAATTTATTCGGCTTCAAAAGGAGCGCTGGAGTTAGCTTCCGAAGCATTGCGCATGGAGCTAAAGGCATTCAATATCAAGATGGCCAATATCGCGCCGGGAGATTTTGCTACCAATATCGCTGCAGGTCGTTACCACGCACCGGTCACAAAAGGTTCGCCTTATGAAAAGGCCTACGGAAATACTTTGAAGCTCATGAACGAGCATGTGGACAGCGGGCAGGACCCAAAGCTGATGGCCGAGGCCATTTACAAGATCATCCAGGAGAAAAATCCGAAGATACATTATAAGGTAGGGGAGCCGCTTCAAAAGTTCTCCATTGCCCTGAAGCGCATTTTACCCGATAATGTTTACGAGAGAATGCTTCTTAAACATTATAAATTGTAGTTTTGCAACAGACTCAAAAAAGGCATTTTTGCAGTTACTTTAAACCATAAACACAACACATTATGAAATTTTTTATTGATACCGCAAATCTTGACCAGATAAGGGAAGCGCAGGAACTGGGCGTTCTTGACGGGGTTACTACGAACCCTTCTCTTATGGCTAAAGAAGGAATTACGGGCAAAGACAATATTTTTAAGCACTACAAAAAGATCTGTGAGATCGTGGACGGGGACGTTAGTGCCGAGGTGATCGCGACAGACCTAGAAGGAATCATTAGGGAAGGTGAGGAGTTGGCTGATCTTCATGAGCAGATCGTGGTGAAGGTGCCAATGATCAAAGACGGGATCAAGGCCCTGAAGTACTTTAGCGATAAAGGCATCAGGACGAACTGTACTCTTGTGTTTTCTGCAGGACAGGCGCTTTTGGCCGCCAAAGCCGGCGCTACTTATGTTTCTCCTTTCATCGGGCGTTTGGACGATATCTCGACCAACGGGCTTGACCTTATTGCAGACATCAGGTTGATCTATGACAACTACGGATTTGATACGCAGATCCTTGCAGCCTCAATACGCCACACCATGCACGTGATCGACTGTGCAAAGATCGGCGCCGATGTTATGACAGGACCTTTGAGTTCTATCGTGGGCCTTGCCAACCATCCTTTGACCGACATTGGACTTGAAAAGTTCCTGGCAGATCATAAGAAAGGAAACTAAGGTCTCAAAAATGGGAAAAAAGAGAAGCCTTTGTTCTGCGGAACAAAGGCTTTTTTGTTGGCTGAAATTGAAGGTCTAGCCGAAATTTTCCCGAAGATGTTTACTTCGGAACGGGCTTCAAAAATGACATTTTTGGGACCTCAAATTTTACCGGTTGAGAAATTCCAGGATGCGGCTCTCGAATTCGGGAGAATTGATAAAGGCGTCTCCAATGATCACTTTACCCGATGCGTCAATGAACAATAACTTGTTGAGGTAGTACTGGAAGAACTCCTTTTTTATTTGTGTGTTACCAAGCTGGTATTCTTTGCTGTGGTCGTAACCGTATTTGTCGAGCGCGATCTTCCATGCCGAAGTCTCCCCAATGTCCATGTTGATCCCGACGAATTCGATCTCGGGATATTTCTTCCTTAGATCCTGGATCAATTTGTGGTTTTTCAGGTGATCCTTGGAATACATTGACCACAGGAAAATAATGGTTTGTCGCTTGACTATGTCGTCAAGAGTATCTTCTTCGCCCTGGCTGTTGATCAACGGGATATTTTCAAGTCGGGTGCCCGGCAGGTAAGCCAGTTGTATGTTGCCCAGCTGTTTCATGTCTTCAAGATCTTCGGCAGGATAGCCTTCTTCTTCCAAAAGATCGAGGATTTCGACAATTTCATCCTTTTCGTGGGCCATGACAATACCTAAAACTCCCAGTTTTGTCATAAAATGATGCCTTAGTGCGGGAAGCTGCACCAGTTCGCTCACCTTTTCCAGGCGAACAATCACATTTTTGGTACTGGTGAGGTCAAAGCAGTTGGTATCATCAAGATTGCTTTGGGAGCACCAGTCGAGGCTGTAATTCACCAGGTAATTGTCAATAAATCGTCTGTAACCCGGACTGGATTGCAGCTCCTTTTCGTTGAAATCAACTTTTTGCCGGTAGGCGTAAAAGTCCTTCGGAATTTTTCGGGTGAACTCCGGGAAATATTTCTTAACTAAGTAAGTATAACGTTCCCGCAGGTCGTAAGATTCGTAATTGATCGTCTTGCAGGCGAGGTCGAGAAAATCATTTGAAAAATGCTTTTTCCGGTCAGCTTTTTCCAGGCTTTTTCTTCTTTCTTCAAGAATAGAATCTGTCTTTTTGGCAAATTCCGAAGGTTCTATTTTATAATAGGATAGCAGCAGGTCGGCATTATTCTCATCCTGCAGGAACATCTCGGCCATAAAATTATTGCGAGCACTGCCCTCACCGCTAAAGTGTAAAGATTCGTCAAAAGCCAAAGTGTTTACCCTTAAGAGCAGGCTGTCACCAGGAGATAAATAAACATTCTGGGTTTCGGGCCGGTGCCTGATCAAGTAGAGGCCGTTTTGCACATTTTCTATCCTGTAGCTAAACCTGTTCTTGTTGTCCAGCGGAATGCTGTCCAGGATCTCTTCATTTCGGAAAAGTACAACGTAACGGGAGTTTGGATTGACAATTTCTCCGCCTAAATATGCTGAAGTGGAAGTCTCTTTAGGATCATCTTCGCAGCTGAGAAATAAGGCGACAGCTGCTATAAAAAACAGTGAAAACAGGGCGCGCGGAAAAATATTTGCAATCAATAGTTTCAAAAGTCCTGGAGGGCGAAAATAAATTGGGAAAACAAAAATAGATTCAGACTGCTGAAGTCGGTGTTAACTTGGCGTTAAATAGATATTTAAAAAAGTTAATCTTTTAGGAAATGGACTTAAATGGCTATTTTTGCAAAAATTTCAGAAGAAACTATATGTTATCAGTCTCAAATCTTTCCGTGCAGTTCGGAAAAAGAGTGTTGTTTGATGAGGTGAATACCACTTTCACCCAGGGAAATTGCTATGGAGTGATTGGCGCCAATGGAGCGGGAAAATCTACTTTTCTAAAGATCCTTAGCGGAAAATCGGATCCTACCTCAGGTCACGTGCACCTGGAGCCGGGCAAAAGAATGTCTGTGCTGGAGCAAAACCACAACCTTTATGATGAATACCCGGTGCTGGAAACAGTAATTATGGGAAACAAGCCGCTTTATAACATCAAAAAGGAGATGGATGAGATCTACGCTAAAGAAGATTTCAGCGATGCCGACGGCGAAAGAGTAGGAGTACTGCAGGTGGAATTCGAAGAGATGAATGGCTGGAATGCAGACAGTGAAGCTGCTGCTTTGCTTTCTAACCTGGGCATCAAAGAAGAGAACCATTACACCCTGATGGGTGACCTCGATAATAAACTAAAGGTAAGGGTGCTGTTGGCACAGGCGCTTTTTGGAAATCCTGATGTTTTGATCATGGATGAGCCTACTAACGACCTGGATTACGAAACCATTACCTGGCTGGAGAACTTCCTTGCTAACTATGACAATACGGTGATCGTTGTATCTCACGACCGTCACTTCCTGGATGCGGTTTGTACGCATATTTCAGACATCGACTTTGGGAAGATCAACCATTACAGCGGGAACTATACCTTCTGGTATGAATCTTCACAGCTGGCTGCAAGACAGCGTGCTCAACAGAATAAGAAGGCTGAAGAGAAGAAGAAAGAGCTGCAGGAATTCATTATGCGTTTTAGCGCAAACGTGGCGAAATCAAAGCAGGCTACTTCCAGGAAAAAGATGATCGAGAAGCTGAACATTGAAGATATTAAACCTTCAAGCAGAAGATATCCTGCGATCATTTTTGAAAGAGAGCGTGAGGCCGGTGACCAGATCCTTAACATTGAAGGTCTGAGCGCTTCTATCGAAGGGGAAAAGCTTTTTGAAAATGTGAATATCAACCTTGCTAAAGGGGACAAGGTTGTGGTATATTCCAAAGACTCTCGTGCAACCTCTGCTTTTTACGAGATCATCAACGGCAAGCAAAATGCCGTTTCCGGTAAATTCAGCTGGGGGATCACCACTACTCAGTCTTACCTGCCGCTTGACAACTCAGAGTATTTTGATAATGAGCTTACACTGGTAGACTGGCTAAGACAATGGGCCAAGACCGAAGAGGAGAGAGAAGAGGTTTACATTCGGGGGTTCCTCGGAAAAATGATCTTCAGCGGGGAAGAAGCTTTGAAAACTGCAAATGTACTTTCAGGGGGAGAAAAAGTGCGTTGTATGTTAAGCCGAATGATGATGATGCGTGCTAACGTATTGATGCTTGATGAGCCTACCAACCACCTTGACCTGGAATCAATTACTGCTTTCAACAATTCCCTGAAGAATTTCAAAGGGACTGTTTTGTTTACCACTCATGACCACGAATTTGCGCAAACCGTTGCGAACAGGGTGATAGAGTTAACTCCAAATGGAGCTATAGACCGCTACCTGAGCTTTGATGAGTACATGAGCGATAAAAAGATAAGAGAGCAACGCGAAAAAATGTATGCTGAAGTCTAGGCTTTAGCCGTTGAATATAAGAAGGGTCAAAAATGTCATTTTTGGCCCTTTTTATTTTTTATTCCCCGCTTTAAAGAACCTGTACAGGTCCCAGCCGCCAAACAGGATAATACCGCAAACCACGATGATCCTGTACACGGGATGATAGGCGCCATGAAAAAAAGTGTATATGCGGTAACCACCGTAACTAATAAAGATAAGGCCCAGGACGAGTTGCAGGTAGTTTTTGTCTTGGCGCAAGCCTTTCATCACTTGTGAGGCTTTATTCATTGGTCATTGGGAAAGGTCTCCTCTGCTATTTTAAGAGCTTTGTCATAATCTTTTGAAGGTGCGAAAAGTTGCACCTGCCCCGGCAATCCGCCTCCAAATCCTGCTCTTAAGCCCGAATCAAAATCGTTTCGCACTCTGGTAGGAATGTCCTCTTCGGATAAAAGGTTTTGCAGGTGAAGCACATTGACTTCAGAACCGGTGTAAATTCTCTTGTATTCGTCTTCTGAATCCATTCTTTATGGTTTTTATGCCTAAAATAATGATTGACGCGCGGCTTCGGCTGTGTTTTAAACAGAGTTTAACATTAGGCATTATAGAACTTGCTGTTCCAGTTTCCCGAACTAAAATTCTTTCCAAGACTTATTCCGTAGAAAAAGATAAGCGCCACAACCGATTTGATGGTGTAGAGGAAAATGATCAAAAATTCTGAAGTTTCCTGGAACCGGGAAAAGAAGACTTCCCTTACTCCAAAGGCCAGCCCAAAAGAAAGCACAAAGCTAAAGATGAGCAGGTTTTCGAGGTTCTTAAGCGGCCACATGGCCAGCTTCCTCAACGGATGTATATCGCGGCCCCACTTGTGCACCAGGTAAAAATAGTCATTACCAATAGGCGCAAACAACATTGGGTCATCGGCGTTTTCAAGCCTGAAGTATTTTGCAGGCGCGAGCATTTGAAAGTCCTTGAGGCTGGTTTGATGTTGCTCTTCCAACTCCCGCACAGCAGCAGTGGCTTCGGCAGGAAGATCTCCCTTGAAATACCTGGTCCTCAAAAACCGCAGCCGGTAATCGACACAGATCTTTTTGATCTGCGACAGGTGGAAGATCCTTGGCGACTCTAAAAGGTCAAAATTAAAGTCGTTTTGGCCGCTGCCTTCACCTTTTCCGTTAAGAATGCGCTGCTGCAATTCTTCTTCGGTCTCTTTTTCGGCAAGCAGGATGGCCTTTACCTCCTCTAAAAGGGCATTTTCGTTTTCAGCTTTATTTCTAAGGTTGGTGAGTTCGCGGTGGAGATTGGTCCTTTCTAACAGCATGTTCATCTTCTCTTTAGTCAGTCTAAATTAATGAATAACATCAGAACTTGCAAAAAGGTATTTGAATATCAAATTTTAACCTTTTTTACTGTTAATTTTAAGAGGTTCGGGTTAAAATACTTTTAAAAATGAAGTGCAAAATTTGCAGGCCTGCGGTAATTAGTATCTTTTCAAGGAATCAAAAAAATTGAAAGAATGAGAATGCTAAAATACTCTTTGAGTTTATTTTTCATCAGCCTGTTAATGATAAGCTGTGGTCCTAAGGTAAATACGAACAAAAAGACCATGAAGGATCTTGACAGCTTTCAGAGCTTTGCCTTCCTGCCCAACCAGGACACGGTAAAGACAAGTAAGTACGACAATGCCTATGTCAACGAGGTCGTCATAGACGAGATAAGGGAGAATATGCAGCAGTTGGATTACAGGCTGGACAAGAATCAGCCTGATCTGCTGGTGTATTATCACCTTATGCTGGACGAAGAAATGGCTGTTGACGCCAGTCCCGTGTACACCAATTTTGGCTACTATCGTCCGGGATTCTACGTTGGCCCTTACTACAGGAATTATATGTATAACAATTATTTCACCGTGCCCAGAGTTGCCGGTGCCGGCATCGAGCAGGTGCCTTATAAGGAGGGGACGATCGTTATTGACCTAATAGATCGTAAGACAAACGAAATCCTGTGGCGCGGTAAGGCCGAAGATGTTGTCACGCCCAACAACCTTGAGGAAGAATTAAGGCAGTACGTAAATGCCATTTTTGAAAGGTTTCCGAAGTAGAAATTAGGATAAAAAAGAAAAGCCATCCCGCAAAGGATGGCTTTTTTATTATATGGCAGCAGTTTATCTAAGCTCTGCGCCTAACTGCTTTTCAAAATTCTGTTGCAGTTTGTTCATGATCTTATCGATCTGCTTATCGGTAAGAGTTTTGTTCTCATCCTGCAGAATAAAGCTCACCGCGTAGCTCTTTTTGCCTTCCGGAAGGTTTTCTCCTTCATAAACATCAAAAAGATTGACATTTTTGAGCAGCTTTTGTTCTGTTTTGTAAGCAACATTGTAGATCTCCTCAAAACTAACCGAGTTGTCCAGCAAAAGGGCAAAATCTCTTCTTACCGCCTGGAATTTGGAGATGTCTTTGAATTTATGCTGCTGATTGCGAGAAATTTCGATCACGTTGTCCCAATGGAAATCGGCATACAGCACCTCCTGGGCGATATCGAATTTCTTGAGCACTTTCTTTTTGATCACTCCAAAATCCACCAGCCTGGTCTTTTTGTAACTTAAGGTCATGCCTTCGGAAAAAGAATCGTTCTTGACCGGGGAAGATTTAAGTTCGGTAATTCCCAATCTTTCAAGTACAGCTGTAACTACTCCTTTGAGGTAGAAAAAATCCCCTTTTTGAAGCTGCAGATTCCAGCTTTCTTCAGCCCGATTTCCCGAGACATAGATTGAAAGGTGCTTTTCTTCCACTTTTCCGCTCTCAAACTGGTGATAGGTCTTTCCGAATTCAAAGAACTTAAGATCGCTGCGCTTCCTGTTTAAGTTATAGCTGACAGCCTCAAGGCCTGAGAACAGCAGCGACTGCCTTAGTACCGACAGCTCCTGGCTTAAAGGATTCAGCATTTTCACCGAATATTCCTCTTTAAGCTGCTCGCTTAGCTTTGCATGGGCAGGAGTGGTGAGCGAGTTGGCCATGGTTTCAAAAAAGCCCTGTCCAACAAGTTGTCCGGCGATCAAATTCTGAAGTTTGTAATCTTCAAAACGGCTGGAGTTGGCTACAGAGGCATTGATCTTCTCTCCGAATTCAATATTGTTGTACCCAAAAACCCTTAGGATCTCTTCGATCACATCGGCCTCGCGTTTTACGTCTACCCGGTAAGCGGGAATGGTCAATCCCATTCCGGTTTCGGTAACGTTATTCACACGAATCTCCAGGGAAGCCAAAATAGATTTGATGGTTTCCTTAGAAAGGTTCTGGCCTATAAGCGTGTTGATCTTTTCAAAAGTGAGGAAGACCGGGAAGTCCTCCACTTTTTTAGGATAGTAGTCATCGATGTCGCTGGTCACGTTGCCACCTGCCAGCTCCTGTATAAGCAATACGGCTCTTTTGAGCGCGTATTCTGTAATGTTTGGATCTATCCCGCGTTCGTACCTAAAGGAAGCATCGGTATTAAGTCCGTGTCTTTTTGCGGTTTTACGAACCGTAACAGGATTAAAGTAAGCACTTTCGATAAAAAGTTTGGTGGTAGAAGAGGAAACTCCGCTGCCAACTCCTCCAAAAACTCCGGCAAGGGCCAAAGGTTTTTCGGCATCGCAGATCATAAGATCTTCTTCGTGCAGCTCTCTTTCTACTTCATCTAAAGTGGTAAATTTTGTGCCTGCTTCAAGGGTTTTTACGTTGATCTCTCCCCCGGTTATCTTGTCTGCATCAAAAGCGTGCAGTGGCTGCCCAAGATCGTGCATCACGTAATTGGTGACATCAACAACGTTGTTCTTTGGGGTAATGCCAATCGCTTTCAAACGGTTCTGCAACCATTTTGGAGATTCAGCAATTTTTACATCAGAAATGGTCACGCCACAATAACGCGGTACAAGTTCTGCGTTATGAATGTGTACGGGAATTTTAAAACTGCGGCTATCCACGTGGAAACTGCTTACCGATGGGGTGATGAGCTCCTGCGTCTCGCCCTGTTGCTGCAGGCCGGCTTTGAGGTCACGGGCAACGCCCCAGTGGCTCATGGCATCGGCACGGTTTGGAGTGAGACCTATTTCGAAAACCTGGTCATCTTCGATCTCGAAGATCTCAGCTGCAGGTGTGCCCGGAGTAAGTTCATCTGGAAGTACCATGATGCCGGCGTGGCTTTGTCCCAGCCCAAGTTCATCTTCGGCACAGATCATCCCGTGGCTGCTCTCGCCCCTTATCTTGCTTTTGCGTATTTCCCAGGGAGTGCCTTTTTCGTCATAAAGCGTAGTGCCTACTGTGGCCACAGGCACTTTTTGCCCTGCAGCAACATTTGGCGCCCCGCAAACTATTTGTACGGCTTCCCCGTTACCCAGGTCAACCTTGGTTACTTTTAACCTGTCGGCATTAGAATGCGGTTCACAGGAAATCACTTCCCCAATGACCACACCTTTAAGTCCGCCTTTAACACTTTGGAAGTTGTTGATTCCCTCTACTTCAAGACCAAGATCGGTCAGAAGTTCTGAGGTTTCTTCAGCGGTACGGTTAATCTTTATAAATTGCTTAAGCCAGTTATATGAAATCTTCATGGGATCAAATTTTCCAGCTGCAAAGATAGCATTACGAATGGTTTTGGCATAATAAAAAAGGAAGAGGCACGGCCTCTTCCTTAGAAAATACTGTAGTTTTTTAAATTAGCAACATCCGGAACCGGGAGCGCAGGAATTTTGAAGTTGCACGAGCTTCTTTTTTTGCTTTTCGCCCGGTTTGCGTGCAAAGACAGTTATACTGAAAATTCCGCTGCTGCCGTTTTTCATTTTCTCGATCTCTTCAGGGTTCAGGTACTCTTTAAGAATATCATCGGGAAGCTCAATGCTTTTTTCCTTCTGAATGATCATTTCATCAAAACCTGCTTTTTGGATAAGACCCAGATATTCTTCTTTCTGAATAGCGCCCGAAACACAGCCTGCATACATTTCGGCATCTTTTTGAAGCGCAACAGGTAATTCCCCAACAAGAACAATATCTGAGATACTAAAGTGACCGCCCGGCTTCAATACCCGGAATATCTCCTGAATAACCTCTTCCTTTTCAGGAACCAGGTTAAGCACACAGTTGCTCACCACAACATCGGCCAAATTTTCAAGAACAGGCATATCGGCAATGTCGCCTTCCCGGAATTCTACATTATTAAAGCCCAGCTTATCTGCGTTCAACCTGGCCTTCTTGATCATGGCAGGGGTGAAGTCAATACCGATCACTTTCCCTGATTCTCCGGTTTGATGACGTGCGATGAAGCAATCGTTACCTGCACCCGAGCCGAGGTCAATAACCGTATCTCCCGGTTGGATCTGTGCGAATTGTGTGGGTAACCCACAGCCCAGGCCAAGGTCGGCGTCCTGTGAATAGCCGTCAAGGCCGGTATAATCATCGGTCATGATGTTGTACACCTCTCCCGAAACTGCACCCGATCCGCAGCAGGAGGATTGGTTTACCGCCTTTTCCTGGTTGGCGATCTGGGTGTATTTTTCCTTTACGATCTCTTTTAATTTTTCTGAATTTTCCATTGAAGTGTGTTTTAATTGATTAGCAACAAGATTCTGAAGAAGCAGGGGAATCATATTGGGCAAAGAAGTCTTTGAAGAGTTTGCTTAATTGCTCCCATTTTTCGGGAGCTATACAGTAACAAACCGAAACCCCTTCAATATTGCCTTGTATGATCCCGCTTTCACGAAGTTCCCTTAAGTGCTGGCTTATGGTGGCCTGTGCGAGGCCCAGTTCCTGGACCAGGTCTCCATTGATGCAGGTCTTCGTTTGCAGCAATACTTCCAGAATGGCTATACGGGCAGGATGCGCAAGGACTTTGGCTAGTGCGGCCAGCTCGTTCTGCTGTGGACTAAAAAGTTGTGTTTTGGTAACTCCCATAGTTTAATTATTATATCGCAATATTACGATTAATTGAAATTGGAAGTATTTCTGGATTGCTAAATTTTTCATAAAAAAAGCCTGCAGCTTTCGGCTGCAGGCTTTCCAGATGTCTTTTAGATGATTTAAGCCAGAAGGCGTTTTTGTTTTTGTTGTTTCAGGGCATCTGAAACGGCTTCAAAGATCTCTTTTTTCAATGTTTTGTAAGTTTTGGAGAATTTATTGATCTCTTGCAGGATTTTTTTATGTTCCTGCCTGTAAAGCCTTCCTTCTTTAGGCTCATCTACGTTTTCAACCAGGCGTTGCAGCCTGTTCATGTGCTCAGAAACTTCCGCTTGCAGCGCATCCAGTTCTTTTTTAGATTCAGAAAGCCTTTCAATGAGGCCTTTTATTCTGCCAAAAAGTTTGGATTCGATAATGGGCATGGTGTATTCCTTAAGCATGTCTTCAAAGAAGTGATGTTCATCTTTGATAAAATCGAGTTCAGATTTCCACTGAAGTGATGTAAAATGCATTTCATCAGGTGATTTCCACTCGATGTACCTGTAATTATGAGCCTTTTTTTCCATGGCAATAGCAATTAATGTTCTTTGCTGCTTTTTCTAAGAAGGTGGCCGGTGTAGGAGTAGAGCTCAAGTTTGAAATCTTTGAACCTTTGGATAAAACCGTCTATTCTTTCACCAAGCTTAACATGTTCATCATGATAGAAGACCTCACAGCTAATGTCTTCACACTCTAACATTCCTTCAATGTCATACCTGTGGTTATGGATCTCTCTCGTAAACTCCATGTTCTCTGACTTGAAATTTTCCAGTTCATTGGAAAGCAGGCGCAGTTTTTCATAGAGGTTAAGTATGTTCTTTTGAAAAATATCGGCGTTTAAAAAGAGGTTAAAAAAAATGATCTCTTCGGCTGCATAGGAAACAGCACTCTGCCACGCCTGATTTTCTTTCAAAAGCCCTGCGATCTCTTTTTCATTTGCTGAAAATTTCTTTGTGGCTGACCGAGTCATAAGCTGTTGTTTTTGAGTATATAAGGTACCGCTTTTTTAAAGGATAAACGAATTAATAACTGGCAATTATGAAATAAAATAGGCTTCAAAAATGACATTTTTGGAAGGGCTTGAATTTGGCTTTTTTTACGAGGAAATAAAACAGAAATATATTTTTAGGCCTTTGTATTTTGGATGATAAAATGATATACATTTGGCGCCTCAAACAATTAAATATTCATTTAGAATGAAAAAATCATTTTTGACTTTTGCTGTTATCGCATTAGTGTTAACTTTTACTTCTTGTAAAGAAACTCCTGCTGAAACTACCGAAGAAACTGCAGTAGAAGCAATGGAAACTCCTGCTGAAACTGTTGAGGCAGTTGAAACTCCTGTAGAGGAAGTTGTTGACACCACAAGCAACGGCGGTACTGTAGTAGAAGACAATACCAATACTACTTCTGTAGAATAATTTTCGCAGAAACCTTAAAGCAAAGATCCGTAGCGCCCGCTACGGATCTTTTTGTTTTACAGCCTTATCTCAACCGTCTCCTGCAGGTGCGGCAGCTGAACGTGCCAACCAAAAGTATC
Source organism: Salinimicrobium sp. (assembly GCA_049687495.1). Taxonomy (GTDB): domain Bacteria; phylum Bacteroidota; class Bacteroidia; order Flavobacteriales; family Flavobacteriaceae; genus Salinimicrobium. The sequence goes on from JBAVJB010000041.1 coordinate 12,513, forward strand.
TTTTATCTTCACCCTTAAAGCATCGCTGGCCGTTTTTTCACCATGTACTAAAAACACGGTTTCGGGAATATTCTTGATCTTGCTCATCCAGGAGAGCAGGCCCTGTTGATCTGCATGCGCAGAAAGGCTGTTAATGTTCAGGACCGTGGCCCTGACAGGGCAATATTTTCCGAAGATCTTGATCTCAGATGCGCCTTCGAGCAGCTGCCGGCCACGGGTACCTTCAGCCTGGTATCCTGCCAGCATCACTGTTGTTTCAGGTTTTTCGAGATAGTATCTCAGGTAGGTGAGTACCCGGCCGCCCGTAACCATACCACTGCCCGCAATAACTACCTTTGCGCGGGTATCATCAACTGTTTTCCAGGTGTCTTTGTAGGAGGTGATGATGTTGAAGAAGTTCTTCATAGACTTAATGTCCTGCCAGGAGATCTTATGCCAGGCGGGAAAACGTTCAAAAACGCTCAACACTTCATTACCCATAGGGCTGTCCAGGAAGATGGGGATGCGCGGGATCTTGTTGTGTTCATATAAACGCCACAGCCAATACATCAGGGTTTGCAGGCGTTCTACTGCAAAACTGGGAATAATTAGCGTACCGTTCTTATCAATGGTTTCTTTAATCGCTTCGGAAAAGATCTGCTCCAGGTTCTCTTCCGGGTGCAACCTGTTGCCGTAAGTGCTTTCCATAACAAGGTAATCTGCCCACTCCGGCCTGTCCGGCGAATCCAGCAGATAATCTTCTTCCCTTCCAATATCCCCGGAGAAGACAAAAATCTTTTCGAAGATATCCAGCTCAATAAAACAGGCTCCCAGGATATGCCCGTTCCTACGGAACCTGTACTTGATATTTTCTGAAACACTATACCATTGATCGGTTTCGCGGCTTTGGAAAAGTTCCATGGTCTTTTCTGCATCGTCCATGGTATATAGCGGCAAGGCAGGTTCATGAATGCTCGTGCCTTCCTCATTGGCCCGCTCGGCATCTTCCTCCTGTATCTTTGCGCTGTCACTAATAATGATGCCTGCTATGGCAAGGGTAGGGGCGGTACCAAATACCGGCCCCCTGAAGCCCTGGGTGAACAGCCTGGGCAAATAGCCGGTATGGTCAAGGTGGCCGTGGGTGAGCAGGACCAGGTCGATCTTTGAAGCTGGAAATGGCAACTTTGCCCAGTTAAGCTCCCGCAGCTCCTTAAGACCCTGGAATAGTCCACAGTCTATGAGAATGTTGCTCTCGGGCGTTTCCAGCAGAAACTTTGAACCTGTGACCGTACCTGCGGCCCCTAAAAAGTGGATTTTAAGATTCTTTTTCATCTCTATTTTCTTTACTGCTTCCTAACTGAAGCATTTCGTCCAGTATCTTCTGCTTTCGTTCTTCTCCAATTTCCAGTTGATCCAGGTAGAAGTCATCCTTGATAATGTCCCGGCACAAAACCACGTCGCGGTTGAGCAAAAATTGCTTTTCCCTTTGGGTGAGCAGGGTAGAGACCGTAATAGGATAGAGGCCGGTTTGGTCAAGAATGTCTTTTAACCCGTGGTCTTTCGGGGTGTCCCAGCTTAACAGGTTAAGGCCGGAACATTTCCCGTAGGTGATGGCATCAGTGGTAAAACGGGTGTTAGTGACGATCCAGGCGTGATTGGTAATTTTGCGAGGTTCTTCCTGTAGCTGCTGTATATCCCTAAACCTGGAGGCAATATACAGCGGCACCTTTACATTGCACTTTCTTCCCTGTTCAGCATGAAATTTACACTCAATGAGCAGCTTGTCTTCCTGTCTCTCGGCCACAACATCGATCTCATGGGTGACACATTTGCCCTGCACGATCTTCCCGACTTCCACTTTATAGCCCAGGTGTGCATAGACTGCGGCAACAAAGCGTTCAAAAGGAAATCCCGTAGGCCCCAGTTCATAAATGGCTTTTTTAAGCTTGTACCTGGAAGCCTGCAACCGGTCTTTCTTCCGAAGCAACTTGAAAGCCCTCTTAAAGATCCTTTTGGTGCTCATGCCTGGATAAACTTCAGCTGAAATGATGTCCAGGATCTGGTGCACAGTTTCTTCAGAAGCGCCCGATTTCTGAAGCGACCTGGCGATCTTTTCCCGGGAAAAAGCAGATCTTTCTCCTGAAGCCGTTGTAACCTGTATCTCGCTCTTCTTCATGACCGGCTGTTAAGGCTGATGCAGCACCAGCACCGGCACCCGGGAATAATGTCCCAGGTTCTGGTAAAGCGGGTTCAGCATAAGGTTTTCGAAAAAACTGTGTTTTTTATTGATAAAGGCGATCATCCCGCTGCCCCGGCTTTCTGTAAATGCATAGATCCCTAAAGGAATGCTTAAGAATTCCAGGCTGTGGAAGGAATGTGGAACAGCATTCAAATTTTCTTTAAGTTGCTTCCTGTTCTCCTTTTGTTTTTGGCTAAGGCCGCCTTCTTCCGTAATATGTAGCACCCTCACCGGGGCAGCTTCTTTCCTGGAAAGTTCCAGTAAAAACTCCAGGTCTCCGGGAGCCAGTTCGACCTTAAAGCTGTTGGCCAGCACGATCTCGCTTATCTTTTCATGCCGTACGGGTGCAGGAACCGCCAGGATGGGACAATTGCTTATCTCTTCCATGAGGCTGCGGGTATTGCTGCCATACATAAGCTCATCTGAACCTGTATGTCCATGGGTGCCGATAATTACCAGTTCGGGCAGAAGCACCGGCAGCTGCTCTTTCACTGCAGAAACCAGCTTGTTGTTTACTGAAACTGTATTAAAACTGTGTAACCGGGTGTTCGTCTCCTGTTTTAGTTCTTCAACAAAACTTTCCAGTTTTTTATCGGTCTCCAGTTTTGCTTTCTCAAGGTCGGGTTTTGAGGGAATAGGGGTAAGCATGCTGTCTTCTTCATAATCCTTCACCTTGTAGGCGTGAAGCAAAGTGAATTCACAGGTTTCGTCACTGTAAAGCTGCAGTGCATAGGAGATTGCATTCCTTGAATTGCCTGAAAAATCGGTTGGTAGCAGCAGCTTTTTCATTTTATTTCTTGTTGCCTGAAGGGATCACCAGGAACGGGACCTTCACATGAAACCCGATCTCATTGACAATAGGCCTGAACAGCAGGTTCTCAAAAAAGGAATGTTTGTTGTTTATAAGGACGAGCAGGTCAATATTATGCTCCTCCTGAAAATCATATATGGCCTGCGGCACGCTTTTATCTGAAATGCTGTAAAATTGATGGTCTACCTCCTTAAAGTGTCTGTTCAATGCTTGTTTGGTCCTGGCCTGTTCTTCAGAAAGCTCTACTCCAAAATACACATGCATAAAATGAAGAGTAGCCTTGTTTGCCGCGGCGATCTCTTTTACAACAGGCAGCAGTTTTACCACTTTTGGCTCATAATCTGTTGGAAAAAGGATCTGTTCGGGAACTTTAAAGTCATAATGAGCCGGTACGGCCAGCAATGGGCATTTGACTTTTTTGATGGCGTGTACGGTATGGCTGCCAAATAGTATCTCTTCGGCACCGGTAGCGCCCTTGGTTCCCATGACGATGAGGTCAATGTTTTTTTCCTTTACTATTTCTTTGATCTCGTCACTCAAGAGATTGAAAGAGCTCAGTTTTTCAAAGCTGTGCAGGTCGTTATGGAAATTTCTTTTTACCCGTCTTACAACCCGCTCCAGGCCTTTAGCCGAATTGTTCCTGTAGATTTCGGTCAAGGTAGGCTGAGAAGCGCTGTAGACGAGATATTCATTGTCGTAAAGCACAGGAGTATAGGTGTTCAAAAGAAAGAACCTGCATTCCTCATCCTTGAAAAGCTGTACCGCAAATTTGACGGCGTTGTAGGCGTTTTCAGAAAAATCGGTTGGAAGTAGTATATTTTTCATGGCCTTTGTTTTACAGGTTTAATTGCGGTGAAAATTCTGAAGTACCAAAAAGGGGATTTTTGGATGCAGTCCAATCTCGTCAAGGGTTGACCTGTAAAGCACATTTTCGAGATAGCTGTGGCGTGAATTCACCAGGACGAGCAGATCTGCCCTGCCTTTGTTGATGTATTCCAGGATGGCCTTGGTCTTGTCCATTTCCTCTTCCTGCAGAAATTCTGTCTTAATATCATACAGCTGTTCTTCAACGGCAGCCCGGTGATCTTTTTGCCTAAAGGTTTCCATGGGAAACCTGGAAACATAGAGCAGGTCAACTTCAGAACAAAAGGCCCGCGCCATATCGCCCACCAGCTTTAGTTCCCGCCTTTGGTAGGGCAGCATGAAATTGGAAGGAAAAAGAATTCTTTTTGGGTCGTTGTACTCGTAATTCCCGGGTATGCTCAATACCGGGCATTGCACATATTTGATGATCTGCAGCGTATTGCTTCCAAAGGTCATCTTGCGGTCATTGGTCTTGCCGCGGGTGGCGGTGACAATAATATCGGCATTTTCCCGCTCCACCAGGTCGTTCACCTCGTCTATGAGCAGGCCAAAGGCAGAGATGGTATTGAAGCTGTGCCGCGGATTGGGGAAGAGCTCTAAAATGGCATTTTTGGTCCTTTCCAGTTCCTCCTCAGTCTTTTTTCGGGTGATCTCTTTGAATTCATCAACAAAATCCTGTGTAAGCACTCCCTCGGTATTATAGACCTCATCTGCGTAAGCATGAAGCAGGTAAAATTCGCTTTTTTCATACTTGAACAGTTCGGCAGCGAACTTCAATGCATTAAAAGCATTTTCAGAAAAATCGGTGGGAATGATTACTTTTCTCATGACACGGGATTTACATCTAAATTTAGGTGAAAATCCCGCCAATAACAATGATCCTTATCATTTTGCTTTTCAGGAGGTTAAATAACAAAAAAAGGGGCGAAATATCACCCCCTTTTTCGGGTTAAGAAACTTTAATGGTTTTATGTTTCTTTTGTTGCTGGTTAGGTTTTTTGTGAAGTGTTAATTTAAGCACCCCGTCCAAATATTTAGCATCCACGTCTTTTTCTTCGTCTACAGAATCCGGGATTCTTACTGATCTTGTGAAAGAATTATAGCTGAATTCTTTTCTATGGAATCCTTCTTTTTCTTCTTCCTTTTTGTTCTCTTTTTCTGCTGAAATTGTAAGGATGCCGTCATCTAAAGTGATCTCGAAATCATCTTTTTTGAGTCCGGGTGCAGCCAATTCGATCTGAACATCTTTTTCCATTTCCTTGACGTTCATCGCAGGAGTAAGATCCATATTTTCTTCAGGTTCGTTCAAAAACCTGTTTAAAAGACCCCAACGTGGAGTCATCATGTCTGAAAAGAATGGATCGTTCATAAAGGTACTCCTCATGGAGGGAGTACGGCTTTTTTTGTTTGATTTAACGAGTGACATAACTTAATGGTTTTAAATTTTACGAATGGTTAATAAACTACATTAAATTAGGATTTGACGGTCGTGAAAGGAATGATAAATATCAGAAAATCAAAGTTTAATAGAATTTTAGGCTTTTGAAAAATTGGGTGCGAATGAGCGGTGTTACAGTTGTTAAAAGCAACTGTTGGAGGGTCAACTGCCTAAAAATGCAGTTTGCTGGGTAGATTCAGATTCCAGGCAATCTTTCTCGAAACTTTTCGAAATGGAGACCAGCATAATGATGACTCCCAGGAAAAAGATCAGGAAGAAAATGAATCCTGCTTTGAGAAACCTGTACATAACGGAAAATAATTTTGGACGAGCCCAGATGAAAAAAGAACAGGAAACCAATGAGTTCCCTGTTCCTTCAGAAGATAAAAGTACGTTTGTCAAATAATCAACTACCTATTGTATGATGAAAATTTCTGCAAACTTGCCTTTCCATCTTCTTGATCTGATTTTTGACTCCAATGAAGTACTCAAAAATGCAGATATATCATCAATCTGTAACTCTATTCAGTAAAACTTACATATCTAATATATAACCAATTAACTGAAAATAGCATGATAAATATCATCTAAGACAGCTTTAACTTTTCTTTGACAAAAGTCTCGAAAAGGGCATTTTTAGCGGATCTCGTGTAGTTTTTGCAGGTCCAGGATCTTTATGTTCCTGCCTACGATATCAATTAAGCCTTCTTTTTTCAGGCAGGAAAGGCTTCTTATGAAGCTTTCGGTCGAAATTCCGGCTACGCTTGCAAGATCGCTTCGGGAGATCCTGATGTACTGCTGTGGATCACCCTGTATCTCTTCGGCAAATTGAAGAATGGTGTTGGTCGTCTTCTTAAGCACCGACCCATAAGCCATTTCCAGAAGGTGTGTCTTGAGTATGGAAAGATCGTCTGAAAGGATCTGTGCAAATTCCACCGTAAGGTCCTGGCTAAGCAGCAATTTCTGGATAAAATCTTCCGAAGTTATCCTGAAAGCCTCTGTTTTTTCAAGTGCCTGGGCAGATTCCGGATACCGGATGGAAGATTTAAAGCCATAAAAGCCCAAAATATTGCCGTTCTTATGGACCTCGGTAATAAGCTCCTTTCCGTATTCATCTAACCTGAAGGTCTTGATCATGCCGGTCTCCAGGAGATAAACAGAACCTGCTATTCTGCCTTCCTGAAAAACTTCTTCATTTTTTTCTATGCTAACGCTTTCTCCTTCTCTGCGGAAGTATTCCTGCAGGCTTTCCAGGTCATGTATGACCGATCTGTGGGAAACTTTCTTGTCTTTTGTAGAGAACATGGCGCGCTTTGCCAGCCTGTTACTTATTACTTCGAGGAGGTCCTGTTCCTCAAAAGGTTTTGTAAGGTAATCGTCTGCCCCCATGTTCATACCTTTTCGAACATCGCCGGGTTCAGACTTTACCGACATGAAAATAAAGGGAATTGTACGTGTGTCTTTGTTCCTTCTAAGAATTTCGTAAACGCCGTAGCCGTCAAGCTCGGGCATCATAATGTCTGAAATTATAAGATCGGGCAGTTCATTTCTTGCTATTTCCACGCCTATCCTGCCATTTTTTGCCATAAGCACGGTATAATTGGAAATTTCCAGTAGTTCAGCCAGGTTCTTGCTAAGGGTCTCGTCGTCTTCTATAAGTAATATAGTTTTCTTCATAACTCACAGCTTTGGAAAACCTGAAAAATTAAAGGGAGTAAAAAATGGCATTTTTGGAGCCTTATAAAAATAATACTTTTCTACAAAGCTTGTGAAAAACTGTTAGTTAAAACATGATTATCATCAGCCCTTTGAGTATCTTTAAGGTAGTATAGGCTTGGGCTTATGCCCAATTTAAAAGAAGAAGCTATGGAACCAATGATATGTCAAAGTTGCGGTTTTCCTTTTACGGCAGAAGCGCGCGGAACGAACCGCGACCACAGCCATAGTAGCGATTATTGTATCAACTGCTTTAAAAATGGGGAATTTACAGATCATCACCTCACCCTTCACGAAATGGAACGGCGGCTGCTGGAAATGGCTCGTGAACACAATGAGTTAAGCCTGGAAGAAGCACAGCAGATCATCAAGATCCTGCCCGACCTGAAAAGGTGGAAAATGACAAACATTCTTTAAATTTTTCTCAAAGAAATTGTAAATCTATCTTTCAAACGGCGGTTTCTTTAGTTATAAGCTTTATTTACCTTAACTTGGAAAGAAGCATTAACTAAAAACCGTACTATGAAGAATTTGAGCAAAATACTTACACTTATGGCAGCTCTGGTATTGCTGAGTTGCGGTGACGAAAAAAAGGATGAGCAACGTGTGACCATAGGAGAAGAGGGCACACTGAAGCAAATGGATGTCTCAGATGATACTTCTGCTGAAGCTGAAGATACGACCGACATGGCAACCGGGGAGGACCAGGATGTAGTTGAAATAAGCATCTCGGGAAATGACCAGATGAAGTTCAACAAGAACGAACTGAGGGTGAAGCCAGGTCAAACAGTGAAACTCACCCTTAAGCATACCGGCCAGATGAGTAAGGAAGTGATGGGGCATAATTTTGTGCTCCTTAAACAGGGAACCGATCTTTCAGAATTTGCTCAACAGGCGTCACAGGCAAAATCCAACGACTATATTCCTGAAGGTACAGACAAGGTGATCGCCCATACCAAGATCATTGGTGGAGGAGAAGAGACCACCATCACCTTTGAGGCGCCCGAATCCGGCACCTATGATTTTATATGTAGTTTCCCCGGACACTGGATCCAAATGCAGGGGAAATTCATTGTAGAGTAATTTCTACTTCATCCACATAAAAACTGCCTGAAAGATCTACCCTCTCATTTCATACCAGGGTACTTTGATTTTTCAGGCAGTTGTATTTATACCGTTGCAGGAAAACTTAGCAGCGGTACTTTTGTGCAGGACTGTAAATTTTTGGTCTTGTCTCTAATAATGATCTTATCCATTTCACTTTTCTCACTGCGATCCGGCATCATCATAAGATCGGGATTGGCCTCATCAATGGCCGCGCGCAGGGTTTCAAAGACCTGGTTAGACTGTATGTACCTGTATAGAAAGTTTTCGTAAGACAGTTTTTGCTCCACCTTCTCTTTAAATCCTTCCAGGGCGGCCTGTGCGGCTGCTTCATCCTTATGAGTAATGTGCAGAATCTCGATCTTCGGTTTTGCGGGCGCCATGATCTGTACCAGGTCCTGCAGCTGCTCAATATCCCTGTCATCAAGAACACTGGCAAAAAGAATGTGCTGTATCTTATGCGGTTTGTAATCTGCCGGAACTGCGAGTACCGGAAAAGGGCAAAAATTGATCATGTCCCTGGTGGTACTGCTCAAAAACATCTCTTTGAGGGTCTTGGTGCCGCAGGCTCCCATAATGACTAGATGCACCTGCATATCCCTGATGAATTGAGCCGTTGCCTGTGCAATATTGTTCCCTTTTATGGCGGCTACAGAAAGTTCGGAAGCATTATAGCGTTCTTGCAGCTGTTCTTTGCAAAACTCCAGCAACTTCTTTCGATGCTTTTCCCTTACTTCCTTTTTATCCTGCCCCTCTTCTTCAGATAAAGGGTAGACGTGCAGGGCAATGACATCCATGTCTAAAAGCTGACCCAGTTTAACGGCATATTCCAGTGCCGCAATAGAACTTTGGGAATAATCTGTGGTGTAGATGATCTTTTTCATGACCTTCGAATTGAAGCATGAAGTTAAGCCGAAACAGCCTTACAAATTATGACGAACATCAGTCTGTTGAATTTTTTTTCTCCTGTTCCCTGGCCTTCCTTCTTTCCATTCTTCTAAAGTATCCCCTAAACAGGAAATTATGTTGCAGGGCCTCCATGTTCTCATCAAACTTTTTACTTGCCGCCTCTGCGTTTCTTACGGTCGCCTCCAGGTGGTTAACAAAAGTGGTGTCGTTGATCACATAATCCAAAGTACCGTCTCCTGATCTTATTTCTTCTGAAAATTCGTTCAGGCTGCGGCTCATTTCTTCAAGTTCTTTAGCCGATTTGTTGAGGTTTACAATAACTTCAGAAAGATTGGCAGCGGCAACGCTGTCATTGAATAAAACTCCGGCTACACCTTCCTCAAAGTCTATCCCGTCAATCTTCCTGTTGAGTTTGTCGAAGGTCACAGAGGCCGAGTGTGTCGTCCTGCGAAGTCCTGCAAGGCTTTGCTTGATGTTTTGGGCCATTGTACTGTCTTTAATTAAAGCCCCTACCGTGCCTTCCCCGTTGTTGATGGCATTGGTAATCTTTAACAGGTCTGCGGTGAGCAAAGCAGCATTTTCATTGGTAGTATTGAGGGTGCTCAGCATATCGGCTGTTGCGACCTTGCTGATAGAACTAATTGTGTCTCCGGGTTTAATGGGTTCATAACCGGGATTATCGCCGGGAATAATGTTGATGACCATACTGCCCACCAGTCCGTCTGAACTTATGGCTGCCGTCGCATTCTTTTTTATGAGTAGAAACGATTTGTGGTCAATAGCCATATCAACGGCAATGCTGGTGTCATTTACAATGTTGATCTTTTTCACGGTGCCCACGTTAACCCCGGAATAGCGCACATTGTTTCCCGCCTGTAGTCCGTTCACATTTTTAAATACTGAAGTGACGCGGACATTGTTTCCGAAAAGATTTTGTTTGTTCCCGATGAAGTAGACAGCGGCAACAAAAATGAGCATTCCTATGATGGTGAATATACCCAGCTTCAGGTTTTGTGGATGTCTGTTTCTCATGTCCTTCCTATTTAAAAAATGCTTTTATTTTGGGGTCTTCCGAAGTTGCAAGCTCCTTAAAGGTTCCTTCGGCATAGTTCGTTCCTTCCAGCAACAGGATCATGCGGTTTGAAATGACCCGGGCGCAATCCACGTCGTGGGTGATGATGAGGGAAGAGGTATGGTACACTTCCTGCACCTTCATCATGAGCAAAATGATCTCTTTTGAAGTTATCGGGTCCAGCCCGGTTGTAGGTTCATCATAAAGAATGATCCTTGGTTTTAAGATCAAAGCTCTGGCCAGGGCGATCCTTCGTTGCATTCCTCCTGATAGTTCTGCCGGCATCAGCTCTTTGGTCTTAGCCAGCCCAACATTCTCCAGGGCTTCATTTATCAGTACTTCTGGCGTACTGCCGTTCATCTTCTGTGTATGTCTCCGCAGCGGAAACTCCAGGTTTTCCTGTACGGTCATGGAGTCATAGAGCGCGCTGCCCTGGAAGAGGAAACCAATTTCTGCACGCAAGGCATCCATTTCATGGTGCTTCATTTCCAGGATGTTTTTTCCCAAAACCTCGATCTCACCGCTGTCGGGTTCCATAAGGCCCACCATACATTTAATCATAACAGATTTTCCCGAACCCGATTTCCCCATCAACACCAGGTTCTCCCCTTCATACATTTCCAGGCAAAAATTGTCCAGCACCACCTGGTCCCCGAATTTCTTGCACAGGTTTTTGATCCTTATCACCGGCTCTTTTGTAGTATGGTTTTCTTGTGTTTTCATTAGCCGTAAAAAATATCTGAAACAAATACTGCGAGAAAATCAAGTATGAACAGCAGAAGGCTGGTAAATACTACTGCGGAATTTGAGGCTTTTCCAACTCCTTCTGTTCCCTTGCTGCTGTAATAACCTTTAAAGCAGCCTACCAGCCCAATGGCAAAGCCAAAGAAGAAAGATTTGATGGTCGCCGGAAGCAGATCACTGAATTCGATCGCCTCGAGCACCTCGTTCATATAAAGCAGGAAGGACACATTACCTTTTACGTTCTCCACCAGGGCAGAGGCTAGCAGGGCAATTAGGTCCCCCATGAGAACGAGCAACGGCAACATCAAAGTAGCTGCGAGAATTCTGGTTACCACCAGGAATTTAAAAGGGTTGGTGCCCGAAACCTCCATAGCGTCGATCTGCTCGGTCACTCGCATCGAACCCAATTCGGCGCCAATACTGGAACCAATCCTTCCTGCGCAGATAAGGGCGATGATCACCGGCCCAATTTCCCTTACTATCGCAATACTTATCATGCTGGGCATCCAGGAGATCGCTCCAAATTCCATTAGAGTGGGGCGGGACTGCAGCGTAAATACCAGCCCCAGGATGAATCCTGTGACTCCCACCAACAGCAGCGATTTGTTGCCCATCTGGTAGCTTTGCTTCAGAAATTCCATGAATTCAAAGGGCCGTGAGAACAATTCTCTAAAGAACCGGCCGGCAAAACGGGTGAGGGCTCCAATCTCTCTAAAGAAAGAAGTCACACTCTCCAAGGCCGGGATCCTGTTTTTCATAAGAATGTTCTCAATTCATAAAGTTAACCCCGTTTCAAGCGGGGAAAAATGATCTTGCTCAGACTCCTTATGTCAACATAAAAAAGCGCCTTTTAGATCCCTCGTCTATGGCGGACCTAAAAGACGCTGTTGTTGTAAAGCCTGAATACTATAAATTTAAGCTATTTTTCTGTTATAGAAAATTACCGTTTTGGTCAATTTTTACACGTAATTTATCAGAGTCATTTTCCAGTTTAAGCTTATAGTTCATTCTTTCAAGGCCTTTATTGTCGCGGTAGTTCACAAGGTATACATCACTGGCCACTGCATAGCCGGGATATTTTGCTTTTATAGCCTGTGATACTGCTGAAGGCATTCCCACATTCTTGAACCTTTCAACGGTTCTTAGCAATTTCCCGTCCCTGTTGTATGCGGCAAGAATGGTGCCTTCGGGAATATAAAAAGTGACTTCATAGAAGTCATAGTCGTCCTGGTAGTATTCAGAATTTTTGAGGTCAAATCTTGCGACCTTTTCCTGAAGTAATTTTACCGGCACAGCCACTTCGCCTTTAGTTACCTGGTCAAGGTACTTGTAGTTCACGGCTACCAGTTCAACTTCTTTTAACTCCTCAGGATTGGTTACCTGGGCAAGGACCGGACTCACTATTCCAAAAAGGAATAAAATGATCAAACTTTTTTTCATGATGTTGAAATTTAAATTTAATTGAAATTTGAAGTGAAGGTAGGTGCGTTTGTACTCAGGAACAATGACATTTGTCAACTTCAACCCCAAACTTTTCGGGCATTTTCAAGCAGCGAGCTTAAAGCGCTTGAGGAGTTGGGTGAGGCCAAGACCGGCAAAACCAAACAGGCCTATGGTCAGGATCTGTACCGGGTTGAGAGGCACCAGCGACAGCACTTCAGCGACCACAGGGATATTGTAAACCAGCACAAGAACCAGCAGGGTAAAGACAAGCGCGGCCCAAACCCAGCGGTTTCCTGTCACCTCATTCCTGAAGAAGGAGACATCATTCTTCGGAAGGTTAAAGACATTCAATAGCTGGGTTATAATGAGGGTGTAAAAGGCCATATTGTTCACCACTTCTTTAGGATACTCCTTGAAATGCCAGGCGTAGATGGTAATTGCGGTGACCGCGGCCGTGATGCTGAGTCCATAAATTGCCGTTGTGGTCCATAATTTCTTAGTTAAAATAGGCTCCTTGGGATCGCGAGGCGGTTGCTTCATTTCATTTTTGTCGCCTTTACCCACTCCAAGTGCAAGCGCCGGAAAAACATCTGTCACGAGGTTAAGGAAGAGGATCTGCAGCGGGAGCAGGGGCAAGGGTAAATTGGTGAGGGAAGCTGCAGCTACCGAGATGATCTCGGCCAGGTTACAGCTCAAGAGGTAGATCACGAATTGCCTGATGTTGCCAAAAATGGTGCGGCCCTGCCTTATCGCGAGTTCGGTAGAGGTGAATTTGTCGTCCATCAGGATCACATCGGCTACTTCTTTGGCTGCTTCAGTCCCGCGGATTCCCATGGCGATGCCAATATCTGCTTTTTTTAAAGCAGGCGCGTCGTTGACCCCGTCACCCAGCATACCCACCACGGCGCCGTTCTTCTGAAAGAGTTCGATAAGATCCAGCTTTTGCCTTGGGGCCATCCTCGCGAAGACGGCAGCCTTAAGCACCTTTTGTTTTTCTGCCTCGCTCATTGCATCGGGAGCAGAAAGATCACGGCCGCGCACCACTTCTTCGGAAATATTTTTAGGATCGATTAGCCCGATCTCCTGGCCGATCTTTCGCGCCGTGTCCGGATGGTCCCCCGTGATCATCACCACTTTTATGCCCGCGTCATGGTAGGTTTTTATCGCCTGCGGAATATCTTTTCTTGGGGGATCAAGAAAACCGACAAGGCCCAGGAAAGTAAGGTTGTCAAAAATGTCATTTTCCGAAGGTTTTTCTTTTGTCACTTTATAGGCGAACGCCAGGGTGCGCATCCCCGATGCTGCCAGGGCATCGGCCTTGTCGCTCCAGTCTTTTTTATTCTCAAATTGTTGTTGGCGGCCATCGGCAGTCAGGATGAGGTCGCAGGAGTCAAGCAGGTTTTCAAAAGCCCCTTTTACAGCTGTAAAAAAACCGTCTTCTCCTTCATGTACCGTAGCCATTTTTTTGATCTCGGCGTCAAAAGGGATCTCCATGATCCTGGAATGCTTTTTCCTTAGGTCTTCATAATGAAGATCGAGCGCTTCAGAAAAAATCAACAGCCCGCTCTCCACCGCATCCCCGGTGAAATCATCTTCTTTTTTTTTGCTGTTGTTGCACAGCACCGCCACTTTTAACAGGTTCGAAAAATTGCTTTTTTCCAGCAGCTTTTCGGCAGCTGTTTTTTCCTCCCAGGCCTCGGGACCAAATTCCTCGCCCCCGGTAAGAACGCGGTGGACAGACATGTGATTCTCGGTAAGCGTACCGGTCTTATCGGTGCAGATCACCCCTGTAGAACCAAGGGTTTCCACAGCTTCCAGTTTTTTGATGACCACGTTGCGGTGGGAAAGCTTCAGCATCCCTTTAGCCAAGGCAATGGTAGCGACAATGGGTAAACCCTCGGGAATTGCAGCTACCGCAAGGGCAATTCCGGTTTCGATCATCAAAAGCAGCTCTTTGCCTTCCAGGTAACCTGTGGCTGCGATGAGAACAGTAAGGCCAATGGTAAGCCATACCAGGCGCCGGCTCAGTTTCCGCAGGCGTTTTTCAAGAGGTGTGGTCTCTTTTTGAGCTTCGCTGGTAAGGCTGTGTATTTCGCCGATAAGGGTGCTTTCCCCCGTGCCGGTGACGACTGCCTTTGCGCTGCCGCGGGAGATGATCGTGCCTTTGAAGACCATGTTGATCCGTTCGGCCAGGGGAGTATCTTCAGGAAGGGGATCAAGGATCTTTTCTACCTGGTTGCTTTCCCCGGTAAGCACCGCCTCTTTAACTGCAAGGCTTTTCGTGGATAGTAACCGGGCATCGGCGGGCACTACATCACCTGCGGCAAGCAAAATTATGTCCCCGGGAACAAGCAGGCTTAGATCAAGTTCCTGCTCGCTGCCGTCCCTTAACAGCCTGGCGTGTGTCTGCACCAGCTTTTTCAATGCCTCAACCGACCGAATTGCCTGCCATTCCATAAAAAAACCAATGCCGGCAGTAATAAGAATTACCACTAGTACCGCAAAACCTTCGAGAATTTCATTGAAAACAAAGGCAAGAACAGTTGCTCCCCCTAAGATATAGATGACAGGGTCGAGGAACTGTTGCAGGAAAATAAGCCAGACAGGCTTGGGTCTGGTCTCCTTCAGCCGGTTTTTGCCATACTCTTCGAGCCTTTTTTCAGCTTCGGAAGCAGATAACCCCTTTTCGGGATCAACTTCCAGCCGGCCAAGGATCTCTTCCGCAGAAAGATGATGAGCGTTCTCTATCATAGATTTCTTAAAAAGGGAGGCAGCTTAAAGTTAAGAAGAAGCGTATTAAAAACGAATGATAATTATCACGGCCTGCTTTTAAACTTATTTCCTAACTTTAAGAAGATCAAAGTCTTGAAGATGATACTTACGCTTACCATGAACCCGGCGCTGGATATTTATTCGCGTGTGGATAAAATAAGGCCCACAGAGAAAATGCGTTGTGAACAGGCTACGGTGGATCCCGGCGGTGGCGGAATTAATGTCTCGCGGGTGATCAAAAGGCTGGGCGGCGATTCAATTGCGGTCTACAGCTGCGGCGGTTATACGGGAGAGATCTTTCAAAGCCTGCTTTCTGCGGAAGGGGTGCAGCAGGAACCGGTGAAGATGCAGCATTCCATCAGAGAAAATTTTGCGGTTAGTGAGCTCTCCTCTGGGAATCTTTACAGGTTTGGTTTTCCCGGTCCGACTTTGCAAAAAGCCGAAGCAGAAGCCATACTGCAGAAAATTGAAGATCATAAACAGGCGGAATTTCTCGTGGCCAGCGGCAGTTTGCCACCCGGCGTGCCCGATGATTTCTATGCCCGCGTAGCCGAAGTCGCCAAAAAGCACGACATAAAGTTCATTTTAGACACCTCAGGGAAAGCATATACCGAAGTCCTAAAAGTGGGGGCTTTCCTGCTGAAGCCTAATGTCAATGAACTCGACGATCTTGCCGGCAGGGAAGCCACTAACGAAAAGGACCGCAAACAGCTGCTCCTGGAGCTGCTAAAGAAATATCCCGTGGAGTGTATTGTGCTCTCCCTTGGAGCGAAAGGTGCGATGCTGGCCTACGGAAATACCGTGAAGCATTTCCCGGCGGTGAAGGTGCAAAATGTAAGTTCGATTGGGGCGGGAGACAGTATGGTTGCCGGGATGGCGCTAAGGCTTTCGCACGGTAGCAGTTTTGAGGAGGCGGTGCAGTATGGCCTCGCCTGTGGCAGTGCGACGATAAAATCTCCGGGTACAGAGTTGCTTCAGAAAAAGGATGTAGATGAGCTGTTCCGGGAGATAAAAGAGCGGGATTAGCTGCTCAAAAATGGCAAAAAGAGAAGTGGTTCAAAATCGCATTTTTGAAGCTAAACCACTCCTACAGCCTAAACGTTACTCATTTTGCTTTCTTCGGCTTTATTGATATTCCTAATCCCTTTCAACAGGGCATCGGGATTGAAAGAGATACTGTTAATGCCTTCGTCGACAAGAAAAGAAGCAAACCCGGGGAAATCACTTGGAGCCTGCCCGCATAAACCGATCTTTTTACCGGCTTTTCTGGCTTTTTGAATGGCAAGGGAGATCATTTTTTTCGCAGCCTTGTCATTTTCATCAAAAAGCTCACCCATGTAAGGCGAATCGCGGTCAATACCAAGAGTAAGCTGGGTAAGGTCATTGGAGCCTATTGAAAAGCCGTCAAAAACCTCTGCAAAATCTTCCAGTAAGATCACATTGCTGGGAATTTCAACCATGGCGTAGATCTCCAGCCCATTTTTACCTCTTTTCAGGCCGTTTTGTTCAATGATCTCTACTACTTTCCTGCCTTCGGCAACCGTGCGGCAGAAAGGGATCATAATTTTGACATTTTCGAGACCCATGTCCTCCCTTACCTTTTTGATGGCCCTGCACTCCAGGGCAAAACCTTCTTTGTAATAATCATTGTAGTAGCGGGAAGCTCCACGGAAGCCGAGCATAGGATTCTCTTCATGCGGTTCAAACTGGGCGCCACCAATAAGGTTGGCGTATTCGTTGGTCTTGAAATCGCTCATGCGCACAATGACCTCTTTTGGGTAGAAAGCCGCTGCCATTTGGGAAATCCCCTGCGCCAACCGGTCCACGAAATAATCTTCTTTATTGTCAAAACCTGTACAAAGTTCTTCTATGATCTTTTTGGCCTCGGCGTTCTTCAATTCTGAAAACTTGATAAGCGCCATGGGATGCACCCGCACCATATGGGTAATGATGAATTCCATTCTAAGCAATCCCACCCCGTGGTTGGGATAAAAGGAGAGCTGAAAGGCCATATCAGGATCTGATAGGATGAACTTGGCTTCGGTCTGCGGGAGCTTAAGGTTGCTGAAATCCAGTTCTTCCATCTCAAATTTCAGGGCTCCGCGATAGACCGCGCCTGTTTTTCCTTCAATACAGGAAACAGTGATGGTTTCGCCGTCCTTGATATTGTGAGTGGCAAGATGAGTTCCTACCACGGCCGGCACTCCCAGCTCCCGCGCCACGATGGCGGCGTGGCTGGTCCTGCCGCCACGGTCTGTGACTACTCCTGCGGTGCGTTTAAGGATCGGGTCCCAATCGGGGCTGGTGGTTTCGGTAACAAGAATGTCTCCCTCTTTCAGGCGGTCGGCTTCCCGGGGAGAATCCAGCACGCGGGCAGGTCCAACAGCTATTTTGGTTCCTATCGCGTTTCCGGAGGCCAGGACTTCAGCTTTTTCTAAAAGCCTGTACTCGAATTGGGAGCGTTCTCCACTTGCCCGGTGCACCGTCTCTGGCCTTGCCTGGGTAATGAAGAGTTCGCCGGTGTTACCGTCTTTGGCCCATTCTATGTCCATAGGTTTTTGGTAATGTTCCTCGATCTCTATCGCCCATTGCGCCAGTTTGCTTATTTCTTCATCTGCTAGAACAAATTCATCCTGCCTGGCAGCCGGCGTTTCAATATTGACGGTAGCCGAGTGCCCGTTAGATTCAGAATAGACCATGGTCTTTTCCTTGTTACCTAATTTCTTCTCTAAAATGGCATTTTTGCCAAGCTTTAAAGTTGGCTTGAAGACAAGAAATTCATCGGGGTTCACGCTTCCCTGCACAATATTTTCCCCCAAACCCCAAACGCCGGTGAGGTGCACTACATTGGTAAATCCCGATTCAGGTTCTATAGTAAAGCCCACACCGGAGCTGCCGCGGTCTGACCGCACCATTTTCTGGATCCCTACTGAAAGCAGTACGTCTTCATGCTTAAAGCCCTGGTCTTCCCTGTATTTTATGGCCCTGTCTGTATACAAAGAGGCAAAACATCTTTTTACCGCCTCCAGCAAGGCTTTTTTGCCGCTAATGTTGAGGTAGCTCTCGTGCTGGCCTGCAAAACTCGCCTGCGGAAGATCTTCAGCAGTGGCGCTACTCCTCACTGCCACGTGAATATCTTTTCCGTTACCTAAATTTTTGTAGGCTTTTTCAATGCCTTCTTTAAGCTCTTCGGAAAAATTTCCGCCAAGGATGAGCTCCCGGGCTTTTTCAGCTTTTTCCTCCAGGTTCGAGTATTTTTCATGATCCAATTCGGTCATGAGCTGCTGAAGTTGTTGGGTAAGGGAGTTTTCCTGCAGGTAAAGCCGGAAAGCTTCCGCAGTGGTAGCAAAGCCATCGGGCACCTTCACACCTTCCGAAGAAAGCTCGTTGAACATTTCGCCCAAAGAGGCATTTTTACCGCCTACCATGGGCACGTCTTCTATGTTTATTTCTGAAAATGTTTTTATAAGATCTTTCATAACAATCGTTTTTAAGGTCAAGAAGCTGAATTTTAATAGGTTAAGTTAGTATCTTCCCGGGAGTTTCAACATGATAATTGTCATTCAAATCAAGCCGTTTTTGACCTAATTTTAGCTAAAGCTTAATTATGTACCGCTGCCTCTTAAAAATGCTCTTTTTGAGCCTGCTCATTTCCTGCGACGGAAACGGGGAGAAAATACATCCCAAAGTCACTTCAATTACCGAGTCTGTCTACTCCTCGGTGACCGTGCAACCTGACAGCCTGTACCAGGCTTTTGCGGTGGTCAACGGGATCGTGGATGAAAACCTGGTGGAGGAGGGGGAGCAGGTGCAAAAAGGCGATCCTGTGGTGCAGATCATCAACAGCAACCCCAAGCTCAACGAAGAAAACGCGAAAATAACGCTGGAGCTTGCCCGCCGCAATCTGAATGGTGAAGGCGCCATCCTGGCGGGCTTACAGGAAGAGATCGAGGCGGCGAGGCTCAAATACATCAATGACTCGATCAATTTTTACCGGCAAAAGAAGCTTTGGGCCGAAAAAATTGGCTCAAAAACCAGCTATGAAAGCAGGAAACTGGCCTACGAGATGTCCCGGGCCGGCCTTGAACAATTGCACAACAGGTACGCCAGAACCAAAACCGAGCTGCAAACCCAGCTGAGACAGGCAGAAAACAATTATGGCGTTTCCAAAACCAATGCTACCGACTTTACCGTAAGCAGTAAGATCAACGGCACTGTGTATGCCCTGCTTAAGAATGCCGGGGAGATCGTGACTATTAATCAGCCGCTGGCATCTATAGGGAGTACAGATAATTTTGTAGTGGAGATGCTGGTGGATGAGGTGGATATTGTAAAACTGAAAAAGGGGCAGCCGGTGCTGCTTACTTTGGACGCCTATGGGAGCCGTATCTTCAAGGCCAAACTAAGCAAGATCTACCCCGAGAAGGATGAGCGCAACCAAACCTTTCTTGTAGAAGCCATTTTTGAGGAGCAACCCAAAGTGCTTTATCCAGGGCTCTCGGGTGAGGCAAACATCATTGTGTCTCAAAAAGATTCGGCTTTGGTCATCCCCAGGACCTATCTCATTGGCACTGACAAGGTGAAGACAGAGAATGGGTTCATCAACGTAAGAACGGGGCTGGAAAGTATTGATTCTGTAGAAATAGTTTCAGGACTTACGACCGAAATGGAGATATATAAACCCAAAGAGGAATGAAGGGTACGGTACTTTTGGAGATCGCAAGAACGCACTTGTTCAGCAAGCTGAAGCAGACCAGCATTGCGGCCTTGGGAGTTACCTTCGGAATTGGCTCCTACATCACCCTTGTGAGCTTCATGACCGGCCTTAACCAAATGCTCGACGGACTGATCCTGAACCAAACACCGCATATTAGGATCTACAACGAAATTCAGCCTTCTAAGGTGCAACCCATTGACAGGTACACCGAATTTGAGAACAGCCTGAAGGTGGTGCATTCAGTAAAGCCGCGACAAATTCAGAAAAAGATCCATAATGCTGTGCCCATCATCAATTACCTGGAGCAGGATGAACGGGTAAAGGGGGCGCTTCCGCAGATAAAAACACAAATATTTTACATCTCGGGATCTATAGAACTGGGCGGCAACCTTACCGGAGTAGAAATTTTAAGAGAGGCAGAACTGTTCAACCTGAAGGATTACATCGTCAAAGGTTCGCCACAGGACCTGCACAACACCTCCAACGGGATCATTCTTGGCGCCGGCCTCGCAGATAAGATGTCCCTGAAAATAGGGCAGAGGCTGCAGATCTCGACTATCAAAGGGGAGACTTTTCCTCTCAAGGTGGTTGGGATATATCAAAGCGGGATCACAGAGATCGACAATATTCAAAGTTTTACAAATTTAAAGACGGCGCAGAGGCTGCTGGGAGAGCCTCCAAATTATATTACGGATATCAATGTCAAACTTTACGACATTGAAAATGCAGTACCCATGGCCCGGCAGATCGAGGAAGAATTCGGCCTTACTGCAGTGGATGTCAAGACTGCCAATGCGCAGTTTGAAACGGGCACGAACATCAGGAACCTTATCACCTATGCCGTTTCCATCACCCTGCTCATTGTAGCCGGCTTTGGCATCTACAATATTCTCAACATGCTCATCTATGAAAAGATGAACGATATTGCCATTTTAAAGGCTACAGGATTTTCGGGAAGGGATGTGCAGCTCATTTTTATGAGCCAGGCGCTCATCATTGGTATCATTGGAGGAATTTTAGGCCTGGGAATTGGCTATGTGCTTTCGGTAATAATTGACAATACCGCTTTTGAAACAGAGGCCCTGCCAACGATCAAGACTTTTCCTGTCAATTACGACATCAGGTTCTATTTCATCGGGATTCTGTTTGCAATGGTTGCCACTTTTTTTGCAGGTTATCTTCCGTCAAGAAAGGCCAGAAAGATAGATCCGGTTCACATCATCAATTCGCTGTAGCATGCAACATGTCCTCGAGGCCAGAAATATCAACAAACACTTCAGGAAACCTGTGGATTTCCATGTGCTCAAAGACATCAATCTTGGAGTTGAAGAGGGAGAATTTGTTTCGATCATGGGCAAGTCAGGCTGCGGAAAATCTACGCTGCTCTATGTGCTTTCTACCATGGATACAAATTATGAGGGCGAATTGTTTCTAAAAGGAAACCTCATCACCGGCAACCGTCAAAAGCAGCTGGCACATATTAGGAACAAGAACATAGGTTTTGTCTTTCAGTTCCATTACCTGCTGGCTGAGTTCAGCATACTGGAGAATGTGATGTTGCCGGCAAAAAAACTGGCCGAGAAGTCTACTGAAGAGATCAGGCAAAACGCCATTGAAAAGCTGAAGATCCTGGGAATAGAGCGGCTGGCAGAAAAAAAAGCTTCCATGATCTCGGGCGGGGAAAAGCAGCGGGTGGCCATTGCCCGGGCTTTGATCAATGACCCCAACATCATCATGGGAGACGAACCAACCGGGAACCTGGACAGCCACAATTCTGAAAATGTTTTCAATATCTTCAGGGAATTGAGCGACCAACAAGGCCTTTCACTGCTCATTGTTACCCATGACCGCGACTTTGCCAGGGGAACCGACAGGATCATCAAAATGGAAGATGGTATGATCCTTCCTTAAGGGCTGTTTTTGATCAAACGGCTTACACAACACGAGTCAAAGTTTGCTTCAGCCTGAAACATTATATTCCACGGAAGTGATCTGCAGTTCCAACCAGGTGAAATCCCCTTCAGGTAATTTCCAGGTAACCCTGCATTTTGACGGTAGCAAAACCCCTTCAAAAATGGCATTTTCGAGAATGTCTATGTGCCAGGTTTCCGGTCGGGCATCTTTCCCGGAGCCATAGTAGCGTATGGCTTCAAACGAAAGCAGCTTTCCCTGGGGCGAAAAATTGAAAGTTCCGTTAACCTGCTTGTCTTTCCAGTTGAGTTGTGCGATTGCGGAGGTTGGCCCTGCTGCTTTCCAGTTTAAGTAGGAAGCTTTTGCTGCTAAAGGAAACCAGCAGATCTCGCCGAGATACCGAAGCAGGCTGCCCGAATCTATTTTATCATTCCCTTTTTCATCAGCCACAGGAAAGATTCCGAGAGCTTTGATCAACATTTCCCCATGGCCGTTGTGCAGTTTATCGCGGCCGTTGAGCTGCAGCCCGGGAAAAGCGTCGACTTTTACTTGCCATACAAATCCGGGTATGTTTACAGAAAAGTTTTGTTCAGCAGTAAAATTCATCCACTTCCCTTTGGGGCTGGTCCGCATTTTTCCCAGCTGTTCCAGGTGCACATTGTATATTTCTCCACCTGCGGCAGCTCCCGATGTTTCCAGCCATTTCTGAACGATCTCCGGAAGCTCCTCTAAATTTCGCATTTTTGAGACCTCAGTGGTTTCAGCATGGGCCAGGAGAGAGGCTGCTTCCGCAGCAACCATTTCCTGAAAGCGCCATTGTGCAAGTGCAGGAATACTTACGGCTAGTATGAACAAGTTCAGCAGGGTGCCGTATTTTGCATCGCTCCAGCTAAGGCTGATGAGCAATTGCGATAAAAGGGCGCCTGTTACGGCGGCTACCGGCCAGAATTCCTGTCTAAGGAGGTAAAGCAGCATGGCAAGGAGGAGCAAGAGTGCGTCCAGCAGCCAAACAGTACCCTCAAAACCTGCAATGTCGCGGCTTAGTTGGGGCACCAATTGTGGCCGGAAAGCTTTTAATGTTCCTAAAAAGTGGAGGAGTGCGTGCAGGCATAAAAGAACAGGGAAAATTATTTTCATGACAGCTGTGCAGAGGATCTTTTTCTCCTTCTTCGAGGTGGGAGGGGTTTTTCCTGTTCAGCCTCATGCAGCACCAGCAGGGGAACTTTTGTGGCATAAATGATTTTGGCAAGCTGGGAACCGAAAACCCGTTCCAGGAAATCTTCTTTTTTCACCGGCAGCACATGGAAATCAATTTTGGCTGTTTCCACAAAAGTCTGGATCGCCTGGTGTGCAGGAACACCCGAGACCTTATGATACTTCGGGTTATAGATCTCAAAAAGCTGTTTTACTGCCTGTTCCCGGGAAGCCTCTTCTTCGGGGTTTTCATCTTCAGAAGCAATCTTAAGAATATCAAGAGAAAAGGACTGGTTACCTATAAGCTTTTGCAGGGCTTCAAAACTCACCTGTTCAGGATTGGTGTCTATATTGAGACTTAAAAGCAAGTTTCTTGGAATCATGCATTTTTTTCCGTTGGGAATGACCAGCAACGGTGCATTCACCTTTCGTATTACTCTCAGGGTATGGCTTCCAAAGATCTGTTCGGTAATGTTTGATGAACCATCGGTTCCCATGACGATAAAGTCAAAATGATGCTGCTCCAGGAGATTGTTGATGGCATCGGTAAAGACATTGTAACTGGAGATGGTTTCGAAATCAAAATCTTCTCCTGGAAAGCTCTTTTCAATGTTTTCGATTAGTTTTTTAAGCTTTCCTTCGTTTTCCTGAAGAAGGCAATCGTAAACAGAATCGTCACTGCAGGAGAGCATCAGGTCTCCGCTGGTGTATTTCCAGGCCTTGTAAATACTCAAAAAATGAAAGGTGCAGGTAGTTCCCCGCATCAATCGCAGCGCGTAAAAAATGGCATTTATCGAGCTCTGCGAAAAGTCTGTTGGCAGCAGAATATTTCTCATGACCCCATTTTTTAAGTATGTCATAAGGTACGAAGAAGAAGCTCATTTCACAATGAATATGAGCACTTTATTTCTACAGGTTTACCTGCTCCAGCTCCCGTACTTCCCCGGCATCCATACCTTTTAGTAATTCATTCCCAATCCTTACCCTTACCAGGCGAAGGGTGGGAAAACCAACTGCAGCCGTCATCTTTTTCACCTGCCGGAATTTCCCTTCGGTTAAGGTCACAGAGATCCAACTGGTGGGGCCATGCCGCTCATCCCTTATCTTTTTTGCCCTTTCAGGAAATACTGGCCTCTCTTCAAGAATTTCAGCCTTACAAGGCCTGGTAATATATTTCTTACCCTGTATACCTATTTCTACCCCGGTTTGCATTTCCTTCACAGCGGCCTCGTCGATCTGGCCGTCTACCTGTACATAATATTCTTTTTCAATTCCGCTGCCGGTGATAAGGGCGCTCAACTTTCCGTTGGTGGTGAGCAGCAAGAGGCCTTCAGAATCCTGATCCAGCCTGCCTGCAGCCATGGTTGCTGCAGGAAAATCGAAAAGCTCTCCCAGCATTTTTTTGTTCTTGCGGGTGTGCTGATTGGTGATGAATTGGCTAAGATAGCCGTATGGTTTATAGATCTTGAAGTGCCGATGCATGAGTTGAAAATATTTTTAGAACCAGAGAGAAGTGAATGTTAAAACACAGCGAATCAGAGTCTAATGCTGCTGCTGGTCGGTAAATTTTAACATTTCATCGCTCTAATTAGGACCAAAATACCCATAATTGGGTATTGTGAGCAAAGCTATCTTCAACTATTTTTACAACATGAAATTGGCCAAAAGACGGAATCTCTATTGAAATTCCAAAAGATTGTCCAACGGACTAAAAAATCGGGGGTGTAGGGGCCCCGATTTTTTTTTGCCTTTATATCAGGTCAAAAGCATGAGCATATTCGGTAAACTCGTAGGTGGTATTGATCTGGAGTTTTTTCTTGATATTCTTGCGGTGCGTATTTACGGTTTCTACAGAAATGTTGAGCTCTTCGGCGATCTCGACAGAACTTTTACCCATGGCAACAAGGCGCAGCACTTCTTTAGCACGGTTCCCCAGGCATAGAAATTTTTGCAGGTTGTTTTTGAAGAACTGGTTTTCGGCTAGCAGGCGTTCTGCCTTATTTGGAATATGTTTCATCTGGTCCATCGGGAATGCCGTGGTGACAAGGTGAGTAGGATTACCGGCTTCATCCTGGTGAAAAATTCTAATTGAAGCCACATGCCATACCCAATCTTCCCTGTCCTTGAACTTAACCTGTTGGAAAAAAGTAAAGGTTTCCTCCGGATCCTTGTTCTGCATCAGGCTTTGCAGCTTTTGCATAAAACCTTCCATATCCTCATTATTAAAGAAACGCTCATGGTATTTGCTGCCCATTTCTTTGAGTTCATTCAGGCTTACCCCAAGCTGGTCCAATCCTTTAGAGCTCATGAAAACCGTCTTGAACTCCTGGAACTCCAGGTCGAGTTCATGAATAACTACCACCCCCGGCATCAATTCGGCGCACCGGGAGAAATTTTCTATTTTTTCTTCAACTGTCGTCATTGGTTAGCTGTTGTCAATGGTTAGTATTGAGGAGAAAAATTCTGTTATATCTTCATAAAATGATGATTTTTGCGGCTATTCTTCTTTTCTGAAGATAACCCCTCGGGTGCGGCCGTTGGAGGCTTTGAAACCGGTTATAGTTCCGGTACTGTTTCTTTGGAATTCTACATTGGCCAGGGGAAATTCTACCGAAAATGAATCTTTTTCTCCCGGGGTCATTTTTAAGGCTGGCATTTGATAATTTTTCATCACTAGGCTGCTGTCCTTCAGGGTCACCGTATACATAGTCTCGATCTCGTCACTAAAATATTTCCCGGTGTACTCCATAAGATCTTCTTTCGAAGGTTCCCAGTCTATTCTTTTTGCCGGGTGATCGCCATGCTGGTGCAGTGTCAAAGTTTTTGCTCTGCCATTTGGGCCGGGATGAAAACTGATCTTCGCATCAACGCCTACGAGACTGAATACGGTATCGGAAACAGGTTTAAGATCTACTTCCGGCTGCCCTGTAGCCTGCGTGTAAATTCTGTCACCGTCTCTTTTAAAGGTAAGAACAAAGCCCGGTGCCTCTTCCAGTTCATACCTGCCGGTATAAACCTCAAAATCTTCAGGGTTATAATTAAAATCTTCCGGTTCTTCTGCATTTTTTTCAGGAGCCTTATCTTTTTCAATCTCCATGGATTCCTTGAAAAAGGCTGTTGCGATCTTGTTAGGGACACTTTGGTCAAAAGAGGCATTATTGCTCTCTACCACCACCCCGCCGTTGATCTCGGGAAAATACATGAGCATGCTGCGGTGAGCGACATCGGCCCCACCATGATTGATGTTCTTCAACCCATTAAGCTCTTTTATCTCCAAACCAAGGCCATAGTTAGTGGTGTCTCCCGTGCTAAGCACGTAAGGAGTGGTCATTTCCTTGATGATCTGCCTGTTTCCCACTTTTGGATCACTAAAGTTCCTTATCCACTTCGCCAGGTCTTCCACAGTGGTGTAAATTCCGCCGGCACCGTTGGCGCCTCCAAGATCTACAGCCTCTTCGTATGCACCTGCATTAGAGAAAGTATAGCCCATGGAGCGGTTAGGCACGACCTGGTTTGGATTTGCGCGCACCACGGTGTGATCCATGTTCAAAGGTTCAAAGATATTCTCCTTCATCCACTGCGGAAAAGGCGTATCGGCAACCTTTTCCACCAAAGCCGCCAAAAGCACATAGCCGGTATTGTTGTAATTCCACTCCGCCCCGGGATCATTTTGAAGCTCCGGCTGCCTTTCTATGACTTCAAAAACCTTTTCCCTGTCCAGCTTCCCGCTCAGGTCCCGCCCGGTCATCGCCAGGAGGTTCAAAAATTCCCTGTAGCCGCTGGTGTGGGTAAGCAAATTCCTGATGCTCACTTTCTTTCCGAAGTCGGGCAGCTCGGGAAAGTATTTCCGTATGTCGTCATCCAGATCCAGCTTTCCCTGTTGCGCCAGCAGCTCAATGGCCATTGCGGTGAATTGTTTTGATGTAGAACCTATATTGGTGACTGTTGAAGTGGTAAAGGGCACATCATAAGTAAGATTAGCCATGCCGTAGGCTTTTTCAAAAATGACCTTCCCGTCTTTCATGACCAGCACCGCAGCTCCCGGCACTTCTTTACCGCTGAACGGCATCAAGAGCTGATCTGCTTTACCTTCGGGTGTTGCGGCTACCGCTTCTAAAGCTTTAAGTTCAAAGGTGTATTTTCCCTGCTCTTCCTCAAAAGGCGCAACAAATACCTGGTATTCCCCTTTTTGGTCGGTAGTGAACATAAAACGTTCAGGTCCACGGCCCGGGCCGTCAAACTGCTGTACCTTTTTATGAGCCGGATCAAAAACCGTAACTACTACATCAACAGTTTCCTGTTCAACCTGCCCGTAAACGAAATTAGCCGAATCTACCGTAATATTAAAAGCGTGTGACTCCTCTTGTTTGAGGGAATCCCTTACCTTCTTGTTTAGTTGGGCTGTATAAGTCCTGGTTTGCGATATTGCCAGGCTACTGCTGAAGAGGAGTGCTAATAAAACCGTTTTTGCTAAATTCATTTGGATATCTTTAAAAATTCCCCTGAATTTAGCAAAAAATTCTCATTTTGCAGCTTTAGCTGAGCACTGCATTTTTACTGAAGTTCTCCCTGTAGAATTCAATTGGAGCAATTTCTCCGAAGATCCTGCTGCTCAATTCCACAAGTTCATCATCAAAGAGGTCCCAAAAATGCTCTTTTTCGGCATAGCTTTCCCAGCGGGAGTGAAGTTTCATGGAAGAAGCCTTGCCCGAAAGTTTGATGCCGTCAAAAGAACTGCCGCCTGCTACTTGGGCCACTTCTTCAAAGCCCTCGTCACTAAAGTTGATCTCCAGCTCTTGCGCCAACTGCCGCCGGTATTCGGCTGAAGATGCCCAAAGGTTATAATTGATGAGGATCTTGTTCCTTAGGAAATTCCTGTCACCAAGGAATGCCCTTGCATGCTGCTTATAGATACGCCTCAGGGTGATCAATGATATGGGCCTTGCGCCGTGATGCGTGTAATGCCCGGCAATAAGCCCGGACTTTATTCTGCTGGCAAAAAGATTGAACGGGTCGCGAAGAATGAGCACATCATTAAATTTTTCGCTTTTCCCAACCCAGGAATTATGATTGGTCCTGAAAACCTTGTGGTGCAAAGGTCCAAGAAAACAGTCTTCATGGCTGTAGAGCAAGTGACTTTTTTTGCTGAAGTTCCCCTGTT
This sequence comes from Salinimicrobium sp., assembly GCA_049687495.1. Classification (GTDB taxonomy): domain Bacteria; phylum Bacteroidota; class Bacteroidia; order Flavobacteriales; family Flavobacteriaceae; genus Salinimicrobium. The sequence continues at coordinate 40,587 of JBAVJB010000041.1, forward strand.
GTTCTGCCTGCAGGTCCAGATCCCCGATGTTGGTTTCCAGCACATCCCCGGCCCGGTTAAGCGGCCGGGCGCTAAGGTATGGGTTATGTTTAGGTTCTGTGCAGTTGAGGAAGCAGTAGCTGCCGTTGAGCTGTTTGATCACCCAATTGATGATGGCGTGGTTTCCGCTCCTGGACAGTCCTGTAAATCTAATTTCTCTTTGTTGTGTGGTTTCGTCTTTTCTGATCTTCAATCCGCTCTTTTTCTGAATTTTTTTGAGCTTCAAAAATGAGGGAATTTTGCCTCTTTTGAAAGAGAAACGGATTTGAATTTCAGAACTTTAACAGAATCGTATCTCTGCTGAAGCCGCACCACTAAAGGAATGACAACAGCAGAGTCTCAATTATTAGTGAATTACTCCTCCAGAAGTTTGATCACTTCCCGGGCTGCTTTTTCAGCAGAAACGGGATTCTGTCCTGTCACTAATTTACCATCAACTTTTACCTCTCTCATAAAGGGAATTGTAGCAGAATGGTATTTTGCTCCCAAAGTTTTAAGGCGGTCTTCCAGGCTAAAGGGGATATTGTCCCGCAGGCCTACCAGCTTTTCTTCGGTATTGGAAAAAGCGGTGACGTTCTTGCCCTGAAGCAATCCCGGTTCTTCAATGGCAGCGGTCAAAAGTCCGGCAGGACCGTGACAGATCGCGCCTATGGGTTTGTCCTGTCGGTAGAAATCCACTACCAGTTTTGCAGCATCTGCATCTGTAGCCAGATCTCCCATTGGTCCGTGGCCGCCGGGAAGGAAGATAGCCGCAAATTCATCAGCAGAGACTTCGCTGAGCTTTCTTGTGAACTCGAAATCCCGCTGTGCCTTTTCGTCTTTTTCAAACTTTCGGTTCGAGCTGGTAAGGTTTTCGGTCAGTTTGCTGCGAGGATCTATTGGAGGTCTGCCGCCTTTTGGGCTGGCGAGCACGATCTCGTAACCTTTGTCCTTGAACTCGTAATAAGGATCTGTGAATTCTCCCAGCCACACGCCGGTCTTGGAATCTGTATCTTTTAGCTCACTGTTAGAGGTGAGCACCATAAGGATCTTTTTCATTGCTCTGCTTTTTATGAATTTCACTTCATTTTACGCAAAGCCTAATACTCCTGCAAAATTTTATCTTTTAATTAATAGAAACAAGAGGCGTCAAAAATGACATTTTTGGAACCTCTTATCCTTTAAGTTCCAGGGAGCTGTAGCCCTGGCCATTTCTTTTTAATTGAATTTGCGTCGCAATCCTTTCCTTGAGCGAATCTACATGGCTAATAATGCCAATGGTCTTGGAAGATTCGGCCTGCAGTCGCTCCAGGGTGTCCAGGGTTTGATCCAGAGTTTCGGGGTCAAGGGTTCCGAAGCCTTCATCGATAAAAAGTGAGTTGATCTCCACATTTTTGGAAGCCAGGTCAGACAGGGCAAGGGCCATGGAAAGGCTGAGGATAAAAGTTTCCCCGCCCGAAAGTGTTTTTACAGAACGCCTTTGTCCACCCATGTGCTCATCTATTGCCACCAGTCCGTCATCTTCACTTTCTGAAGGTTTATCGATGCGGTAGCGGTCACTCAGGCCGCGCAGCCTTTTGTTTGCAAGCTGCAACAGCTGTGACAGGCTTAGGTCCTGCGCGAAATCGTTGAACTTTTTGCCCGTAGCATCGCCAATGAGCTGGTTGAGCAGCTCCCAGCGGCGTATTTTTTGTTTCTTTTCCACAAGGCCTTCTTCGATCTTCTGAATTTTTTGAAGGATATCCCTGTGGTTGTTAAGTTTTCTTCGGAGTTCCTCACAGGCCGTGTTGAGGTTTTGCAGCTGCTCCAGCTTTTGCTGAAGATTTCCGGAAAGGACTTCCGAAGCTTCTTCCACATCTTTTTCCTGTAGCTTTTGCAGCTCGAGGCTTAAGGTTTTTATGGCAACCTCGGTTTTGGTGGTCTCGCTGCACAGCTCCTCCTTCTTTTTTCTCAGCTCGGCAGCTTTCTGTTCCGGAAGCAGCCTTTCCAAAGCTTCAGAGATCTCGTTGCAGCCTTCGCTCTTCACCTTCGGAAAAAGCGATTTTTCGAGCTCTTCCAGCTGTTGTTTTTTGCCGCTCAGCCTGGCCTTTTGCTCTTTGGCCATTTGGGCCAGGGTGGTTTTTTGATGCTGCAGCCTGTTCCATTTATTTTGCAGGTCCTGGCAATCATTATGCACATTTTCACCGGAATAGAGGCCGTCCAGCTGCTCCTTGAGCTCCAAACCTTCAGTAAGCACCGTTTGTAATTTTTTGATCAATGGCAAACCTGCCGAAATTGCCCGCAGCTTACGGTTTTCCTGCTCATATTGCTCCAGTGCCTGTATTTGCCCGTCATGTTGATTACAGCGTGCCGCCCAGTCAAAACCTGAATCAAAAGCACCAAAGGCAGCTTCAAAATCGCTTTTTTGAGCCTGTAGTTCTTTTTGCTTTTCAGCTGTTTTCTGGTTCAGTTGGGCCACAAGTTTTTGGTAGTGCTGCAGGCTAGTTTCTGCCTGCGTTACCTGTGTCTGCTTTGCAGCCAGTTCTTTTTCGGTATCCCGTATTTCCTCCTGCAGGCCATCCTCCTGTGGTGGCAGATCCTGGGCGTAAGGATGTTCCAAAGCGCCGCACAGCGGACACGGCTGCCCGTCCTGCAGCTTATGCCGGTGATCTTCAAGCGCCTTCAGCAGGTTTTCATTCTCTTTTTTAAAGTTCAGCTTTTCAAGCCGTTCCTTTAATGTTTCTGCCTGCGACTTGTTTAATGCGATCTGCTTAGGAAGCTCTTCCAGCTGCGGATCTACCTTTTCCTGCTCCAGGTTCAGCTTTTGAATTTCTTCGGAAAGGTTTTTTAGGATAACCGATTGCCTTTCTGCTTTTCTCGAGGCTTCCAGCTCCTTCCGAAGTCTTTGTTTTTCTGAAACAGGATCCTGCAGATCCACATTCTGGAGGCGAGCCCTGATCTTCTGCAGTTCGCCTTCAGAAAAAGCCTTCATCTCCAGCAACTTTTCACCTGCCGATTCCAGGTTGCCGTTAAGCTGAAATGGTACCTCCCGAAGCTCGGTCTCAAATTCCCTTTTTAGGGCCTTATAGGTCGTGCCTTTTTCCTCGCGTTGCTGTTGCAGTTTGCTCACTTTGCCCGAAAATTCCTGCAGCTGCTGCTCCACAGTTTCAGCCTCTGCCTTGGCTCCTGTAAAAGCATTGATCTCTTTAAGACTGGTATTGATCTCCTCCCGGTTAGCGCTTGATCTCTTGAGGTTGTTCTCTATCTCTGTTCCAAGTTCCCGACAATCAGACTGCAGTTGTTTCCAGCTGGTCAATTCCTCCCCAAAAAGGCGGATTTTTTCATGTTTTTGAAGCTGCTGCCCGTGTTCGGTTTCAAATTTTTGCAGGGCGGCATCGGCTTCAGTTTTTTTTCTGCGGTGAGACTCAATTTGGGCGAGCTGTGTTTTGATGCTCTCTTTGAGCTGCAAGTTTTGTTTGAGGCTGTCGATCTTCTTTTCCAAGGGAGCGCAGGTTTTGCTTTTTTCCGAAAGCTCTTCGCTCAGCCTTTTATGTTCCTCTTCCTCCAGTAAATTTTTCCTGTGCAGCTCGATCTCCTGCTGCTCTTTTTCTATCTCGCTGCTTACCTCTTTTTTCTTGAAATATGCTTTCATCCCCAGCTGCC
>JBAVJB010000042.1:0-5085 GCA_049687495.1 Salinimicrobium sp.
AGTACGAAGATCCACGAAGTCCATTTCCACTTTTTGTTGAGCCCGGCAAAGATCAGCAAACAAAGAATTGCCAGGATCCAGTACTGTAACCGCGGAAAATCAAGAATTTTGGAATACCAGTAAGGCAGATTGTAAAAAAGGGAAAGCAGGCTCGCCAGGATAACCAGCGTGCCCAGGAAAATAATGAAGTACCGAAAGAGCTTTGAAAATGACATTTTTGGCGGGTTTCCTCTAAAGATAGGATTTTCAGAAGAAATCGCAGCTCTAAATGAAAAGATCCGGAGGCTGCCGCCCCCGGATCTTCAGAAGTATCAGAAAAAACTTTAAGATCATCCTCCTGCCCTGTTCAACTCCTCAAGATCGGTCGAGCGAGCCTTTATCTTCGATTTTGAACTGCTAAGTTTATATCTCAAATTTATGCTGAAAGTCTGTTCATTAAAATACTGGTTGATATAGATGCTGTTTCCAAGAAAGGCCGCGTTAATGTCCATACGCTTACCTTCAAAAATATCGGTTGCATTCAACGTAATGTTCAAACGGTCATCCAAAAATGACTTTTTAAGACCTGCATCAACCCACCACTGTTCGTCGATCGTATAGACTCCATAACCCACAGGTCCCTGTAGACTTCCATTGACCTCAAAACTGATGTCCCAAGGCAGGTTAATTTGATGGTTACTTTGGAAAAGGTAAAAGAAATTGTCATTGCTCACTTCTTTTCCATCCAGGGTGATGTCAAAATGCTGCTGGTTCAACACCAGGTTGTTGTTCGTATTCCAAAAAGATGCTAATTCAACGGGCGCAACAATGGTTGCCGTATAGCTTCTGGAATTATCCAGGTTCTTGGTATTGAAGACGGTTTCTCCTGTTTCGCTGTCGATCGCAGGCACTTCGGCACTAAAGTTCTTAACGTGGTCATAGCTCAACATCAAGTGGTATTTCTTAAAGAAGGTCTGGGAGACCTTATAACTGCTGGTGATCTCGGCTTTCAGATCCGGATTCCCCAGCACATAGCTGTAAGGGTCAAGGTAGAAAGCCACAGGATTAAAATAGCTGTAGTTGGGCCTGCTTATCCTTTTGCTGTAGGAATAGTTGAGCTTGTAGTTCTCACTCACTTTTTGCTCCAACATCAGGTTTGGAAAGAACTCCAGGTAATCCCTGCTGCCCACTTCATCAAGCACAGCCGAGTGCCCCACACCTACAGTTTGTTCTGCACGTAAGCCGGCCTGCAGGTCCCATTTGTCGCTCAACCTGTTGCTATAGCTCAGGTAAGCCGCGTAGATCTTTTCCTCATATTCAAAGCTGTCACTTCTTTCGGGCAAATAAACATTGTTGTTGTTTTGCATTTCAAAGAATTGAAGTTCACTTTTTGAAACAACTTTACTCGCCTTTACCCCTATTTGAAAGCTGGCTTTTTCTGAAAGCGGCTTTGAAAAATCAATTTTTGCGGCGTAAATATCAAAATCTGAAAAACTATCGCTGTTAAGCAGTTCGAGCTCTTCTTCGCCGGTTTCATGGTAAAAGTAATTGTTTGAATGATCTGAAAAGTCTTCCCTGTTCAGCCTGGCAAAATCAACATCTGCAGAGATCTGAGTTCCCAATGTATCCAGTTTGCCGGTGTAATGCACATTAAACTGAGCATTCCTGTAGGTTTGATCCTGGCCGTTTTCGGCTTCAATACTCACATACTCCTCCCCTGGATTCCCCAACTTGCTGTTGGTATTCCAATTCATCGTCCTGTCACGGTACATCACGTTAGCCATTGCTCCCAGACTATTCATCTCGTTGATCTCATAGTCTGTCCCCAATTGAATGGAAGGAATAAAATCTTTTCTTTTCTGAAGGCCAGCTTGTTCATACTGCGTATAATCTACCGTTCCGGAGAAGGTTCGAATATTACTTTGGTCTCTGTAAACCCCTCTTTCTGAAATATCAATATTGGCAAATGAATTCCACTTTCCGCTTTTGTAACCCAGGTTTGCGCCCCCATTGAACAGCGTTTGCTTTCCAAATTCCACTCCGCCGTAAACACTGGCATTAAGACCGCTCATACTGTTCTTCTTCAGTTTTATGTTCAGTATTCCTGCAGCACCCTCGGCATCATATTTTGCTGAAGGGTTATTGATCACCTCGATCTCTTCAAGATTTTCGGCCGGCATGCCCTCGAGCATGGTTTGCAGCTCGGCAGGAGCAAGATAGGTCATACGTCCATCTATCATTACGGCCACGCCTTTTTTCCCGTTGATGGAAAATTCCCCGTTCTGTCCAACAGAAACTCCGGGGGCCTTTGAAAGCATCTCGTAAGCGGTACTTCCGGCGGCAACGGCAGTTCCTTCCACCCGCATCACCATCTTTCCGCTCTCCACCTTCACCCGTGGCCTCCAGGTCTTGATCATCACCTCATCAAGAGAAGTGACCGCTGTTTTCATGACCACCGTTCCGAAGTTCTTTTTGAAGTCGGGCGCAGAGATATCGAAAGGACTCGTGTAAGCAGACTCAAATCCAATGGCACTAAATCTTAGCAAATATTCCCCTTTTTGAGGGGTTTGCATTTCAAAGCTTCCATCCATTTCTGTAGTAGTTCCTGTCACCACCGTGGAATCGGGTAATTTCATCACCGCCACGGTTGCAAAAGGAATGGTTTCCTGCTTCTGGTCCTGAAGGCTGCCGCTAAGGCTGCCTTCCTGGGACCAAACTACAGAACTTATTAAAGAGGCTAATCCAAATAAAAATTTCTGATACAACTTCATGATATATGTTTTTGATTGATTTCTGAAGCAAATATGCTGTTGATCTGCCCTCCGGGAAACCTTAAAAAGCTGAAACGGGATAAAAACAAGATGAATCGGGATAAGAGCTAAATGAAGCGGAAGCGATTTTTGCCCTTTTTGAAGATCTTCGAATTGAAGATATTGACCATAAAAGAAGGAACATGAGCAGCAGGCAAATTCTTAAAATTTTCTATTTTTACCTAAGCGTCAAATCCAGGCAGATTAAAAAACAGGTTACAGAAAAAGATTTAGCTAAAGAAAAAAGCTTCCGAAGAAGGTTTAAATTCCTTTTAAATACAGCGGGCAAGGCAGCATTGGTCAGTCTCCTGGTGTATGAGGTTTTCTTTTACCTCAACATGGGAAGATTCCTCACGCCTTCAGAATATTTTGGCGCCCGGTTGTTGCAGCTGGAAACCCTGCTGTCTTTTATCTATATCTTTTCGATCTTTCTCATTTTCCCGCTTATTTCGCAGTTTTTAAACAGAAGGCTTTCGCGTCTGCATCCTTTTCTGAAGATATTTATTGAATTACTGCTGGTTTTAGTCACCAATGCCTTATTGCTGTCCCTTATCCATTTCGCACCACTGCTATTGTTCTTTCCTGAAGTTGAACCCTCCCCTGAAAGAATTCGCACCAGTTATCTCGTGACCGGCATTCTTTCGCTTTTCTTTTATTTTTTCGTAGAACGTGAAAGAAGCAAAAAACGCCTGCAGGCCGAGATGCTTCGATCTGCAAGGCTTCAAAAAGAGAATTTTCAGGCGCAGCTGGAGAATCTCAAAGATCAGGTGAATCCGCATTTCCTTTTTAATAGTCTGAATGTTTTGGTGTCCCTGATTCCGCAGGATGCTGAAAAAGCTACGGAATTTACCCGCAAACTTTCTAAACTCTACCGCTCCTTTCTTGACAACAGTTCCCGGCAACTTATCTCGCTTCAGAAGGAACTGGAGATCGCCGAAGCCTATATTTACCTGCTAAAAACCCGTTTTGGAGAGGCGGTCAAATTTGAAATAAAAATCGATTCCGAAGTAAAAAAGCTATACCTCCCGCCCGGATCTTTACAGGTGCTGCTGGAAAATGCCATAAAGCACAACGGTTCTACCCGAAAAAAGCCGCTGCTCATCGAGATCAGTTCTCAAGGCGATAGGCTTGAGGTGAAGAATAACCTGCAGCCGCGAATGGAGCAGGTGCAATCTACCAACACGGGACTCAAAAACATAGAAAGCCGCTACTCTTTTCTTTCAGATGAAAAGCCTGAGTTCTGCAAGACCAATGATCATTTTATTGCCAAACTGCCCCTTCTAAAAGTCGAAAATTCATGAAAACGCTCATTATTGAAGATGAAGCTTTTGCAGCCGATGCGCTGGAAGCGATGTTTCTTAAATTGCGGCCGCAGGCACAGGTCCTGGAAAAGCTGGAATCTATTGAAGAAAGTGTCGAATGGTTTCAGAAAAACGAAGCGCCAGATCTTATTTTTTGCGACATCCACCTTTCTGACGGCAGCAGCTTTGAGATCTTTAAACAGGTGGAAGTAAAGAGCCCGGTGATCTTTACCACGGCTTACAACGATTACGCCATTGAGGCTTTCAAGGTGAACAGCGTTGATTATCTGCTGAAGCCTATAAAGAAAGAGGAACTGGAAAACGCGATAAGGAAATACGAAAATCTGAAGCAAAATAGTCTTTCCGAAGAATTGCAGAACATTCAAAACCTCATCTCCGGAAAAAGTGAAAAGAAATCCCGCTTCATGGTCAAAAGCGGACAGGTCATAAAAACCATACCTTCTGAAGAAGTGGCCTATTTCCTGGCTGAAGAAGGCGTTGTCCTGTTGGTGAATTTTGAAGGCAGCAGGTTTGTGGTTAATTATACTCTGGACCAGCTGGACCAACAGCTGGATGACAAAATGTTCTTCAGGGCGAACAGGCAACTTATTGTGAACATCAATGCCATACGGGAAGTGAATCCCTACTTCAAGGGCCGGCTGCACCTCTCTGTTGAACCCCGCCTCAAAGATGACCAGATCATCAGCAGCAGTAAGGCTTCAGCATTTAAGGACTGGCTGGATCTATAATTCCTCATTCCGCTTATTCTCCCTACTTCATTCAGGAAAGCCTTATATTAGGTGCTCAAAAATAATTCTATGTCTAAAACGTATTACAACCCGGCCGATCTGAAAAAGTTTGGCGATATCACCGAGTGGAATGAAGAGCTGGGCAAGAAATTCTTTGACTACTATAATTCGGTTTTTGAAGAAGGCAGCCTCACTGCCCGTGAGAAATCTTTGATCGCGCTTGCCGTTTCCCACGTGGTGCAGTGC
>JBAVJB010000043.1:0-33697 GCA_049687495.1 Salinimicrobium sp.
AAGGTAAAGTAGTTGTGATCGCAGATTACGGTGCATTTATCGAAGTTGCTGAAGGTGTTGAAGGTCTTATCCACGTTTCTGAAATGTCATGGAGTACTCACCTGCGCTCAGCTCAGGACTTCGTGAACGTTGGAGATGAGGTTGAAGCACAAATTCTTACTTTAGATCGTGAAGACAGAAAAATGTCTCTTGGTATCAAGCAATTGACTCCAGACCCATGGACTGATATCACTTCTAAGTACCCTGTTGGTTCAAGACACACCGGTATCGTTCGTAACTTTACTAACTTCGGAGTATTCGTTGAGTTAGAAGAAGGAATCGACGGACTGATCTACATTTCTGACCTTTCCTGGACAAAGAAGATCAAGCATCCATCAGAATTTACTAACGTAGGTGATAAACTTGACGTGGTAGTTCTTGAGCTTGATGTTGAAGGCCGTAAGTTGAGCTTAGGTCACAAGCAAACAGAAGCTAACCCTTGGGATAAATACGAAACTGAATTCGCTGTAGGAACTACTCACACAGCGGCAATTACAGAGATCGTTGACAAAGGAGCTACTATTGACTTTAATGAAGATATCACTGCCTTCGTACCGCAACGTCACATGGAAAAAGAAGACGGAAGCAAATTGAAGCAGGGAGAAACTGCAGAATTCCAGATCATTGAATTCAACAAAGAATTCAAGAGAGTGGTAGCGTCTCACACCGCTATTCACAAGGAAGAAGAGCAACAAATTGTTAAGCAGGCTCAGAAAAAAGCCGCTCAGCAACAAGCTCAAAACAACACCACTATGGGTGATGTGAACGCAGAACTTCAAGCGTTGAAAGACAAAATGGAAGGGAAGAAATAATTCCTGAACATTTAAATAATGAAAACCTCCTTAGGCAACTAAGGAGGTTTTTTTATGGTAAAATGTCAATTTTATAATCCTGATAATCAAAAGAAAATACTTAGAAGTGGGTATTGCAGTAGAAGAAATCAGGGTATAAATTTACTCCTTCACGAACCTTTTAATCCCAATTAATATGGTACATAAATTATTTGACTCAAAACGATTGGGTCTTGTTTTTACCCTACTGCTTTCGTTTGTGGTCATGAGCTGTTCTACAGAAAATGATCCTGATGATCCTGAGACTCCTTCTACCAATCCACAAGGGCTCACTATTTATAAGAACCAAACCGGAGATCCTAATGCAGATGTGTTGCAGGCCCATTATGAAGATGATGATCACCTCATTAACATCTATGGTACATTTGATAGCTTCAATGAACCTGCCATTCCAAAAACCGTTACTTTTCAAAAGAAAAATAATGATACAATAGTCAACTTTATATTTGATCCTTATACCAGTAGAATATCTTCTTCTTTTATTTCTGTCAGAGGCGAAAAGACGCCGATAGTAATGAAATTTTCTTATCCCGCAGTAGGTTCAGACATCATGGCAATTTCGCTTTATGAGTACGATTGGGCCAGCCAGACAGGCAATATGTTTTTTAGGGCCATGGTTAATGGTGAGACAGCGGCGGAACAAAATACTACAACTCCTTCAAGTTCCTATTCTGAAAGAAAAAACTTAAACCTTAGAATGGGTTCAACTTCAAATAAATATTTAGATGCAGTACGTGATGCCATAGTTGTTGTGGCTGCAGGCAAAGCCATTATTGAGGCAATAGCCGCCGTTCCAGCAATTACTGCTGCAGTAGTGGCTGCGGTGGGAGTTGCTAATGCTGTTGCTATTGGAGTTGCGATTGTTGCTATTAGCTTAGCCGCTATGACCAGTGATGCCAATGCATCTGAACTAATTCCTACAGATGGCCCATATCCCCAAGGTGTACCAATAACTAATCCTGTACCTACTGAAGAAGATCCTACCCCACATTTGGTGGAAAGTAGCTGTCCATCAGGAGGCATAGGTTTTAGTGCTTATATGGATAGCGAAGGTTCTATAGGTATAGGCAATATATCTGGGGGTGAATATCCATTTACTTATTATGTAAACGGTATGGCTCAGGAAAAGCGGTTTTTTATAAATGATTATCCCGATGGTACCTATATGGTTTCTGTCAAGGATGCAAACGGTTGTATAGGATCAAAGCTGGTTCCTTTAACTAGAGGCAAAAGTTCTGGTAATGGGATAAATTTGAATGGTATGTTCTATCCTTTTAATTACGTGTATGTCGATTATAATATTAAAATTATCAAGGATGAGGATTATTCATATGTACGCTACGCTCATGGCGTCTTTTTTTCACCCGAACCTATTGACTTTAATAATCCTGATTTTAATTATGTAATAGAGGGAACCTTGTATTCTGATCAACCACATTCCTTGCCGGCTGGGGAATATGAAAGCAATATAGGTGGTTTTCAATTTGGAAAACAAATATATATGGACTCCTTCACATTTTCTGATGGGCAAGAGGATTTTGAATTATCATCTATTTATAACGTCGTGAATGAAACTGAGTCAACAACGACCCTTGAAATGAAAAAAAGAGGTTATATCAATTTAAATTGGGATGGTAATCAAACGAGTTTTAATTTTCATCTATACAATGAAGAAGAGGAATTAGTTGATGGTTTTATTAGAGCTGAAATGATAGAGATAGAACTGCCTCAAGATGAATAAAATTTAAATCTGGTTACAACAAGCTCAAAACAACACCACTATGGGTGATGTGAACGCAGAACTTCAAGCGTTGAAAGACAAAATGGAAGGGAAGAAATAATTCCTGAACATTTTTAAATAATGAAAACCTCCTTAGGCAATTAAGGAGGTTTTTTTATGCCCTTTTTAAAAGGCCACTTTAGCTCTAAGTTTGTGTATTTCAGAATTATACCTACAAATGGGTATTGTGAAGAGCTGTAGGAACTACTAACTTTTCATTTTAATCTATGTCTTAACTCCAAAAGTATTGTACTATGAAAATTTACTTCCCAAAACAGCTCTTCCTATTATTATTCCTGGCCTCTTTTGTTGCCTGTAATAGTGAAGATACGCCAGACGAGCCTCAATTGCCCGAGGTAGCCACAACCACCAGTGATACCCAGGCGGTCACGACCTTTACCTCTGTTGAGATCACGGGTGCAGTTGATGAAAATGATGAGGAGATCACCTCCTATGGGGTCGTTTGGGCAACTACTGCAAATCCTACCATTGAAGACCATGTGGCGCTTCCGGGAGATAATTCTGCGCAGGCAGGCTCCAAGAACAGGTACAACCGGCAATCCCAGAACAGTAGTTTTTCTGTAATGATCAACAATTTGACTCCTGGTGAAATGTATTACTTCAGGACTTTTGCCACCAATGCCGCAGGCACTGCTTATGGCGAAGAAATTTCTGTGGGTACTTCCGCGTTTGCAGGAACTACCTGGGAAATTACTTATTTGCACAGCGAAGACAATACCTGGATCGGCAATGTTGATTTTTATGAAGATGGCACTGCTTTTTATACAGAGCCGGCTTATCCCGGCATCTATGATATGTGGGGAGAGTGGAGCATGGAGGGGAATGTACTTACCTACGACATGATGCCTGATGATGATAATGACACCTATATCCTCACCGGGGAACTTATGGAGAATGAAATGAGCGGCACCTATACTTGGGGAGAAGAAAACAAGCCGTGGGAAGGTGTACTATTGTCTTCTGAATAATTTCTTCGACAGCACATTGACCTCCTTGGGCAACTAAGGGGGTCTTTTTATGCCCTTTTTGGCACCTCAGTTTTAGCGAAGTTTTGGGACTTTCGTTTTTGTACTTTTTCTTCGGAAGCCTTATCTTCAGGACAAACTTTTCAAAAATGTCAAAAACAGTACTCTTTAAGAACCGGCCTGCAGGAAAACCGCAAACTTCCGATTTTGAAATAACTTCCGAGAAAGATCCAAAACCCGCTGAAGGGGAAATGCTTCTAAAGGCGCTTTATATTTCTGTAGATCCTTACCTCCGCGGAAGGATGCGCGATGAGAAATCCTATATTCCGCCTTTTGAATTGAACAAGCCGTTGGAATCTAACGTTGTTGCCGAAGTGTTGGAGTCTGATAATTCCAATTTCAAAAGAGGGGAACTGGTTGCCGGAATGTTGAAATGGAAGCAGCTTCAAACGTCCGACGGAAAAGGGATCAACAAAATTGACAAAAATCTTGCGCCGCCTTCTGCTTTCCTGGGAATCTTGGGTCTTACAGGATTGACCGCCTATTTGGGTTTGGAAAAGATTGGAGCGTTAAAAAAAGGAGAAACTCTTGTGGTTTCGGGAGCTGCCGGAGCAGTAGGAAGTATTGTGGGACAAATCGGGAAGATCAAAGGCTGTAGAGTAGTGGGCATTGCAGGCAGCGATGACAAGATCGTCCATATTAAACAGAAGTTCGGGTTTGATGAAGGCATTAACTATAACACCACAAAGAACATGAAAAAGGCCATTTCTAGAGCCTGCCCAGATGGAGTTGACGTTTATTTTGACAATGTTGGCGGCGAAATTTTGGATGCCGTACTGCAGAACATCAACAAAAATGCCCGCATCATCAACTGCGGAGCCATTTCCCTTTATAACGAAACCGAAGTTCCAACAGGACCGCGCCCCGAAGGCATCCTCATCAAAAAAACGGCTTTAATGCAAGGCTTTTTGATCAGGGATCATGCAAAAGACTTCGGAACTGCTTTAAAACAACTGGGCGCCTGGTTACAGGAAGGAAAACTGAAGTATGACGAAACCGTAGTTGAAGGATTTGACAAACTTCCCGAAGCTTTTATAGGCCTCTTTGAAGGCAAGAACACCGGGAAAATGGTGGTGAAGGTTTGAAAACCGTTGCCAGTTGCCGGTTGCCTGTTGCGAGGTGGTGTCAGCGAGAATCCTCTCCCGTAGGGACAGAACATCTATAGAAAAATATCCGTGTCTAGCGACTCCCGTAGGGACAGAAGGTTAAGGGGACAGCAGTGTCGACGGGAAATTTGTAGTAATGGCAAAAACTATCAATCCCTCTCTGTTATCGTCGAAACCGGCGGGGAAATTTTATACTTCTTATAAAAATTATTCAGGATAAGATTTGCCATCAAGAATTTGTTGCAGCACCCTTTCATGCAGCTGCAGATCATGGATGCTGTGCAGTACAAAAAGGATCTTCTTTACATGTTGCAGCTCAGGGATCTTTTGAATGACTGTCTCAAAAGCCACTTTTGCAGCCTCTTCCATTGGGTAACCAAAAATACCGGTGGAAATTGCAGGAAAAGCAATAGAATCAATCTCTTTTTCTTCAGCCAGGTCTAAAGCATTTGAATAGCAGTTCGCGAGCAATTCGGCTTCAGGTCTGTCCTGTCCATAAACAGGTCCAAGGCAATGAATGACATACTTGTTTGGCAGCCTGTGTCCTCCTGTGATTACGGCTTCCCCCGGTTTAATCGGCCCCATCGGTCTGGCTTCATTTGCCAGTCCCGGCCCTGCAGCACGATGAATTGCTCCGGCCACGCCACCTCCTGTTTCCAGCTGCGCGTTGGCAGCGTTCACAACGGCATCATACGCTTCCTGATTGGCTATGTCGCCCTGCCTGCAGGCTATGCTTACTCCCGCGATCTTCTTTTCCATAATTCTGTTTCTTTTCCTCTTAAAAATAGCAAATTCTTAAGGAATTTTTGCCTGACAAATGTCATTGCGACGAAATTCAGGAATATCTAACTTGAAGAAAATCCCGGAAAAATGGAAAACAAGGTAGCAATCGTGACCGGTGGAGCTTCAGGTATTGGAGAAGCCACCGTTCTTTTATTCGCAAAACAAGGAGCCAGCGTTGTGGTTTCTGATATTCAAAAAGATAAAGGAGAGCAGCTGGTCGAGAAGGTCAAAAATGACGGAGGAAAAGCAGCCTTTTTTGAAGCTGATGTTTCTAAGGCTGAAGACAACAAAGCCCTGGTTGATTTTGCTGTAAAGACCTTCGGAAAACTGGACATCGCCGTAAACAACGCCGGAATTGGCGGCGAGGCCAATAAGATCGTCGAAATGAGCCTCGAAGGCTGGCACCAGGTGATCGATGTAAACCTTCACAGTATCTTCTACGGAATGAAATATGAAATTGCCGCAATGCTCGAAAACGGCGGCGGCAGCATTGTAAACCTTTCTTCAATTCTCGGAAGTGTTGGTTTTGAAGGCTCCGCAGCTTACGTCGCTGCAAAACATGCTATACTCGGAATCACTAAAAACGCAGCTATAGAATATTCCGCAGAGAAGATCAGGACAAATTGTGTGGGCCCTGCATTTATTGATACTCCTCTTTTGGACCAGCTGGATGAAGAGATAAAGCAGCAACTGGTAAGTTTACATCCTATTGGAAGGCTTGGTAAAAGCGAAGAAGTGGCTGAACTTATTCTTTGGTTAAGTAGTGAAAAAGCTTCTTTTGTGACAGGATCTTATTATGCTGTCGATGGTGGTTACCTGGCGAGGTAGCCTACATCTGCTGCAGCAGCCATTCCACAAGTTCTCCTGGATCAACGAGGCTCCAGGAATGTGGATTCCTCACATGTTGGGGTTCTCTAAAACCTTTATTTTGGCTTATAATCAAGGAGGCTTTGTTGTTTCCCAAACGGTTTAGCTCGTTAATAAAAGCCGAAGCGTCAAAGGCATTCATGGCATAAAGATCCATTCCTTTGGACAGGTAGAATTCCAGGTCGGGTTCGGTGTAGATCCTTAACGGTAAGTCGATCAGCTTTTTAACGGCAGTTTGAGTGGAGTCCTCAAATGAATAAGGGGAGGCTTGATAGTAATTCTGGGGAACCTGCTGTGGACTTCCTCCCATTTCCTGTTCAAGCTTTTGTACAAGAAACCTGGACTCCTGTGAAGGTTCCGTTTTTAAAGATAACCTGATATCTCTTTTTGCCGACTCATAAAGCCGTTGCATATCAAGCGGCGGATCAACCGCAAAAACAGCTGTGGGGAGATATTGCTGCTGTTGCGCAAGCTCGGCATATTTAATAACCGCTGTTCCCCCAATGGAGAAACCACCTGCGAAAAATGGCATTTCTTGAAGCTGATGTTTTTTCAGTGCAAAAGCTATAATCTTCTGAAATGACTCCTGCGTCTCCACATCAAAACCTATAGAGGTGGCGCCCGTGCTAAAAACGGGAATGATGGTTAAAATGCCGTTTTTGGCTGCTTCGGAAGGAATTGCGGTATTTTTTAAAACTTCTTCGGGAGATTCACCATAACTGCCCACCAGGACCAGCATGGCCTGTGCAGGAGTTTCAGGAAAAACAGCGAGATATCCTTCTTCCGAAGAGGAAGAGATGGTGAATTTTTCAACTTTTTGAGCCCTCAGGAGTTGGCTTATTCCGCAGAGGAAGAGCAGTAGCAAAAGTTTTTTCATGAGATCTGTAGCCTGTATTTGTGCAGCAGGCCTTCTAAATTGTCGCGGGAAAATTTAGCTTTGTTGATCCTGTTCTCCTCGGGATCGATGGAAAAACCGTACGAGGTTCTGAAATCTGCAGCCTCAAGATCTGTATTGCTGAAAACGGCGCCGGTAAGAACACAGGTGTCAAAAATGGCATTTTTAAGATCTGCTTCAGAAAGATCTACCTGTTGCATTTTGCAGCCTTTAAATCTGCTGCCTTTTAGCTTCAGCTTAAAAAAGGAGGAGAAATCGAGCTGACATTCTTCAAAATTAAAGGAAAGCAGAAACGGGTTGCATAGGTCAAACCTTAGCCCCAGCATCTTACAGTTTCTGAAAAGATCTTCTCTAAAGATCGTTCCTGAAATCAGCGCGTTGCTAAAATCACAGTTCACAAAAGTGCATTCGGCGAAATTGAAGTTTTGAAGGTTTGATTCGGCGAAGTTGCAGTCTTTGAAGCTGCAGTTCTCAAATTCGGAAGAGGGGAATTTTTGTTGCGAAAAATCAACTGCAGAAAAATTTTCGTCCAGGCAGGGCGCATTCATTTCTTACAGAAGATCAACAGTCTTTACCGTCACAGGCCTTTACATTGGCAACAAGATAGGCTACGCAGTCGCCCAGGTCGATCTTTAGAGTAGTTGGGCCAAGATCGCTTGCAAGTTTTTTCTTGCCGTTAAGACGAAGTTCCTTGAAACCGCTTATGGTAAAGGTTTTGGTCTTTTTATCGTAAACGATCTTATCGGCTTTCTCGATCTCGACTATAGAAGTGGAAAAATGGACATTTCCGGTTAGCTCAACAAGCTCTTTATTTTGAGTGGAAATATTGTTGTCTCCGGAGAATGAAATTCCTTCTCCTGCAAAGGTAACAGGACCTTCCTGGGCCATTAGCCCGGTGCTAAACAATACGAACAACAAAACAAGTAGTGGTCTCATAAATGCCATTTTAATCGAGTCTCAAGGTAAGAAAAATTTATGATATTTTGGGACCAATGTCTCTTATTTCTTAAACAGCTGTTAATTATTGATTATTAATGACTTATGGTCTAATTTTTTCTTTATTGAGATCTGATTACTTGCTTTTTTGGATCTGAAAAATGGATAAAAATTAAAGAACTTTATAAAAGCTTTGGCGGTCTGTTAACTTGGTATAAATCAAAATCTTGTCATCTTCAGCCTTCAAACCCCAACGTTTATCAATGCAATGAATAAGATGAATCGAAATATCTTTATGCTGAACTTAAGCCTGCTGCTTTTAGGGATGACCGCTTTGGTGTCTTGCAACGGTGAGGCAGAAACCCGGAGCAAAACTGCATTTACAAAGGATGCATCGGCAGTTATAGAAAAAGATACTGTTAAAACTGAAAAAGAGGAAAAAGAGCCGCGAAAGCTGGTCACCTACCATCTCGACAGCCTTGGTACAAAGGCAGCAGTCGACAGTTTTAAGACGCGTTATGATAAAGAACAGCAAAGTATCATCTATGCCCTTAATAGAATGGATCCGCGAAGGTTGAATGCCGGAGACAAAATTGTGATCCCCGATTCGGTTACCGCAGAACTTCTTGCTTATGCGCCTTTTCCTGAAGAACTCGATCTTTTAGATTCCATTCCAAAGGCCGTGCTTATTTCAAGGAGAATCCAGGCGGTGGCCCTTTACCAGAATGGCGAACTGATCAAATGGGGACCGGCCAGTACAGGAAAAGAATCCACTCAAACTCCTGCCGGACTTTTCTACGGAAACTATAAAGCAAAGCGGAAGATAAGTACAATTGACAAAGACTGGATCATGCCTTACTACTTCAATTTTATGAACTATGAAGGTATTGGTACACATGAATACACTTTGCCGGGATATCCCGCAAGTCATGGCTGCGTGCGTTTACGTAATGAAGAGGCCGTCTACATTTACAATTGGGCCACTCAATGGCAGCTAAATAGTGGTGGGCAAGTAGTGCTGCAAAACGGTACTCCTTTCATGGTGCTGGGAGACTATGATTTCGACCATCCTTCTCCCTGGCTTGATCAGGCTGATGATCCTAAAGCCAACTTTTTTACTTCCGAAGAGAAGCAGACCATAAGCGACTATGTGAAACGATATCAAAATAATGCCAAGAATTTTGAACAGAATAAAACTCCCGAGGGAGAACTTAACCTGCCGCCAAAAACAAGGCTGCAAACAATAAACTAAAATGAAGAGCTCCAAAAATGGCATTTTTGGAGCTCTATTTCTTTAAGGTTTTACAAGAAACTTCAGAAATTGTTCTTTTCTGCAAAGGCCGTTATTGCCTTTCCAAGATCTTCTTTGGCTTCCATAAAAGGCATGTGGCCAACTTCACTTTTCCACAACATCAGGTTTGGGAAATTGACTCCTTTGTAATGTTCAGGGCCGATCATCCAGTCCCGGCTTCCGTAAAAGAAGAGCACCGGCATGTTCATTTGCGTGGTTTCGGGCTTAAAGTTCTTCCAGAATTCAGGATTGCTCATGGCAGCATTTCCGAAGTCATAGTTCCACTCCGGGAACGGCTCATAAGTTTTGTTCATCACTTCCTCGTTAGCCTGGTCCAGGTAAGCCATTTTCCAAAAAACTCCTTCTTCCCGAAGCCTGTCGCCAAAGTAGCCCATTCTCTCCATCACAGGAATACTATCGTTCTCGCAGCTAACGTACTTTTCTCCCACAAATTCGGCTGCTTTCGGAAACCAGCTTTCACAGCAGGTTTGGGTGATATCCAAAGTACAGTTGATCATGAGCATTCCTTTAAGGGATTCGGGAAACTTTTCAGCATAACCCATTTGCAGTAGTCCGCCGAAGGAATGTCCAAGCGTAAGCCAGCTGTCATAGCCCAGGAATTTCCTCAACTCCTCAAAATCCTGCACCATACGGTCCATGGAATAATTGCCGTCTTTGGCACTTTCTGAACGGCCAACTCCACGTTGATCCAGATAAACAACCGTGAAATGCTGCTCCATGAAATCTCCAAAGAACTGCTCGAACCAATAGCTGCCCGAGCCCGGCCCGCCGTGCAGGTAGAGCAGGGGAGTGCCGTGGCCTTCAACTTTCACATAAAGTTTCACCCCGTCTGAGGTGGTGAACTGTTTTTCTTCGGCTTTTGCGATTCCCACCAGGAACAGCAGGGCCAACATGATAATGCTTCTCTTCATTTTTTTGATGGTTATTTAATGCTTTTCTGCCGTTGAGCGCCCGCAAAGCACGGGCGTGATCAACTGCAGTCTTCTTCATAGAATTTCCTCAAAGACTGCCGTGCCCATTTTTTGTTACACTTCATTGCAGAAGAAAGCGATTACAAACCTTCTAAAGTAGAAAATAAAAGCATTCAAAAATTCCTGATCTTCAACCTGTAGCAATAAAAAATCCCGCCGAAGAAAATTTCTTCAAGCGGGATTCAAATGTAGGGGGAAACTATTTATACCAAAGAGCTTGCCAATTCTATCTGCGGCTTAAGAAAAACTTCAGCAGTCACAGAGTTGGTGATAAGGCAGGCTTTCTCGGCCTTTTGAAGGATTTTTTCCGCCTTTTCGCGCTCCTCTTCATTGATGATGGTGAGAACCGGCTCCAGGAGCACCTCAGACATTGCAAATTTTCCGTCGACTTTGCTCAATTTTCCTTTTGCAGGTACCCTAAGGCTTTTAAATTCCAGTTTAGAATTTTCGGCAATTGCCAAAAAGGTGGTCATAAAGCAGCTGCTAATTGCAGCAGTGAACAAATGTTCAGGAGACCAGATGCCTGCCATACCTTTAGGAAACTCGGGAGGTGTTGCCACTTCGATCTTTTGCTCCAGTTCGGGCGAAAAGATCTCTCCTTTACGGTCAGATCTCCACTCAAGATCTACGTTATAGTAATGTTCCATTATATTGTGTATTTGTCAGTTCAAAGTTATAAGCCTTTCTGCTCATTTCTGCTGATCCCGGTCAGGTTTGACGCTGCAACTGCCCCCGGCACAATTGCCTCCGGCGCAACCAAAGCCAAAAAGGCCCATGAGGCAAACGTAAGCCCCAAGTCCTACACCCCACCACTGCACTTCAGAAAATGCCTGGGCCAGCACCAGTAGCCCAATGACTAAATATGCTGCACGCATCCAGGTCCAGTTATGAAGCAGTCGTTCTTTCATTAGGAGATCTTGTTTTGAAGGCTTCTCCAGCCACCGCCGTTATACACCTGAGTGTAACCGTATGACTGCAGCATTTTCCTGGCCGATGCGCTCCTCATGCCCGAGGCACAACAGGTGATCACCGGCTTGTCCTTACCTTTAATCTTATTGAGGTTGTTGTTCAAAACGTTCAGCGGGATGTTCTTTGAATCTTTGATATGTCCGGTACTGTATTCGCCTTTCGTGCGCACATCAATGATGATCCCACCGTTTTTCAGCATTTCTGAAAAATCAGGCTGTTGGCTTTTTCCGAAGATCTTTTTTAGAATATTTATCATCATTACGCGGTTTGAGCTACTAAAAAGTTTACTTCCAGCCAGGAGCCGGCATTGTGGCAATCTAGGCCTTCACGGCTTAGGTAGTGCTGTGCCTGTGCACTTCGCATTCCCGAAGCACAACAAAGCACCAGCGGCTTGTCAAGCTCTTTTAGCTCGTCCACGTGATCTGGCAGCTCGTTGAGAGGAATATTGATGGAACCTGCAACATGGCCTCCGCTAAATTCTCCGCGGCTGCGTACGTCAACAATTTTCGCTTTATCTTCTTTTATCAATTGTGGTATTTTCATCTTTTAAGATTTGGATTAACAGGGGCAAAAATAAAGCGGCAGGAATTGAGCCACAGTTACTTTTGTTACAAAGCAAAAGATCTGGAAGCAGCGCTCCCAGATCTTTTTTATCGTTCTAAATGTTCTAAAGAGAAGAAATAACTTTTTCCAGTTTATCCCTTACCTGTGAAGCCACGGGTTCCAATTCCTTGTTCTCGACCGCCTGCATGGAAGCGACGGGATCTACGGCCGAAACTTCGATCTTGCCGTCGTCTGTTTCCTGCACGATCACATTGCAGGGCAGCATGGTTCCTATGCGGCGCTCGGCCTGTATGGCCTTGTGTGCCATCTGCGGATTGCAGGCACCAAGTATCCTGTATTTTCTGAAATCAACATCCAGTTTTTTCTTGAAAGTCTCCTTTACATCGATCTCGGTGAGGATGCCAAAGCCTTCCTTTTTGAGTTCTTCGGTAACCTTCTCGATCACCTTGTCAAAATTATCATCTAAAGTAGTAGAAAAACAATAGCTCATATCGGTGGTTTTTTGCTGATTATTAAGTTACTACAAAAATGACATTTTAGAAAACCAATTACAGTGACCTTTGTTACAAAAAAAACCTAAAGGATAGAGATTGTAGGGAGATCTCAGGTCCTAAAGGTTTTCCTGATGTAAAAATATAGCTTACTTACCTATTGTAAATCTATTTTAAATAGATTTTAGCTATTTAACAAAAAAGCATTTTAGTTCTTCTCGTTCCATACTTTTTCCAGCACTTCTAAAAAGGTTTCTGAAGGCTGTGCTCCCGAAACGCCGTACTTATTCTCGAAAACAAAGAAAGGCACCCCTCGCACGCCAATTTGCTGCGCCTGCATCTCATCCTGTTTTACCGCATAAGCATATTCTTCGGAATTCAAAGCCTGCTCAGCTTCCTCTTTTTCCAGCCCTGCGGAAACTGCAATCTCAAGCAGGCTTTCTTTGTCGTCAATATTCTTTGCTTCGGAAAAATGAGCTTTAAACAGCTGTTCCTTAAGCTCATTGGCGCGGCCTTTTTCTTTTGCCAGCTGTAGCAGCAGGTGAGCTTTATATGAATTTGCCACGACTGAAGAATTCGGATCCATTTCCAGGCCTGATTCTGCAGCCATTTTTTCCACATTTTGGAACATTTCCCGGGCCTGTTCTTCCGAAACATTCTTGGCCTTCACAAAATAGTCCATCGTGCTGATCTCCGGCTGGGTTTCCAGGTTTGGGTCTA
The DNA here is from genome assembly GCA_049687495.1 of Salinimicrobium sp. Classification (GTDB taxonomy): domain Bacteria; phylum Bacteroidota; class Bacteroidia; order Flavobacteriales; family Flavobacteriaceae; genus Salinimicrobium. Next base: position 13,331 of record JBAVJB010000043.1, read on the forward strand.
GCTGAAAGCTGTGCCAGTTCACCTGTACTTCCTCCTTATGCGGAAATTCTTCCAGGGCGGCTTCAAATTTTCTTTTTCCAATATAGCAGAAGGGACAGCGCACGTCTGACCAGATATCAATTGTCATAGATTTTGTTTTTGTTGAATGAATTGCAAATTCTGAACCCTTTTTCCTGTCGTGCCAAAACTGCAGTTTAACGACTGTTTTGAAGAGGTGTCAAAAATGTCATTTTTGACACCTCTTCTTTCTGCGGAATGAAGCTCATGGCCCGCTCGGCAATAGCTGTGATGGAAAGGCTGGGATTCACGCCGGGATTGCTGGAGATCATGGAGCCGTCGATCACGTAAAGCCCTTTATAGCCAAAAACCTCATTTTTGCTGTTGATCACTCCTTCCGAAGCATCTTTGCCCATCACCGCACCCCCAAGAATATGGGCCGTGGTGGGAATTCCCGCGAGACTTTCGAGCGCAAACGAGGTGGATTTTCCATTCACGATCCTGCTGTATCTTTTTGTCAGCTCTGTAGATTCAGGGATATCTGAAGTTGGTTTATTCCCGTGGCTCACCCCGGTGCCAAGCATCCCGAACCGGTTCCTCTTCAGCTTTAAAGTGCTGTCCACGCTTTGCATGAATAAAAGTACGGTCGTACTCCTGGACCAGCTGGAGACGAAATAGGTTTTGAACCAGGAAAACGGTGCTGAAAGTAGCTGCCCAAAAATGTGAAAAATCCGGGTTATTGGATTCTTACCTTTTGCCAGTGGCAGGTGCAGCAGTTTCCAAAAGCCTGAGCCGCGGGAATAGCGCACCACCTCCAAATGACTGTTGTCGTCGGTATGCAACAGGCTGCCAATGGCCACGCCTTTGGACATGTCTTTGTCTTTGTCTTTTGTCGAAACGCTGATCAGGGTCTCATTATTCGTCCTGATGTCGTCGCCCAGTTTTTCTGAAAGCTTCGGAAGGGAACTTTCTTTCAGCTTTAGTAACAGTTTTAAAGTTCCCAAAACTCCGCCCGAAAAGATCACTGCTTTGGCCGCAAACTTCTTTTTCTTCGGAAAAAAGGAAGTACTGCTCTTGCTGTACACTTCATAACCTTCTGCGGAAGATTTCACGTCAAAAACCTCATTTTCGGCAAGTATTGTGGCGCCGTTTTGCTGCGCCAGGTACAGGTAATTTTTGTCCAGCGTGTTCTTTGCATTGTACCTGCAGCCCGTCATACAGCCGCCGCAGAATTTGCAGCCGGCACGGTCGGGACCTTTGCCGTTGAAGTAAGGATCTTTGACAGTTTCTCCCGGTTTTCCGAAGTAGACCGCCACATTGGGAGCTTCAAAATGTTCTTTCCGGTGCATTTCTTCAGCCATTTGCTCCAGGGCGAGATCGGCATCAAAAAGCTTCGGATTTGGTGCCGCACCCAGCATCTGCAATGCTTTTTTATAGTGAGGCTTTAGTTCAGTTTCCCAATCGGCCAGTGGGCTCCAGCTACCGGTGCTGTAAAATGCCTTTTTTGGAACCGGAAGCGTGTTGGCATAAACCAAACTTCCGCCGCCCACACCGGTGCCCGAAATCACTGCAACATGCCTGAAGATGCTGAGTTTCATAATTCCGAAGAAGCGCAGGGCGGGCACCCAAAGCCATTTCTTCAGGTTCCAGTTGGTCTTCGGGAAATCTTCGGCTTTGAACCATTTTCCTTTTTCGATCACCAGCACCTTGTAACCTTTTTCGGAAAGCCGCAAAGCGCTCACTGAGCCGCCAAAGCCGCTGCCAATAATGATATAGTCATAATCCCGGTCCATGATCTAAAACTACGTTTTTTCCGCAGAAACCGGAAGCTTCTTTCTGTAAAGCGACCACAATCCGACAGCCGGACCGAGGGAAAGTAACAGAAAGAGGTAAAAAGGAGAAATTTCGGCAAGCAAAAAATTCAGCAACTGAATGCTGAAAATGGTAATGGCAAAACCAATCGAGTTTACAATGGTCAATGCTGTTCCGCGGGATTCAGCTTCAGAATTTTGCGCCACAAGAGTGGAAAATAAAGGGGAATCGGCCACCACGACCAGGCCCCAAAAAATGAGAAAGGTCAGCAGTATGCTTTCCGAAGCAAAAAAGAAAATGAGTGGGGAAAGAAGGCAGCAGCAACCGGAGAGAAAAAGCGTAGAGGCAGCTGTCCTTTTAGTTCCTGCAATTTTAGAGAGATAACCTCCGGCCACACAGGCGAGACCACCGGTGCCAATGATCATAAAGGAATACAGCGAAACCGGAAGCTCTGTAAAATGATATTTTTGATAAGCGATGAGGATCACCGGCACAAAGGTCCAGTAGGCATAGAGTTCCCACATATGGCCAAAGTAGCCAAAGGCGGCTGCCCGAAAAGGCGGATTTTTAAACACCTTCCAAAAAGCCGAAAAATCTTTGTTGAGCCTGGGGCTTCTAAAAGGACCATCGGGGACCAGCAGGAGAATGAGCAAACCTCCCAACACGGCAAGCGAGGAGGTGGCGATCATCACCAGTTTCCAGGGAAGATCGCCGGAGGTGAAAATATTCAGAAAATGAGGAAAAGCAGTGCCTAACACCAAAGCACCCACCAGGTATCCCAGCGAAGTACCCAAACCCTTTTCAAAATGATCGGCAGCGAGTTTCATTCCAACGGGATAAATTCCGGCGAGGGAAAACCCGGTAAGAAATCTGAGCAACAAGAGACTCTCCAGCGAATTGTGCGGCAGCAGAACTCCGCTGTTAAATGCGGCGCCAAAAATGGCAGAAATAAAGAAAACTTTTGAAGGGGAAAACCTGTCGGCTATACTTAAAAATGCAAATAATAAGGTGCCTGAAATAAACCCGAACTGCACGGCCGAAGTGAGGTGGCCCAAAGCAGCAGGAGTAAGCCGGAAGGTCTCAATGAGGCTTGTCATGACGGCGTTGCCTGCGAACCAGAGAGAGGTGCAGCAAAATTGTGCAAACACGATAACAGGTAGAATTAGCCGCGACCGGTACATTAGTAATCAAATCTACGGCTAAGAAACAAAATCTTTAGAAGACCTTGTCTTTGATCTTTTTGATCGGGCTTTTCTTTTTCTCGCGGGTGTCAATCCCGAAGAATTCAATTACCGGACAAACCCTGGTGATGGCACTTTCAGAAATCAAAGCTCCCACGATCATGGAACTCAATCCGCTCAAATGCCCTTTTTTACCTTTAAGTAAGAAGTAGCCTCCTACAAGGAGTGCGGGGCCTACTAAACTTCGGATCAACTGATCTTTTTTACCTACATTCTCTTTCATTGGTTGGTGATTTTTCTTGTTCTAGTTTCAATTTTCATGAATTTATAATTTAAGAAAAAATCGGATGTTTTGAAAGCGAAAGCAAGGCTATTATGCTTCGAATTTCTCCTGCCGTTTAGGTGAAAGTATTTCTAAAAATTCTGTTGTGGCTGTAGCTCACCGGTCATGTTCATGACCTTGCCAAAGCGTTGAGAAGCGGGAGAAAAGAAATAAAAGCGCAAAGTGCAGAGATCTATTTTTCTGAAAAAACCTGTTTCTGCAGGTCAAAATGAGCTTCAGAAATAGCTTTATGATCTACGGCAAAAGTTCGGCAAAGGCGGTGGCCATTTAGTTTTGAACCGAACCGGCAGGTTTGATAAGATTTTCGGCCATTCCATCAAAGACGAAGAAGTGGAAAGGCAAGACCGAGTACCAGTAAAGCCTTCCGGCAATACCTGTAGGCCGAAAAGTAGCAGTTTGCTTCAGGAAATTTTCACCGTTCCGGTTGATGATCTTAAATTCCAGCCAGGCCTCCCCGGGCAATTTCATTTCGGCATACAGCAACAGCCGTTTGTTTTTCTTATCGGCGGCCAAAACCCTCCAAAAATCCAGGGTGTCCCCGGCATTGATGCTGTTGAGGTTGGTCCTGCCGCGCCTAAGGCCTACGCCACCGGCCATTTTATCAAGAATGCCGCGGGCTTTCCACAACCAGTTGCCATAGTACCAGCCGGTGGTGCCGCCAATTGACCAGATGTTCTCAAGCACCTTATCAGGATCTCCTTTGATCTTTTTTTCCCTAACGTCACTAAAACAACCGTCTGTAGGCACGTTGATGTTATCCAGCAGCGCCTGAGCATCGCTGGAGGAAAAGGAATCTTTCCAGCTGGAGATCACGTTGTTTTGTTCGATCTTCTGAAATGCAAGTTCCACCGCTTTTTTATACGGGATGGGTTCAATATTCAGCATTTTTGGCAGGTCATTCGGCCTGGCGATCACTTCCACCTTCATACTATCCACCAGGTTTATGGCCAGCCGGTAAGAGGTGGACGTAACAAAATAGAGCCAGTAGGAGGAGAGCCGGGGAGTCATGATGGGTACAGTAAAAATATGCCGGTTTAACCCGCGCACTTCGGCAAACTGAAGCAGCATTTCCTTGTAGGTCAATACATCCGGGCCGCCCACGTCATAACCTTTTCCATAGGTTTCCTTCCGCAGTAAAACCCCCGAGAGAAAAGAAAGCACGTCTCTAATAGCAATTGGCTGGCTTTTGGTGTTGACCCATTTTGGTGTGATCATTACGGGCAGCTTCTCGGCCAGGTCACGAATGATCTCAAAAGAAGCGCTGCCCGAACCAACAATAATACCTGCCCTTATTGTAGTTAACGGAATCGTGCTTTTAGAAAGCAGCTGCTCTACATTTTTACGGGAAGTAAGGTGCTTTGAAAGTTTCTTTTCATTGGCGATACCCGTGAGATAGATGATCTGCTGCGCGCGCGTTGGCTTTATCAGCTTCAGGAAATTCCTGGCCGACTGCTCTTCCAGCTCCTCGAAATCACCTTTGACCGAACTCATGGAATGTATGAGATAATAGGCCGCGTCTATATCTTTAATGGCTTCGGAAGAAGGCAACTCCTCCAGGAAATCCACCTCAAAAACGGAAATATTTGGGTTGGTGTAGATCCCTTCTGAAGGAAAGCGGCTCTTATCCCGAACGCAGCAAACCACCTCGTGGCCCTCACCCAGTAAAACCGGAAGCAGCCTTTTTCCAATATAGCCGGTGGCACCGGTAAGCAGGATCTTTTTAGGTTCCATAAAAAAGGATCTTTTCCGTAAGTTACGGAATTATCGATCTTTTTCCATCTCTAATCCTCTTCCAGGATGATCAGGTCTGCCGAGGCGCGGTTTAGGGCAATAGGGATATTGTTGATCACGGCAGTGCGAATAAGGGTTTGAATGTCATGCTCATGCCCATGCGGAGTTTCGGCATCAATGAAGAAAATGATCTTGTGCACCTCTCCCTGCAGGATCCTTGCAGCAAGCAGGATGTCACCGCCGCTGGGCCCGTGGCCAAAGCCCTGCACGTTAAGGTCCAGCATGTCGTTGAGCAGCTTGGAGGTATTCGTGGTGCCAATGCAGTTGTAATTTTGAAGCGCATCTTTGTGAACCTTCGCCCAGTTCAAAAGATCGGTTTTACGGCTGTTATGAGCGATTAAAGCAATTGTATCCATTTTGGTTGTTATTTGCTGCAAATTTACCAATTGTAAAAGTCCCTTTCGGAAAGAAATGAAAAGAAATGATCAGGTTTTTGTATCTGAAGGATCGTTGTCCACATCATAGGTGATTCCCATGGCGACCATAAAAAGTCCGTAGCAAATAGTGCCAATTGCTACCAACACAAAAGGCAGGTTACCAATGTTTTCTCCAATGAAATTAAAGGCTTTGTCGGTATTGACCGAGTGGCCTGCATCTTTTGTAAAACCTGCAACGAGCAGGGAGAAACCAATAATACCAATAATGATCCCCCTTGCCGAATAGCCCATCCAGCCAAAGAAATGGATCAACTGCTTTTTTTCTTTATTGAAGCGGGCAATGTCCAGCCTTTCCCGGTATCCATGTGATAACCCGTAAAAGAATTGGACAACTGCGGTGGCAAAAATGGCAATTCCAAGGCCTATTACCAGCCATCTTCCCCAATCCTGCTCCAGGAACTGCGCAATGGTTTCCCTCTGTTGCCGCGGCTGCCCATGCTCATGAAGTCTTCCGAAGTTAAAAAGCGCTTTGGCCGCCGCATAGGCGATAAAAGCATCGGCCAGGCTGCTTAAGCCAATGCCGGTCCTTTTGCTCATTCCGGAAAAGTCACTTCCGTATTTGTAAGGATCTTTAATGGCTTCAAAGATCCGCCAGATCACAAAACTTACCAATCCTAAGAGAATGAGGCCTACAATTATTTTTCCGAAGAAGTAGTCATCGAGGAAGGCCAGCAAACTTTTTGCATCGGCGCCACCATGTTTTATCCTCAAAAATGAAAGAATGGCGATAACGCCGATTGAAGAATAGATGAGGGCGGTAGAAAAACTGCCGAAAACAGGCAGAAAATTTATAAATCTGTCTTTTTTACTTATCCAGGTCATCAAACGAGAAGATAGCTATATTTTTCTTAAGATTTGAACAGGAAATCCTAAGCCTGACCTAATTTTTTTTAAATTATGGGCTATGAATGAGATCCTAAAGTTTGACGGGAGTATTTGGCAGGCCTTCCTGGTCTATACGCTTATCTTCTTTTTTGCGATCCTCTTCAGGTATTTTGTTGCGGCCGGGATCTTTTATTATTACTACTACGTCAAAAATTTCAAAAAATACGACGAAAGGCGACTAAGCAAGAGGCTGGCAAAAAAGGAACAGCTAAAAAAGGAGATCATTTGGAGTGTCAAAAGTTCGGCTATTTTTGCCTTTTTTGGAGCCCTAACTTACTGGCTGTGGCAGCAGGAGCTTACTGCCGTTTATCTCGATCCGGGAAAATTTGGGATATGGTATTTACCGGTGAGCCTCCTTATAGTTTCCCTGCTTCACGAAACCTATTATTATTGGGTGCACCGCTGGATGCATCACCCAAAGATCTTCAGGACGGTCCACAAGGTACATCATGACAGCCGAATTCCCACACCCTGGACGGCTTTCTCCTTTCATCCCTGGGAAAGTCTGTTGGAAGCAGTGGTCCTGCCGTTAATCCTGCTGGTGGTTCCGGTAAATGTTTATGTGCTTGGGCTTTATTTGTTGCTGATGACGGTGAGCAGCGTGATCAATCATCTGGATATAGAGATCTATCCTGAGAGGTTCCAAAAAAGCAATTTTGGAAGGCTATTTATCGGGGCGACCCATCACCACCATCATCACAGGGAATTCAATACCAATTACGGGCTGTATTTTACCTTTTGGGATAAGTTGATGTCAACCGAGAATAAAAAGATGCAGCAATAGGCTAATCTACTCTCTTAAAAGGCATTTCTTCTGAAAAAATGTTTTTCTTGAGCAGCCTTTTGAACTGTTTTTTGCCGGGGTTGATGAGGTAGTGGTCAAAACTGCCGTCATCGTTGTAGACCTTTTTTACCTGCAGGTCTTTTTGCAGATCGGCAATAATGGCCTTTTCTTCATCTTCCTGCATATCTATGAAGTAGACCGAAAAGTTGTCATTGTCCTTCACTTTAATAGGGAAAACTTCCCATTCTTCTTCATCCTGAAGGCTGATGATGTACCAATCGTCCATCTTTTTTAAAGCACAATCTTTGGGAGTAATATCTCCCGACAATTGTACTGGATCTCCTCCACGAAAAATAAAAGAAGTTGATGCTACCACAAGGGTGTCGATATCTTCACTTACAAAAGTGCCCAGCATATTTTCGGGAAATTCCTTTAAAACAGGGCTGTCTTTAGGTTGGGCAGAAGTGAATAAAATACTGTTACAGGATTGCAACGAGAAAAACAGGACTAGAAGAGCGGCAAATTTTCTCATGATCTGGTAATTTAGTCATGGGAGGCGACTGGTATCTTAAATTTACTGCTATTTGAGGAATTATTGCCTGCAATTGAAACATTTTTTGAGCTTTTCGGGCAGGTGCAGGTCTTCAGATCCTTTAAGTGGTTCGCTTACCAGTTCCCGGGCATCGATCTCTTTCTTAAAGGCTTTGGCATATTCCACCAGGTGATCTCTGCGGGATTTCAGCTTTTCTGTGATCTCCTGCTCGTTAAGCTCCCGAATTTGCTTGGGCCATGCCGAAAAAGCCGATTTTATTTGCTCATCGCTAAAGATCTTTTGCAGCTTTTGAGCTTCCTCCACAAAAACCTCTTTGGGTGTGCTCCTTAAAAAATAGATATCTACAGGATAAACAAAACCTTCCATGTAGTCAATGTCTTCCTCAAAAGGCCGCACCAGCGGCTGCACCAGGTGATTGGTCATGATGCTGGGAATCACCCCGTCAATTCTGAAGAAGGCGTTGTCTCTATCGCCGGCCAGGGGAGTGGCCATATAGCGGTCGCCTTTCTTTTGTACCACCCAGCCCCACTGCTTCGCATGCCGATCCCAGTCGCCAATGAACAGGTCGAAAAGCCGTGCCCGTACAAAAGCATGTTCATCGATCGCTACCTTGTCGCCTTCTTCCATTTTAAGCTCCTGCAGGTCATCTGTATCCATGATCTCCACCACATTGGCGAAATTGGTCCAGTTGGTCTCACCTTCGGTTTCAAATTCCAGCAGGTAAAGTTTATCGCCGTAATCTTTGCTGAATTTTCCCAGGGCAGGTTGCTTTGGCGTGTACACCAGCTGAGGGTGCGTGTGCAAAACGCCGGCTTTTTTTGAAAGGGATGCCGCCAGGATGGCACCTAAAGGATGCTGGGCAGAAATACCGTCAATAATGACATTTTCAAGGCCCAGGTCGCGGGCCACATCCGGGATCAAAGGTGCAGGATCTTTATTGACGCTGCGCATGCTGTAGATAAAGTTGTTCGGCGCCTTAAGCCTCAGGGAATGGGTTTGATGTCCGCCGCCTTCCTCCACGATCTCCATGGAATCCAGGATAAAAACCGGGGCCTTGACGGGAGTTGACCAGGCGCGGCGATAATTCTTTCCCTGCATAAATCTTTTGATACCGTTGCCTTCGTACCTGTTAGACGGGATCACAGTAACCGAATCCAGACTGCGGATGTTGCTCTGCGCCTGTTCGGGTGCAATGACTTCGGAAATTTTCACCTCTTCAGGGTGAACAGAAACAGACCAATAAACAAGGATGATAAAGAGCAAGAGCAGGAAAAGGATCGCTAAAAGCAGTTTTTTCATTCCGAAGTGGTTTTTTCAAAATGTAAGCAAATTTTTCCGAAGCAGTAAAGCCGGCAAACGCTTTTAAGATGCTTTTTGGTTTTAGAAGGTCACTGCCGAAACCACTTCCAGCACCACGGGTTGATTGATCTTTTCTTCTATTTTCTTCTTGATGGCTTCAACTCTCTCGGGGCTTATTGCTTTTGGTCCCACGAGTTTAAGCGAAACCACCAGGCGCTCTCCAAACCGTAGTTTTACATCCCGCAGCACGACGTGTTCAATGGTCAGACCTTCCAGACTGCGGGTGATTTTTGCCTCGGCCATGATGCGGTTAAAGGAAAGTGAAAGCGGAACTGCAATAATCCCCAGGATAATGGCGGTATAAATGAGACCCATTTTGGCCCTTTTAAAGGGGGCAAATCCCAGCAACAAAAAGGTGAGTCCGGCGAAAAGGATAATACCTGCAAGGTTGGTAAGGTAAAGCAAAATAGCCCCGGAAAACACATGCCAGTCCCACCAGCCAAGGCCAATACCGGCAACAGAAAGCGGCGGAACAAGGGCCACCGCAATGGCGACACCTGCAAGGCTCTTGGCAATGCCTTCTTTGGCATGCGCATAGGCTGCCGCAATCCCCGATGCCACTGCAATACCCATGTCCAGCAGAGTGGGAGAGAGCCGGGCTTCCATTTCGGGAGTGATGACCTCTAAGGGAATAATGAGGCTCACCCCGGCGGCGATCAACAGGCACACCACAGTGCCGGCAGCAATGGTACCAAGGCCTTCCTTAAGCAATTTGACATCATACCTTACCATTCCCATAGAGAAGGAAACAATGGGGGCGATAATGGGAGCGAGGATCATGGCGCCAATGATGACCGGAGACGAATTGCCAAACAGGCCAAAGGCGGCGATAAGCGTGGACAGGGTCATCATGACCAGAAAAACCGAATTCGTTTTTGAGCTCTCCCTTAAGACTTTAAAGAGATCTGCAAACTGTTCGGCAGAGGCACGGGGAAGAATGGGCAGCTTTCGCTTCATCAATTCCTCTTTGGCCTCACCCGTGGGCAAACCATCAGTCTTAATGCTTTTTTTGCCGTTTTCTTCTTTGCCCTGATCATCGTGCTCGCTTTTTTGCTGTAGTGAAATATGCTTCCGCTTTACAAAGAAATGAAGGGTATCTGCAGTTTCTTTTTCTCCGTCGCGGGTGTATTCAACAGTCTCATCATTAGTGATCTCCAGGTTTGAGGTTTTTAATTTTCCAACAAATGAAGGAAGCCTGGATAAAGGCTTTTTTGAGGGCCATAGGCTTTTAAGGAAGAACCAGAGCAGGCTCAGCTGATTTTGCGGCGCCATGATGAAGGTGTGAAAAGTGCCGTCTTTTATTGAAGTTTCCTGTAACAGCCGGTTTGAGATCAGGGAACCGGAGGCATGTTCTACAACGACAATTCCCAGCGCAGAAGTAGCAATGATCTTTTCATCATCGGCAGTGAAGGCATAGGAATGGTGAGACAGGCGGGAAGCGCGACGAATATTCCGGGTAATAGCGACCACTTCACTCCACAGGTTGTTCTTTGTTTCCTGCTGCCGCAATAGAAAGATGTTCCCAATGTTGACCGACTGAAAGACCGGTTTGTCATTGCAGAACAACATGTCGACAAATTGAGGTTTTTCGGCCTCAAGGATCTCTTTTACCGCCTCTTTAAGGTCTGTAGAAAGGCCAAGGCCCTTTGAAGTGTACTTATTTTCGGGGTGAGGCAGAATGCCAAGGCTCTGTTTCTTTTCGGCAGCACCGGGAATGAATTTCCGCAGTTCTTCATCAGGCAAATACAAAAGGATCACATCTTCTTCGGAAGTTTGGATCTCCCCATCCTGCGGGTATGAAAGCAGTTTTGGGGACTGCTCTTTGAACAAGGGCAAAATTTCCTCTTTTACAGTTTTTAGATCTTCAGGTTTATGTAAGAGGTAGTACATCTTCCGGGAATTTACTGCAAGATACCCATTTTAGAAGGAGAAAATCATGGGGAAAAATCATTTTCGGCGGGTAAATCCTTCCGAAGAAAACAAGAGGCTTCAAAAATGTCATTTCTGAGAGGTCTTATTTTGATGCCAATTTCTTCAGAAGAAAGTCTGTTATTTCAAGCGGCTTTTCTCTGGAAAAAAATCTTACTTTTGTGTTTATAACTCCTCCTTTTATAGAACTATGAGCCAAAAAATGTTGCTTACTTCCAAAGAGATGAACATCATTTTGCATCGTTTGGCCTGCCAGTTAATAGAAAATCACACCACTTTTGAGAATTCTGTAATTATTGGAATTCAGCCCCGGGGCGTTTTCCTTGCCAACAGGATAAGCAAGATCCTTAAGGAAGAATATGGCATTGCAGATGTGAAACTGGGCCACCTGGATATTACGTTTTACAGGGATGACTTCCGCAGAAGTGAAAAACCGCTGGAGGCTAACAAAACACATATCGATTTTGTGGTGGAAGACAAGCGGGTGATCTTTGTTGACGATGTGCTTTATACCGGAAGGAGCATAAGGGCCGCGCTCACCGCAGTGCAGTCTTTTGGAAGGCCAAGCGAGATCGAGCTGCTCACGCTCATCGACAGGAGGTTTAGCCGTCATTTGCCTATTCAGCCCGACTATAACGGCAGGCAGGTTGACGCGATCAATGAAGAAAAAGTAAAGGTAAACTGGCAAGAGAACGGGGAAGAGGATGCGGTGTACCTGGTAAGTAAATAAGCCAATATGAGTGAACTGAGTGTTGATCATCTTTTAGGAATCAAATACCTCAAAAAAGAGGATATAGATCTCATTTTTGAAACCGCAGATCACTTTAAGGAGGTGATCAACCGACCCATCAAAAAAGTGCCTTCCCTGCGCGATATTACCATTGCCAACCTCTTTTTTGAGAATAGTACCAGGACCAGACTTTCTTTTGAGCTGGCAGAAAAACGGTTAAGTGCAGATGTGGTGAATTTTTCGGCAGCATCTTCCTCGGTCAAAAAAGGGGAGACCTTGATCGATACGGTGAACAACATCCTTTCAATGAAGGTGGATATGGTGGTGATGCGGCATCCCAATCCCGGCGCCGGAATCTTTCTTTCAAAACATGTGAATGCCAGGATCATCAATGCGGGAGACGGGGCTCATGAACATCCAACCCAGGCTTTGCTGGACTCTTACTCGATACGTGAAAAACTGGGAGAAGTAGCAGGAAAAAAAGTGGTCATTGTAGGCGACATTCTGCACAGCAGGGTAGCGCTGTCAAATATTTTTGCACTTAAAATGCAGGGTGCACAGGTAAAAGTTTGCGGCCCCAATACACTTATTCCCAAGTATATTCGGAGCCTGGGGGTTGAGGTCGAGCCCAACCTAAGAAAAGCTTTGGAATGGTGTGACGTGGCTAACATGCTGCGGGTGCAGAACGAGAGGATGGAAATAAGCTATTTTCCAAGCACCAGAGAATATGTGCAGCTTTTCGGGTTGAATAAAGCACTCCTGGATTCGCTTGACAAGAAGATCGTCATTATGCACCCGGGACCAATTAACAGGGGAGTGGAGATTACCAGCGATGTTGCCGATTCTGACCAGGCGATCATTCTTGACCAGGTGCAGAATGGGGTAGCCATTAGAATGGCCGTCATCTATCTGCTGGCATCAAAAATAAAACAGGTATGAAAGTAGTAGAAAAGGAAAATTATAAGATCCTTCGGGATCAAAAGGACGATGTGAAAGATTTTGCCTCCTTTTTGGCATCTATTCACGACAGCCTTGAAAATGATAATCTGGTAGTTGATATTCTTAAATACGGGCAGCTGGAACTGGAAGAGCTGCTGGCTTTCCTGCCATTGTCGAATCAACACCGCAAGAACAAGAGATCTTTTGTCATTGTCAACGATACGATAAATATTGACAGGGTTCCCGAGGAGCTTCTGGTAGTTCCCACCTTACTGGAGGCCGAAGATATTATTCAAATGGAGGAAATCGAAAGGGATCTGGGGTTTTGATCACTGCTGTTCCTTCGGAAAATGCTGAAAAATGAAGTTGACCATTCTGGGCTGTTATGCAGCCACGCCCCGTACTTTTACAAATCCTACCTCGCAAGTGCTCGAGATCAATGGCGAGCTGTTCCTTATCGACTGTGGTGAAGGTACACAGGTAGAGCTAAGGCGGAAGAAGGTCAAATTCAGTAAGATCAAACATATTTTCATCTCGCATCTTCATGGCGATCATTTCTTCGGACTCATTGGGCTTATCTCGACCTTTATGCTGCTTGGCAGGGAGACCGAACTGCATATCTACGGACCTAAAGGCATCAAAGATTTGATCATTCTACAGCTGAAGATGTCTAATTCCTGGACACAATACCCGCTTTACTTTCATGAGCTCCACAGCAAGGAGCCGGAAGTGATCCTGGAAACTAAAAAAGTCACGGTAGAAACTATTCCTTTGAATCACAGGATCTACGCGAACGGGTTCCTATTCAGGGAAAAACCTGCAGATCGTAAGCTGTTGATCGACAAGGTGGAGGACTACGGAATTGATGTGGCCTACTACAAAAGCATCAAAAAGGGGAAGGATATCACTCTGGAAAACGGCGAGGTGGTGCCAAACAGCAAACTTACCTCAGATCCTGAACCTCCAAAGAGTTACGCCTTTTGCAGCGATACTGCATACAGCCCACAGATCGTGGAGCAGATCAAAGGCATTACCGCCCTTTACCACGAATCCACATTTCTTGAAGAGCATGCCTATTTAGGCGCTCCCACAGGCCATTCAACTGCCAGGGAAGCGGCAGCCATTGCACGTGAAGCCGAAGTTGGTATTTTGATCCTGGGACATTACTCTACCCGTTACAATTCCATCCAGCCATTTAAGGAAGAAGCAAGTGAAGTTTTCCCTAATGTCATTCTCTCGGATGACGGAAAATTGATCAATCTCGACTAAAATTTGTGTCGTTTACCGATGCTTCTTTGCACTTCATCTAGAGCTATTTGTAGGTGGAACGGCCTAATTTCAGCCAAAATTATGTTAAAATTGTCTGAATTTGTGTAGTTCATCGATTATTTTGTCGGTTAATCGGATTAAATTCTTACTTTTCTAATCCCAAACCTACTAACTGACATTTTGATCATGAAGAACTTAACCTACTTTGTATGGTTGCTGGCAATATCTGCTCTTTCTCTTACGTCTTGCTCCAAGGACAGCCTGGAAGAAATGGATTCAGCAAACCTAAATGCTAAAGTTGCCCCCGTAGCATATTCTTCTTTTGAACTTGAGGTGCTTGACCTTGTAAATAATTATCGAACAGAGCAAGGCCTGCCGGAACTGGCATTTTTGGATGAGAGTTCAAATCTTGCAGCTTCCCATAACGAACATATGATCATGAACGATGAGGTATGTCATGATGATTTTCCTTCGCGTTACCAGACGCTGGTAAATGATGTGCACGCAAAGGCGGTGAGCGAGAATGTGGCGTACGGCTACGGCAGCGCAGAGGCTGTGGTCAAGGCCTGGATCAAGAGCGAAGGCCACAGGGAAAATATGCTGGGAGATCACACTCACTTCGGAATTTCAATTAAATCGGGCAGCGACGGAAAATTCTATTTCACCAATATTTTTGTTAGGAAATAAGATTCCACTTTTTTCATAGGTTAATTTGATTTTAAAGAGGCTGTAAGGCCTCTTTTTTGTTTAAGATGTTAATTAACATTGTTAAGTATCTTTAAATCAGTTATATACCGTCATTTTCAGTATGGAATTGTTTAAATTTGAAGTTCCTCTAAAATTCCTTTCCCCTTTTTAGACCCCAATCTTCCGTTGTCCAGGGTTATGGCCTTTCCCCCGGGAAAAGCATATTCATGGTTGCTCAAAAAGGCTTTGGAAGATCTTTGCTTTGGCTTTTATGCTGGCTTTGCCTGCTCGCCTGTACCAGGAGTGAGGAAGGTGAAGAAGTCATGGCCGAAGTTGGGCTGTCAAAGATCAACTATTCTTCAACTGAAATAGAAGTGGTGGAACTGGTGAATCTTTACAGAACCAAAAATCATTTGCCCAAGCTGCAGCTGCTTGACGAAATTTCTGAACAGGCCCAACTTCATAACTTTCATATGGTTTCTAAAAGGGAGGTTTGCCATCACTTCTTCGGCAGCAGATATTTGGTCTTAAATGAAAGAGCAGGAGCCAGGGCTGTGGCGGAAAACGTGGGATTCGGCTACAATTCAGCCGAAGCGGTAGTAAATGCCTGGATCGAAAGTGCGGCTCACGAGAAAAACATGGCCGGTAACTATACTCACTTTGGGATTTCAATAGCTTCTGGAGAGGAAGGAAAACTCTACTTCACCAATATTTTCATCCGAAGATGAAGCAAAAAATAATACCTCTCCAAAATGACATTTTTGAGAGGTATTAAAAATAGAAAAGGAGACTCAGTTGAGCCTCCTTTCCCGGGTTGGTTAGCCGTGTAGGGATCTTTAATTCATTTTAACCACATTGAATATGGATCTTCTATTCAACTGGTGTTGCTCTTCGCTGCAGCGGGTACAATCCACGTCAGGATTCTCTTCGCCGTAGCCTTTGTAGGTCACGATTCTTTCGGGTTCAATGCCGTGCGCTACAAGATAGTCGAAAGTGGACTGCGCCCTACGTTCCGCCAGTTTCTTGTTGTATGCAACAGAACCTCTCTTGTCTGTATACGAGCCTATTTCGATCACAAGATCTGGATACTCATTTTTCATCAGGTTAACCAGCTTGTCAAGTTCTTTTGCGGCATCATCCCTAATGTTTGATTTATCGAAATCAAAGTAGATCTTGTTGATCTCTGCCAGGTATTCTACATCATTCACCGGCGCAAGTTCAATGTCGTAAACCAGCTGGGTCTTTTCATCCATGTTGGAAGTGTTGATCTGCTTTGTTTTTGTGTTGTATTTGATATGCTTAGCCTCTAAAGGATAGATCTTATCTCTGGCCACTTCTACGGAATAATTTCCGTCTTCATCGGTTTCCAAAAATGCGATCTGCTTGTTGTTTTGGTCCATCAGCCTAACTGTGGCGTTGGCGATAGGTTTTTTGTTGATGGAATCGATCACGCGGCCCTTCAGCACAAGAGGAGCAAGGATGTCCATCTCGAATATATCATCGCCACCCTGTCCTCCGGGTCGATTGGAAGAAACGTATCCTTTTGACTCATCTTCCGCAGCATAAGAGAATGCGAAATCATCAAGGCTGCTGTTCACAGGCTCTCCAAGGTTTTGGACTTTATTGTCTTCCGCAGTAAGCACGAAGACGTCAAGCAAGCCGAAGCCTTTATGCCCATCTGAAGAGAAGTAGAAATTTCCATTTTTGGCGATGAAAGGGAAAACTTCATTTCCTGCGGTATTCACTTTAGGCCCCATATTTTCTGGAGTTCCAAAAGTGCCATTTTCAACGCTCACTTTGTAGATGTCAGATCCGCCCATTCCGCCGGGAGCTTCCGATGCAAAATAAAGGGTCTTGCCGTCTGCCGAAAGGCTTGGGTGGCCAACAGAGTAGGAGTCACTGTCAAAAGGCAGCTCCTCTATATTGTCCCATTTGCCGTTCTGCCGGCTGGCGCGATAGATCTTGAGGTGGTTCACACCTTCCTTATCCTTTTTACCGTTGCGCTTGTGGAGGTAGTTGTTTCGGGTGAAGTACATGGTCTTTCCATCAGCCGAAATGGTAAGCGGACCTTCGTGGCGCACGGTGTTCACATCACCAGATACTGGCATTACGCTGCTTCCGGAGGTTTTATAGATATCAAGAAAAGGTTCGCCGGTCCAGTCATAGATCTTTGTCTTTGTGTCTGCTTCACCTCTTGCCGAAACGAAGTACACAGCATCATCAGCAATAAAAGTTCCGAAGTCAGAGTACTGAGTGTTGAAAGGTGCCGGTTTTACGCGGTAGGTTTCCAGCCCGTCATAAACTGCGATTTCATCATCATTTAAAATTTCCGCTACCTGTTTAGGATTCTTTCCTTCCTGCTGATATTTTTTAAGCCACTCCCGTGACTTCTCATATTCCCTTACTCCGCGCAGCATTTGGGCATAGCGGTAGTAGGTCTCGGGAGAGACACCGGGTTGATCAACGACCGAAGCATAATAATGCACCGCATTTTCTGGATCTCTAAGACGATAGTAGGCATCGGCGAGTTTTTCGGTATTTTCCGCAGTATTGTAATCCTTTTCTAAAAGGTCTTTGTACAACTCGATCGCTTTGGTATAAGCAAAATCGTTGTACAGCCTGTCTGCTTTTTTCTGTTTTCCGGACTGGGCCGAAAGGCTAAGCACAGGAAAAATGAGCAACAATAGTATGAAATATGATTTATTCATCGTCCTTGATTTGAAATTAGAAGAACCTTGGGGACTTATATTTAGTGCTTTTGAATCTTAGCTCATAGATCAACAGGATCTCGTGGGAACCGGAAGAGTATGGTTGCAGGTCAGACAAAGTATATTCATAGCCGTAACCCACTCTAAAGTTAGGCAGCACCTGGAAATCAGCGAAACCACCTATTGCGTCATCTATACGGTAGTTGGCACCAAGATAAAATTTCTCGTTGAAGATAAAAGTACCCGAGATGTCAACAGAAAGAGGGGCACCATCGGTATACTTCAGCAAAGAGGTTGGTCTGAACTTAGTGTTCTCGCTAAGGTCGAATACATATCCTCCCGTTAGGTAATAGTGAACCTGTTCTAAAGCGACATAATCGCTGAGCTCATTGTTGTCATTGTTGATGAACTTTGGAGCAGAAAGTCCCAGGTACCAGTCCTGTGAAGACAGGTAAAGACCTGCCCCGAAATTGGGAGTCCAGCGGTTAAAAGTGTCACTGCTAAAGAAAGGATCGTCAGGAACATCGGTCAACAATTCCTCCTCCAGATTATAGTAGCTGAAACCTCCTTTTAATCCGAAGGAAAGCGTTGTATTTTCTGAAATATTGATGGTATAGGAGAAATCTCCGTAGATGTAGGTGTAATCTTCATATCCCACATTGTCGTTAATGATCGAGAGCCCAAGTCCAACCTTCTCATTGCGAAGAGGAGAGTGGATAGACAAGGTCTGTGTTTCCGGTGCCCCATCAACTCCTGCCCACTGACTTCTGTGTAGTCCCACGACCGAGAGGGCATCCCTGTTCCCCGCGTATGCCGGATTAATAGAGATGGTGTTGTACATGTACTGCGTGAACTGGGGAAGTTGTTGCGCATGTACTCCAACAGTAATGAACAGGAAAAATATTAAGAGGTATTTTATTTTCATGCCTGGCTTTTTATTTTGTTCCTAAGTAAATATATCCTTGAATAGGTTCAAAGCTGCTTTCTTTGATCTCTACAATGTAAAAGTAAGTTCCTGCAGGCAACTGAGAGCCTGTTACAGAAGTTCTGGAAGTTCC
Organism: Salinimicrobium sp.; assembly: GCA_049687495.1. Lineage (GTDB taxonomy): Bacteria > Bacteroidota > Bacteroidia > Flavobacteriales > Flavobacteriaceae > Salinimicrobium. The sequence goes on from JBAVJB010000043.1 coordinate 31,793, forward strand.
ATCCCAGTTGTTAGCGTTAGAACCCGGCAGGTAATTGTTTGATTTATAAACCAGGTTACCCCATCTATTAAAAATCTTTACGGCGTAGGTAAACCCGCAGTCGGCACCTTCTTTTATGTCGAACGTATCGTTGACATTGTCTCCATTTGGAGTAACAGCTTTAGAAATGCTGCTTTTAATGTCACTTAATTGGCAGGCAAGTACAATACAGTCATCATTGATGCTAACCTCTACCGGAGTGGTAGACGAGCATTCTCCAACATTAAGCACATAGTTGAAAGTGTAATTTCCAACGGCCAAAAGAGAAGGGTCAATAATGCCATTTTCCAATGCACCTGTTCCCATAGGGTCTTCCCAGGTACCGGAAGTGTCATAGTCACCTACCAGCAGGCTAGAAAGAGCGTAAGGGCTGTCTTCTACACAAAGGTCGGTAGTTGTGGTTTCGATCACCGGAAGGTTTGGATCCACATTTATTGTTTGAACAAATACAGCTTCATTACCTGCACAGTCATTAGCAGTCCAGGTCCTGGTGATAACAAAACTTCCATCTTCCATATCTTCCATGGTCTCGGCAAAATTTGAAGTCACCTCTGCAGAACAGTTGTCCTCGAAGGTCAATTCGGGAGCCATTGGTATCTCTTCACATGAGATGTTTATCACTTCCTCATAGTTTTCAACAACGGTTGGAGCAGTAGTGTCTTCAACCGTGATCGTTTGAGTATAGCTAATGCTGTTAGCATTACCGTCTGTAGCTACCCAGGTTCTTTTGATCACATAATTTGAAGGACAGTCTGTGGTTGTTGTTTCTTCGGAAAAATTAACTGTAAGGCTACAATTATCTTCGGCGGTAACGTCGGCTACTGAAGGAACCTCTCCACAGGAAACAGTTACATCTTCTGGAAGCTGTGAGATCCATACCGGAGCTGTTATATCTTCAACCATCACTTTTTGCGTGGCAGTGGTTACATTTCCGTTAGCATCATCAAAGGTCCAGGTGATCTCATAATCTCCCTGCTCGTCATAAGTCAGAGGATCTGTAGTCGTTCCTGTAATTGTTCCCGCACAGTTGTCTTTGGTTGTTGGAGCAACAACAGTTGCAGAACATTCCCCTTTTACATCAGCCAGAGTAATGCTTTCCGGAGCGGTAACATCTTTCACGATCACTTTTTGGTCTACGGAAGTAGTGTTTCCATTACCATCCTTGAAGATCCAGGTCACTATGTACTCACCCTGCTCAGAATAGGTAAGCGGATCCTTTGTAGTCGCAGTAATTGTTCCTGCACAGTTGTCTGAAGTTGTTGGAGGAACCACAGTTGCAGAACATTCACCTTTAACATCAGCAAGAGTAATTGCTTCAGGAGCGGTAACGTCATTAATGATCACAGCCTGAGTGGCAGTAGTGGTATTTCCATGACCATCATCAAAGGTCCAGGTGATCTCGTAATCTCCCTGCTCATCATAAATCAGAGGGTCTGTAGTCGTTCCTGTGATTGTTCCCGCACAATTGTCTGAAGTGGTTGGAGCAACAACAGTTACCGAACATTCTCCAGTGGCATCGGGAATAGATGGCACTGTCGGAGCGATGTTATCGATCACTGTCACAGTGAAAGAGCTTTCCGAAGTATTTCCGGCAGCATCGGTGGCAGTGTAAGTCACGGTAGTTTCACCAAGAGGGAAGGCTTCTCCTGAAGCAAGTCCGGCAGTCAGATCAACTTCCACTCCGTCACAATTATCGGTTGCGGTTGGAACATCATAGCTCACCACAGCAGAACATTGTCCTGCATCTACATTCTGAATAATATCGTCTACGGAAGAGATCTTCGGAGCTTCATTGTCATTCACGGTTACCTCGAAGCTGCACTGGACAGAATTTCCGGCAGTATCGGTCACTTCAAAGGTCACAGT
>JBAVJB010000044.1:0-42854 GCA_049687495.1 Salinimicrobium sp.
GGTTATGCCATTTATCTTGGGGTACATTATTCCATTCATGCTTTCAAGGTGCCCAACAATTTTCTCAAAATCCTGTGGCACCATCATTCCATTCACCATTACCGCGAACCCGACAGGGCCTTTGGAGTTTCTTCGCCATTTTGGGACCACGTCTTCAGGACGATGCCGAGAAAGGCGCCGGTGGAGCAAAGAAAAGGCTACATCGACTGAATGTTGCAAGTTGCAGGTTGCAGGTTGTATCCTGAACCTGCAACATGGAACATGGAACATGGAACCTGCAACCTAAATAAACCCATTTTTTCTCGCATGTTCCTCTGCTTCTAAGGATGTGCGCACCAGCAGCACCGGAACGGTTTCAAAATTGTCTACTATACTCTGCACCTGCTTCATTTTCCTGCGGTGTTTGACGCTGCGCAGATAGATCGCATGGATCCTTTCGGGGAATTGCGCGGCGATCTCGGTGTAGATTGTGGGATCGTGTTCGCCGCTGTCACCGATGAGGATGAACTTAAGCCGCGGATAAGTCTTCAGCAGGTTAATGATCTCCTTTTGTTTATGAGGTTTTACGGGCTTTAAGGTCTTGTCGAATGGTGTCCTGAAATCCCGCAGCAGAATGGGCCCTTTCGGAAAATCGTTGATCTCCAGGAAGAGCTTGAGATACTGGTAAAGGTTCCACGGGCTGTTGCTCAAATAAAAGATGGGATTTTGCTCCTTGCCTTTCCTACCGTTGTGCAGGTCGCGATAAAGCTTTGGAGCCCCCTTTAACACCAGGCGGTCATGAGCCTTTCTAAAAAGGGAATTATGAAGCACCCTCCATTTAAGAAAAGAGGTCACGCCGGTATGAAGAATGGTGTCATCAATATCGCTGATCACTCCAAACCTGGCGGTAAGCGGCGGAATGAGCATCTCGGTCTGAAACTCATTGTCGTGAGTGATCACGCTGTTTGGCGGCTTATTTACAAAAGCCAGTTTTAACGGCACCCAGCCCTCCTCGTCGGCATACTGCTTCAGGTTCATTGAAGTAGTCTTGTCAAAAAGAAAATAACCTTCGGCATTTGTTTTTGAACCTAGCACGGCGCCATTGGGCAGTTGCAGGCCAACTTCAACACCGGGCATCTCGAAACTGTCAAACTGCTTAAAAGTATTCTTCAGCGTTTGAAAAAAGGACTGGGTGGCGGTCATCTCCAGCTTATCATCATCAAGAGCGCGCCCCAACAGGTAGAGATGGGTGCGGGTGCCGTAGCTGCGGTAAGTAGCAAGTTTAACATCAGAGCTGCGCCTAAGGCTGCTCCTCAACTTGTGAACAAGTTTATCCAACATGTCTCAAAAATGGCATTTTTGAAAGTTCTTCCATTTAAGGTACATGCTAAAAAGAAAAATCCCGACTCGAGGCCGGGATTTTAAAGGTATTTTAGGAAAATCAGTCTGTTTTACTGCTCTTCCGAAGTCATTTCAGGCTCAACTGTAGTAGCTTTAACTTCGGAAGTGTTTGCCGCCTCGGCGATCTTTCCGGCAGTTTCAAGAGCCACAGTTTCAGCCTCAGAAAGCTCTGCTGCTTCTGAAGTCTGCTCTACCTGAATTGTGTTTGTTACCTCGTCAACTTCGGGAGTGGTAGCCACTTCCATTTCGTTTCCGAGGATAGGAGCGATAACAAGGCCAATAAGACAGGTAAGCTTAATTAGGATGTTCATTGAAGGTCCTGAAGTATCCTTAAAAGGATCTCCTACGGTATCACCGGTCACTGCCGCTTTGTGAGCTTCAGAACCTTTATAGGTCATCTCGCCGTTGATCATAACTCCGGCTTCAAAAGACTTTTTAGCATTGTCCCAGGCACCACCGGCGTTGTTCTGGAAGATCGCCCAAAGCACACCGCTTACGGTCACCCCGGCCATGTATCCTCCAAGCATTTCGGCGATAAGCCTGTTCTCATATCCAAGAACCATTGGTACTACCACTATAAGAATTGGGAAACCAATGGTAAGCAGTCCCGGCAAAAGCATTTCACGAAGGGCAGCCTTTGTAGAGATCTCCACACATTTGTCATATTGAGGCTTTCCTGTTCCTTCCATGATGCCCGGAATTTCCTTGAATTGTCTTCTCACCTCGTAAACCATTTCCATAGCAGCTTTTCCTACCGAATTCATGGCAAGGGCAGAGAATACCACAGGGATCATTCCACCTACAAAGAGCATTGCAAGAACGGGAGCCTTGAAAATGTTGATCCCGTCAATTCCTGTAAAGGTCACGTAAGCTGCAAAAAGCGCAAGTGAAGTAAGCGCTGCGGAAGCGATCGCAAAACCTTTACCTGTTGCTGCTGTAGTGTTTCCTACAGAGTCAAGAATATCTGTTCTTTCACGAACTTCGGAAGGTAATTCGCTCATTTCGGCGATACCCCCGGCGTTATCGGCAATAGGCCCGAAAGCATCAATAGCCAGCTGCATGGCAGTAGTTGCCATCATGGCCGAAGCTGCAAGTGCAACGCCGTAGAACCCTGCAAAAGCATAAGAAGCCCAGATCGCAACAGCAAAAAGCAATACAGATCCAAAAGTAGAGATCATCCCGGTAGCAAGACCTGCGATGATGTTTGTTCCTGCTCCTGTACTTGATTTCTGTACGATAGCCAGCACAGGTTTTTTACCCAGGCCGGTATAATATTCGGTCACTGCAGAGATTGTTCCTCCAACTACGAGTCCTACCAAAGTGGCAAAGAACACTCTCAGGGAAGAGATCTGCTGTACGCCTTCTCCAAAGAACTCCATGCTCATGGTATCCGGAAGCATATAGATCACAAGGAAGTAAGAAGAAATGGCAACAAGAATAATAGAAACCCAGTTTCCGCGGTTCAAAGCGCCCTGTACTTCGGCTTCTTTAGCGGTATTACTGCTGATCTTCACCAGGAAGGTTCCGATAATAGAGATAATAATTCCAACGCCGGCGATCACCATTGGCAAAAGCACCGGTCCAATTCCGCCGAAACCTTCACCAGTAATATCACCGTTCATGTCTTTGATCACGTAGTTACCAAGCACCATGGCAGCCAATACGGTCGCCACATAACTTCCAAAGAGGTCGGCACCCATCCCGGCAACGTCACCTACGTTGTCCCCAACGTTATCTGCAATGGTAGCAGGGTTTCTAGGATCATCCTCGGGAATTCCGGCTTCTACTTTCCCAACAAGATCGGCACCAACATCGGCAGCCTTGGTGTAGATTCCTCCGCCAACACGGGCGAAAAGGGCGATAGATTCAGCTCCAAGAGAGAAACCGGCAAGAGTTTCAAGAACGATGGTCATTAATTCGGTTGGAGTTTTGGTAACACCGTCTACAACTGTTCCAGCCCATTCGCCTCCCATGAACACATGGAAGAAGATGATAAAGAAAGAAGAAAGTCCAAGTACTGCAAGTCCTGCTACACCAAGTCCCATTACTGTCCCGCCGCCAAAAGAAACTTTTAGCGCCTGTGGCAGGTTGGTCCTTGCGGCCTGGGTGGTACGTACGTTTGACTGGGTGGCGATCCTCATCCCCATGTTCCCGGCAAGGGCCGAGAAGAAGGCACCAAAGATGAAGGCAACCACGATAAGAATATGAGTTGTGGGAACAATTACAGAGATCCCGGCAAGCACCAAACTGGCAATGACTACAAAAATTGTTAACAGTTTGTACTCGGCATTAAGGAAAGCAAGTGCTCCTTCATAAATATGAGAGGAAATTTCTTTCATTTTGCCGTCCCCCGAATCCTGCTTTAGTACCCAGGAACGTTTTGCCCACATAAATATGAGCCCTATGATCGCCAGCACACCCGGCAACCAAATCATCAATGAATCCATAATTTTTTGTTAAAATTTTATTAGCGGGCTAAAGTTACAGAAACACGACAAAAGAAAAAAGCAATAACTTTTGGTGTTATTGCTTTTATGATAAGGATCAGAAAACGCTTATTTTCTCTTATTTTATAGTAAAAGTTTTGTCGGTATTACTGTCGTAGCGCTTGATGCACTCCTCAATAATAGTGTTGGCTTCGGTCACGTCACCCCAACCTTCAACGTCTACTTTCTTTTGCTCAAGATCTTTGTAAACCTGGAAGAAATGCTCGATCTCCTTAATAAGGTGTCCGTTAATATCTTTAAGATCATTATGCTTGTTCCAGATAGGATCTGAAACCGGTACACAAATCACTTTCTCATCTGGACCTTTTTCATCGGCCATATGGAAAACCCCGATTGGCTTAACTTCCATCACACATCCGGGGAAAGTAGGCTCGGTCACCAATACAAGTACATCAAGAGGATCGCCGTCAAGGGCAAGAGTTTCAGGAATAAACCCGTAGTCGGCAGGATACATCATAGAAGAAAAGATCATGCGGTCGTAACGCACCTTCTTCAGGTCGAAATCGTATTCATATTTATTCCTGCTTCCTTTCGGAATTTCAATAAGAACGTCAAAAGTCTTCGTCATTGTAGTTTATTTAGAATTCTGTTTTTTCATAGTGGGCGGCAAATATACTCATTCTGAACATTTAAACAGCCTGTTTGTCTTCAGAAGCAAAAGCCGAATAGATTATCACTTATAGATTTAGCATTTCCTTTACATTCCTGAAACAAAAAGCCTCCCGAAAAGGAGGCTCAAAAATGCTATTTTAGAAAGGTCTTAGTCCTTATACATTACTTTCTTCACCGCTTTGATCACATCCTTGTGATTTGGCAACCACTCTTCCAGCAATACCGGAGAGTATGGTGCAGGAGTATCGGCAGTGTTGATCTTCTCAACAGGCGCATCAAGGAAATCAAAAGCTTTAGACTGCACCTGGTAAGTGATCTCTGTAGCGACATTTCCAAAAGGCCATGCCTCTTCCAGGATCACCAGTCTGTTGGTCTTTTTAACCGACTTAAGGATGGTTTCATGATCCATTGGGCGAATGGTTCTCAAGTCGATGATCTCACATGAAATTCCTTCTTTCTCAAGTTCATCGGCAGCCTGGTAGGCCTGCTTGATGATCTTTCCGAAGGAAACAATGGTCACATCTGTACCTTCACGCTTCACATCGGCCACCCCGATTGGAAGTATGTATTCCTCTTCGGGCACCTCTCCTTTATCCCCGTACATTTGCTCGCTTTCCATGAAGATCACAGGATCGTCATCGCGAATGGCAGCCTTAAGAAGGCCTTTTGCATCATAAGGGTTAGAAGGCACGATCACCTTTAGCCCGGGAGTATTTGCATACCAGCTCTCAAAAGCCTGGGAGTGGGTAGCACCCAATTGTCCTGCAGAAGCTGTTGGCCCGCGAAAAACGATTGGGATATTGAACTGCCCGCCGCTCATCTGGCGCATTTTGGCAGCGTTATTTATGATCTGGTCAATTCCTACCAAAGAAAAGTTAAAGGTCATGAATTCCACGATGGGACGGTTACCGTTCATCGCACTTCCAATACCTATTCCTGAGAAGCCCAGCTCTGAGATCGGGGTGTCGATCACCCTGTCAGGCCCAAACTCGTCCAGCATTCCTTTTGAGGCCTTGTAGGCTCCATTATATTCGGCAACTTCCTCGCCCATCAAGTACACAGATTCGTCCCTGCGCATCTCCTCGCTCATGGCTTCGGCTATTGCTTCCCTGAATTGGATAGTCTTCATTATGCGTTTTTATTTAAATTTTACGAGGGAACAAAAATAGTAATTCAAAAAAGGATAAACGACTTCTGAAGAACAAAAATTTCTTATGCACGCATAGCAATTTTCCTCTCAATTTATGTATCTTCGTAAACCGTATAAAGTTTTATCTAAAATATTGAAATATATGAAAATATTAGTGTGCATAAGTCACGTTCCTGACACTACTTCAAAAATCAATTTTTCGGAAGGCGATACCAAATTCGACACCAATGGGGTGCAGTTTGTGATCAATCCTAACGATGAATTTGGCCTTACCCGCGCCATGTGGTTCAAGGAAAAACAAGGCGCTACAGTAGATGTGGTGAATGTTGGAGGTCCCGAGACCGAGCCCACCCTTAGAAAAGCACTTGCCATTGGGGCAGACAGCGCCATTCGCGTAAACACTCCCGCAACAGACGGGGTTTATGTCGCAAAGCAACTTGCTAAAGTGGCAAAAGACGGAAATTATGACCTTATTATTGCCGGTCGTGAATCTATCGATTATAACGGCGGAATGGTTCCCGGAATGCTTGCCGGACTTATTGACGCAAATTTCGTGAACACCTGTATAGGCCTTGAAGTTGAAGGAAATGAAGCCACTGTGGTACGCGAGATCGACGGAGGTAAGGAAACTTTAAAAGCTCAACTGCCGCTTGTCATTGGAGGCCAAAAAGGAATTGTTGAAGAGAGCGACCTTCGCATCCCAAACATGAGAGGGATCATGCAGGCCCGTAAAAAGCCATTGAACGTGGTAGAGCCCGTTGAGACCGCTACCAGCACAGAGGCCGTGAAATTTGAGAAGCCGGAGCCAAAAGGCGACATTAAAATGATCGATCCCGAAAATCTTGACGAATTGATCGACCTGCTTCACAACGAAGCCAAAGCGATTTAAAATTCAGAATTTATAATTCAACATTGGATTTTGGAATTTGTTAATTGGAATTTAAAAAGAAATTTATGTCAGTTTTAGTATATACAGAATCAGAAGAAGGAAAGTTCAAGAAGACCGCTTTTGAGGTGGCTTCTTACGCCAAGGGAGTGGCCGATATGATGGGCACGCAGGTGACTGCGGTTGCATTCAACGCCGGAGACACTTCGGAACTAGGAAAATACGGAGTGAGCAAAGTGCTTAAGGTAAACAGCGACAAACTCGAGAAGTTCAATGCCGAAGCCTATGCCGACGCCATCAAGCAGGCAGCAGAAAAAGAAGGTGCTAAAGTAGTGGTGGTAAGCCAGAGCGCCAACGCAAAATATCTAGCTCCGCTTTTAGCCGTGCAATTGGAAGCAGGTTACGCCTCTAACGTGGTGACCTTGCCAGAAAGCACCGAACCTCTTGAGGTAAAAAGGACCGCTTTCACCAACAAAGCCTTTAACTTCACCAGGATCTCTACAGATGTGAAGATCATTGGAGTTTCAAAAAATGCCTTCGGCCTAAAGGAAAACCAAACAGACGTTAGCGACGAAGAATTCTCTCCTTCTCTTTCTGAAGAAGATTTTTCAGTAAACGTTGTTTCTGTTGACAAAGCAGCAAACAAGGTGACCATCGCCGATGCAGAGATCGTAGTTTCGGGAGGTCGCGGACTTAAAGGACCTGAGAACTGGGGCATGATCGAAGAACTGGCAGACACTCTTGGTGCCGCCACTGCCTGCTCCAAGCCGGTTAGTGACATGGGATGGAGACCACACAGCGAGCACGTAGGCCAGACCGGGAAACCTGTAGCTGCCAACCTCTATATTGCAGTTGGTATCTCGGGAGCTATTCAACACCTTGCCGGGGTTAGCGCCTCCAAGACCAAAGTGGTGATCAACAATGATCCTGAGGCTCCTTTCTTCAAGGCTGCCGACTACGGAATCGTAGGAGACGCTTTTGAAATAGTGCCTAAGCTCACCGAAAAATTAAAGGAATTTAAGGCGAATAACGCATAATTTTTTTAAATTGCGAGCCGTAAAAAGGGCTGTCAGGTTAGGTTTATTGCCCTGCTAGACAGCCTTTTTTTTGTATTTTTGAAGTATGAGTTTAGTGCGCCTTAACATTAAAGGAATATCTTACAGCCAAACCCAAAATGGGGCGTATGCCTTAATTTTGAGCGAAGTTGACGGAGAACGCAAACTCCCAATTGTTATTGGGGCCTTTGAGGCGCAGTCTATTGCAATAGCTCTTGAAAAAGAGATAAAACCACCTCGCCCCCTCACCCACGACCTTTTTAAGAATTTTGCCGATAGGTTTGAGATCGTTGTAAAGCAGGTGATCATTCACAAGCTTGTTGACGGGGTTTTCTATTCCAGTCTTATTTGCGAGCGCGACAAGATCGAGGAGATCATCGATGCCAGGACCAGTGATGCCATCGCTTTGGCCCTGCGGTTCCAGGCACCTATTTTCACCTACAAGAACATTCTTGACAAGGCCGGAATCTATTTAAAAGGCGACACCAAAAAAGAAGAAAAAGAAAAGGAAAAAGAAGACATCATTGTAGATGAGCTTTTTTCCAGCGAAGTTGAAGTAAAATCCAACGAACCAGATTATAAAAAACTTTCCCTTAACGAACTTAATAATATGTTGGACCAGGCCGTGAAAAACGAAGACTACGAAAAAGCGGCCCGTATTAGAGATGAGATCTCCAAACGAAAATAACCCCCCGCTTTATGACTAAATTTTGGTGCGGCCTATTCCTGGTTTTCTTCGGAATAAGCACTTCTTTTGCCCAAAACATTACCAGGACCTGGAATGTAGAGGCCGTTACAGACAGCCTTGACAACGAACTTTTTGAACTTGATCCGGCTACAGATTATCTCAAATTTGAGGACAACTCTTTTGAGTTTAACCTGAAAGGCGGAAACCTCAATGAAGCCTCCGGAAATTACAGTCTCAAAAATGACAAATTGCTCCTCGATTTTGATGATCGAACAGACAGCATCAGGGAGTTTCGAGTAAGTAACTTCACAGATTCCACGCTGGTTCTTGCGGGAAATAACATTGTTTACAGCTTAAAAGAGGCACCCCAGTCTGCAGCTGCTGTTTTACCGGTAGCTACCAAGAAAAACATGATCCCCAGCGCAGGCATCTCGTTCCAAAGCATCTGGCGCGGAGTACTGGGAATGATCTCGCTCATCGTGATCGCCTTCCTTTTTAGCAGTGACCGCCGTAACATCAACTGGAAAACAGTAGGAGCAGGACTCTCTGCTCAGCTCATCTTAGCTATTGGTGTCCTGAAGATCACAATTGTACAGAACATGTTCAATGCCGTGGGCAAAATTTTCGTGCTCATCCTGGACTTTACCGCTGCCGGAAGTGAATTCCTGCTGGGCGGCCTGATGAATGCCGACAGCTACGGCTTTATCTTCCTGTTCCAGGTACTGCCAACCATTATCTTCTTTTCTGCACTTACCTCGGTATTATTCTACCTGGGAGTGATACAGATCGTCGTAAAAGGAATGGCCTGGGTACTGACAAAGATCCTTGGCATCTCGGGACCTGAAAGTTTAAGTGTTGCCGGAAACATCTTTTTAGGACAAACCGAAGCACCTTTGATGATCAAAGCATACCTGGAGAGAATGACCCGCTCTGAGATCCTATTGGTAATGATAGGTGGAATGGCTACTGTAGCAGGAGGAGTACTCGCTGCATACATCGGCTTCCTTGGTGGAGACGATCCTGCCTTAAGACTGGAGTTCGCAAAACACCTTTTGGCAGCTTCAGTAATGGCAGCTCCGGGTGCTATTGTAGTTTCAAAAATACTATATCCGCAGAAAGAAGCTATTGACACTAACGTGGAAGTTTCTTCGGAAAAAATTGGCTCCAATATACTTGATGCAATTGCCAACGGTACTACCGAAGGTCTTAAACTGGCAGCCAACGTAGCGGCCATGCTGCTGGTATTCATCGCGTTTATCGCCATGATCAATTACGTCCTTGGCGTTATTGGCGGCGTCACACACCTCAACGCCCTGCTGGCCGAAAACACGCCTTACGGCAAACTTTCCCTGGAATCTATTCTCGGGACCGTTTTCGCGCCTTTAATGTGGCTTATCGGGGTCGCCAAAGAAGACATGATGCTCATGGGACAATTGCTGGGTATCAAGCTTGCAGCAAGTGAATTTGTTGGATACATTCAGCTGGCAGAGCTCAAGAATCCGGTGAATGCCTTAAGCCTCACCTATGAAAAATCGGTCATTATGGCCACCTATATGCTTTGCGGATTTGCCAACTTCGCCTCTATCGGGATACAGATAGGCGGAATTGGGTCGCTGGCTCCCGGACAAAGAAGAACTTTATCAGAATTTGGAATGAAAGCGCTTATCGGCGGTACAATCGCCTCTTTGCTTTCGGCCACCATCGCAGGAATGATCATCGGGTAATTTCCGAAGCATTTTTAACTATATTAATTCCGGGTATTTTCTATTTTAGCTGAAAATCACCCGGAATTTTCTTTTTCTTCGGAAATGCTTCCGAAGCTATAATTCTCAAGCTCAAGCTAAAATCACATTTTTGGAACCTTAGGAATATGAAACAGTATCACGACCTCATAAAGCACATACTCGAGAACGGAAACGAAAAAGGCGACCGTACCGGTACCGGCACCAAAAGCGTGTTCGGGTACCAAATGCGGTTTGACCTTAGTGAAGGTTTCCCTATGGTGACCACCAAAAAGCTGCATTTAAAATCGATCATTTACGAGCTGCTTTGGTTTCTCAAAGGCGATACCAATGTCCACTACCTGCAGGAGCACGGGGTGCGAATCTGGAACGAGTGGGCCGATGACAACGGCGACCTTGGACCTGTTTACGGGCACCAGTGGAGAAACTGGAATTCTGAAGAGATCGACCAGATCAAGGAGATCGTGGAAACTCTAAAGAAAAATCCTAACAGCAGGCGCATGCTCGTCTCTGCCTGGAACCCTTCAGTTTTACCCGATACCTCAAAATCTTTTTCGGAAAATGTTGCCAACGGGAAAGCGGCCCTGCCGCCCTGCCACGCGTTCTTCCAGTTCTATGTTGCCGATGGCAAACTTTCCTGTCAGCTATACCAGCGCAGCGCCGATGTTTTCCTTGGCGTGCCCTTCAACATCGCATCTTACGCCCTGCTCACCATGATGATGGCGCAGGTGTGCGGTTACGAGGCCGGCGACTTTATTCACACTTTTGGAGATGTACACATTTACAACAACCACCTGGAACAGGTGAACCTGCAGCTGTCAAGAGATTTTAGAAAGCTGCCCACCATGAAGCTCAACCCCGAAGTGACGGATATTTTTGATTTCAAGTTTGAAGATTTTTTATTGGAGGATTATCATCCGCATCCGGCCATTAAAGGCAAGGTTGCAGTATAAATCGATCTAACTATGTGGCGAGCCAGATGCACGCAATTTTACAAGTACTTATAGATTCTAAACTTTCAAAAATGAGAAATTTCCTGTTTGTTCTTGCATTGCTTTGCGGAAGTATTTCTTTCGCCCAGGAAGGTGTAACCGTAAAAGGTAACCGCCTTACAACCAAAGAAATTGCGCCGGTATGGCCGGGCTGCAGCGGCAGTGAAGCCGAGAAGAAAGCCTGTTTTAAAGAGAAGATGATTGCACATATGAAGTCGCACTATCATTTTCCCAAAGACACACAGGGAAATTACATCAGGGGAAAAGCCGTTGTCTCTTTCCAGGTAAATGAGCAGGGAAAAGTCGAAGTGCTTTCTGTAGAAGGCCCTAAAAAGGAGCTTAATGCAGAGGCCAGAAAGATCGTGGAGGCCATGCCCGTCATGACACCGGGCAAACTTGCCGGCAAGCCTATTGCGGTGAAATACAAGACGCCTTTCACCTTCTAAACCTGTTTGTTAGCTTTATCTTAACGCTTTTTTGCGGTTTAAAACCATAAATTTGAAGGAAACCACTGTGTTTCCTTTTTTTATGATCACCCGTCAAGAACTTATTCAACTTTTCACCCAAACCCGAGCCCGTACCGAAGAGATCTGCTCTTATTTAAAGACCGAAGATTATGTGGTACAGCCAATCGAGGATGTTTCTCCTCCAAAATGGCATTTAGGTCATACCACCTGGTTCTTTGAAGAATTTGTGCTGAAGGAAAACCTTCCTGATTATCACATTTTTGACCCGCAATACGCGTATGTCTTCAACAGCTACTATGAGAGCGCAGGAGACAAAGTCCTCAGGTCCAACCGCGGAAATCTTTCCAGGCCGGCTGTTTCTGAAGTGTATGATTTTAGAAAACATGTTACTCAACACCTGAAAGAACTCCTCAACCGGGAAGACCTTTCCGAAGAGCTTATGGAAGTTATCGAGCTGGGCTGCCATCACGAGAAACAGCACCAGGAGCTGCTGCTTACAGATATCAAGTACATTTTGGGGAACAATCCTTTGCACCCGGTATATGACGAAAATTTTAAAGAGAACCTGCAGCAGGATCTTCAACAGGAATGGATTTCCATGACGGAAGGCATTTATGAGATAGGACACAACAGGCCGGGCGAATTTTCTTATGATAACGAGCTTGGGAGGCACAAGGTTTACCTGCAGCAATACGAAATCTCAAACAGGCTGGTCACCAATAAAGAGTACCTGGAATTTATGCGAGATGGTGGCTATAAGCAGGTGCTGCTGTGGCACGCCGAAGGCTGGGACTGGGTCAACAAAAATGACATAGAAGCGCCCTTTTACTGGCACAAGATCGATGGGGAATGGCAGCAATATACCTTGAGCGGACTAAAACCATTAGATCCCGATGCGCCGGTAACGCATATTTCCTATTACGAAGCTTTTGCTTATGCCCAATGGAAAGGCCTGCGCCTGCCTACAGAATTTGAATGGGAAGCTGCCCAGGACCAATTCGACTGGGGCAGCCGCTGGGAATGGACCGAGAGCGCGTACTCTCCCTACCCCGGATATACTAAAGCTCCCGGGGCACTTGGCGAGTACAACGGTAAATTCATGGTAAGCCAGAAAGTGCTTCGCGGCAGTTCTGTAGCCACTGCTCCCAACCATGTGCGGCCTACATACCGAAATTTTTTTCATCCACATTTGCGCTGGCAATTCACCGGATTAAGGTTGGCCCGCTAACACCTCCAAAATATGAACAAAACAATGCCACCTCAGTTTAAAACAGAATTTGCCGCCGATGTTTTTCACGGCCTTACCTCTTATCCAAAAAAGTTAGATTCCAAATACTTTTATGACGAAAAGGGCGACAGGCTTTTTCAGCAGATCATGCAGCTGCCGGAATATTACCTCACCGGAAAGGAATACGAGATCCTGGAAAAAAATACCGAAGAGATCGGTCGAAAATTTGACTCAGCTGATGGCTTTGACCTTATAGAACTTGGTGCAGGCGACGGAAAGAAAACAAAATTACTGCTGAAGCACTTCCTCGAAAAGCAACTGAATTTCCGCTATCTTCCGGTAGACATCAGCCAAAACGTGCTTTCACAGCTTACGGCAAGCCTGCAGGAGGAGCTGCCGCAGCTAAGCGTGCAGCCGCAGCAGGGAATGTACAAAGAGGTGCTGCACCGGCTCGAAGAATACAACAGCCGCAAAAAGGTGATCCTGTTCCTGGGCTCCAACATTGGAAACCTTACCCAGGAGGAGGCCGTTGCGTTTTTAAAGAAGATCGCTGCAGCCATGAACGAGGAAGACCTGCTGTTCATAGGAATGGATCAGAAGAAAGATCCGCAGAAAATACTGGATGCCTATAACGACTCGCAAGGCGTCACCAGGGCCTTTAACATGAACCTGCTGGAAAGGATGAACCGGGAGCTCAAAGCCAATTTCGATCCCGAAAAATTCACCCACTGGCCCACTTATGACCCTGAGACCGGCCTGGTACAAAGTTTTCTGGTGAGTAAAGAAGCGCATACGGTAGAGATCGATGAGCTGGACCTGCAAGTGAGTTTCCAAAATTGGGAAAGCATCCACACCGAGATCTCCCAGAAATACGACGATACCTCGGTCGCATGGCTGGCAGCCGAAGCAGGGCTGCAGGTGAGTGGAGATTTTAGCGACCAAGAAATATGCTATAAAAACTATATTCTAAAAAAGGTAAAATGAAAGCAATCTGGAACAACACCGTACTTGCCGAAAGCGATCAAACTCAGCTTCATGAGGAAAAACATTACTTCCCGCCCGACGCCATCAATTCCGAGTATTTTCAGCAGAGCGACTCACACAACGTGAGCCCTTCTATAGGCAAGGCTTCCTATTTTCACATCAAGGTTGGGGAAGATAAAAAAGAAGATGCAGCCTGGTTCTATCCTCATCCTAATCAAGAAGCTGCAGACATTAAGAATTTCGTCACATTTTCCGACGATATAAAAATTGAAAAATAAATACCATTTATTTAAAAACAATTATGTAAGTTTACAGATATAGACAAGAAAAATGATGTTTTTTAACAACAATAATAACTTCAATAATAATAACCTGTACAAAACCGGGTTGTGGAAGTCTTTTGTTGTTTAAACTAAACCAGCAATAATTTTAAAAGCCTTTCCGACCCGGAAAGGCTTTTTTTTTGACCAGGATCAATGAAAACAAATAATAGAAATAATCTAAATAATCACGACCCACCAACCGGGAAAAGGATCTTGTGCCAACAGCTCACCTTTTCCGCAGGTGGGCTTTTTTTATTTTAAATCATAAACCAAAATCAACAATATTATGATCGCGTCAAAAACCATCACCCCCCTGTCAGATAAACTTCAGACAGAAGAAGCTGTACATTTTGTGAAGACAGCTTTTGAAAAGCAATTAAAAATCCAACTTTCCCTCACAAAAGTCTCCGCACCATCAGTGGTACTAAAGGGAACCGGAATTAATGACGACCTTAACGGAATAGAAAGGCCGGTTGCTTTTCCTATTAAAGCTATGGAGGAGCAGTCTGCCGAAGTAGTACAATCTCTCGCAAAATGGAAACGGCTACGGCTGGCAGAATACGGCCTTTCTTCAGGAACAGGGATATTTACAGATATGAAGGCTCTGAGGCCTGATGAAGAAATAGGTCCTTTGCACTCCATCTTTGTGGACCAATGGGACTGGGAAATGGTCATTCCTCCAGAAGACCGGTCCCTTGAGTTTTTAAAAGCCCAGGTAAGAAAGATATACCGGGCGATAGTTGAAACAGCAACTGATCTTGCTGCAGAATACCCCCTTCTCACCCCTTCCCTTCCTTCTGAGATCACTTTTGTACATACAGAGGAACTCCTCAAGGAATTTCCCCAACTCTCACCCAAAGAACGCGAGGCTGAAGCAGCTAAAAGATTTGGTGCTGTTTTTCTCATTGGGATTGGAGGAGAATTGGAGAACGGAGAGCCCCATGATGGTCGTGCCCCCGATTATGACGATTGGACTACTCCCACATCCCCGGACACAAAAGGGCTTAATGGCGATATTATCGTTTGGAACAGTGTTCTACAACAGCCATTCGAGATTTCCTCAATGGGAATTCGTGTAGATCCCGATGTGCTCCAACTTCAACTGCAACATCGAAAAATGGAAAGTCGAAGTCAGCTCTTTTACCACCGGGAATTGCTCTCAGGTCGCCTTCCGCAAACCTTGGGAGGCGGAATCGGCCAATCAAGGCTGGTGATGTTCCTGCTGAAGAAAAAGCATATTGGAGAAGTGCAGGCCAGTATCTGGCCGCAAGAGATAAGGCTAAAATGTAAACAGGATGGCATATATCTACTTTAAACTTTCAAAGGGCCTGAAAAAAGCAATTTCTTAAGGCCCTTTACTTTATTTAAGCAGCTTGAGCAGAGCTTTCAGGTCATCTTCTGTATTATAAAAATGAAAGCTGATCCTGAGTCCATCGGCTCTTTGGGAGCAGATCACGTTGTTCGAGCGCAGCTTTTGGAAGAGCTTATCGTCTCCTTTGATGTTGAAAATGGAGGAATGCTGTTTCCTTTTCACCACCGCTTCTTCCAATAAACCCAGGGCTTCGAAGCTTTTCTTTGCCGCTGCGGAAAGCTCTTTTACCCGGTTCTCTATGTTCTCCAGCCCTATCTGTTTAATCTGGTCAATTGCTGCCTTCAGGCTTCCGAAGTTAAGCGTATCCTGGTGACCCGGTTCAAATTTTCCAATGAGGCTTCCCTCCTGCGGCTTGTATTTGCCCTGCAGCGAATTAAAGCCCAATGACTTCGGAGAGATCTTATCTTCCATGTGTTCCTTGAACAGGAAAAAAGCGTTGCCGTAACCGGCATTCATCCATTTATAGGTGCTGGCGCCCAGCACATCTATGGCCGAATCTTCAAAATCAAATCTTTCGGTACCGCAGTACTGCGTCCCATCGGCAAACAGAAGCAGATTCGGAAACCGCTTTTTTAGGTCCTTCAAAAAATCGAGATCTATTTTGATCCCATTGAGGTACTGCACAATGCTGAAACAAAAAACATCGGGCTTATGCTGTTCCACGGCTTCGGCAATATTCTGCTCCAGCTGTTCATCGATCTTAGCGTAAACCACCGCAAAATCTCTCGACTCCACTGCCCAGTTCACTGAAGGATAGTCGTTTTCCAGCAACAGCACTTTTTTGGGCTTTCCCACGCCTTCCATGAGGGTGTTGAATCCGTAGGAAAAATTCGGGGTGAGCGCCACCCGGTTGGGAGCGCAGCTAAACAGCTTGCCTACCGCCTCTCTGGTTGCCGCCAGCTGCTTTCCCTGCTTCTCCTTGAAGACACTGCCAAGGATCATAAAATCAAGGTCATGTTCCTGTCTAAAATCGAGCAGGCTTTCAGAAAGCAGGCCCGAAGCCGCCGTATTAAGGTAGGTGTAGGTGTTGAGCACCGGGAACAGTTTCTTAAAATTCTTCATAAGCCTTAAGTTTTCCGAAGTAAAATCAATAAATTTGAGAATATCTCTAAAATAATTCTTTCATATGTCAACCAAAAGGAAAAGTGCTTCAAAAATAGATCCCGAACAGCGGGAGTTGATCGAACGGGCCCAGGAAAGGGCCAGGGAAAAAAGAAGATTGTACCAGCACTTTATCGTTTTTCTTATAGGCTCTGTCGTGCTCATCCTTGTCAACCTCATCTTTGAAATTGGGCAGGACATCAATCCTTTTGGGATCGACTGGTTCGTGTGGGCGATCATCATCTGGGGAATAATTCTTCTCATTCATGCCTTTAACGTGTTCATCACCAACCGGTTCTTAGGCAAGGACTGGGAAAACAGGCAGATCGAAAAGTTGGTGGCAAAGCAGCAGGAAAGAATAGAAGAATTAAGGGCAAAGGTGGAACGAGAGCACCCGCTGCCCAAGAAAAATGAACCGTACATTCCGCCTACGACCAACAAACCCATTGATCCCGACGAACCTATTAATTCCTGAAAAATGCCTGAAATTACGATGATCGCCGCCGCGGCCGAGAACAATGCCCTTGGGAAAGACAAAGACCTGGTGTGGCACCTGCCCGACGATTTTAAGAGGTTCAAGCAGTTGACCACCGGGCATTACATCATCATGGGTCGCAAGACCATTGAAACATTTCCCAAACCTTTACCCAACCGCACCCACGTAGTGATCACCAGGCAAAACGATTATGATCCAGAAGGGGCGATCGTTGTGCATTCCCTGGACAAGGCCCTGGAGATCGCTAAAGAGGACAAGCAGCCTTTCATCATTGGCGGGGGCGAGATCTATAAACTTGGAATGCCAGAAGCCGATAAGATCGAACTTACCCGCGTGCACGGCACTTTTGAAGCCGATGCCTTTTTTCCCGAAATAGACGAAGACCACTGGAAACTGGTGGATTCCAGCTTTCATCCAAAAGACGACAAGCACGCCTACTCCTTCACCTACCTCACCTATGAGCGTAAAAGATGACCGGAACATACAAAATATTGCAGCCCGCGAAGGTTTTGAAATAAACGAGGTTACCTCGCTTGCCGGCGGCAGCATCAATGAAGTTTTTCTTTTGAATACTTCGGAAGGGAAAAAGGTCGTCAAGATCAATTCACTTTCAGCTTTCCCCGGGATGTTTTCCGCAGAAAAGGCGGGATTAGAAGTCCTGAAGAAATCCGGAAGCATTGATGTACCGGAAGTTTTTGGGCTGGGTCAAATAGACGACACCGCTTATCTCATTTTAGAATACAAAAAAGAAGCCCCTCAAAAATCGCATTTTTGGGATCTCTTTGGGCAGGAGCTTGCCGGCCTGCACAAAAACTCTTCAGAAAAATTTGGTTTTGAAGATGACAACTACATTGGAAGCCTTCCGCAGTACAACGGCCGGGAAACTTCGGCTGCCGATTTCTACATCAGGCAGCGGCTGGAGCCCCAGCTGAGAATGGCATCCAAAAATGGCTTTTCTTTCGGGCATTTAGACAGGATCTTTAAGAACATTTCCGAAGCAATTCCCGGGGAACCCCCGGCGCTCATTCATGGCGATCTTTGGGGTGGCAATTATATCACCAACGAAGAAGGTTTACCCTGCCTCATCGACCCGGCTGTGAGTTTTGGGCCTCGGGAGATGGATCTGGCGATGATGAAGCTGTTTGGCGGTTTTCCGGAAAAGGTATTTTCGGCATACGATGAAAATTTTCCGCTGCAACAGGGTTTTGAAGACCGGGTACCGCTATGGCAGCTATATTACCTGCTGGTGCACCTCAACATCTTTGGCAGCAGCTATCTTGGCGGAGTAAAGCGAATTTTGAAGAGCTTTTCATAAACCTTAACAGGACCACCTCATCTTTTAGCAGTTATTTAAAAATCAGCTGATTTAATTCATTTATATTTAAGTAGTTAACTAAAAAATGAAATATGAGCACTGAAAATTTAAATAAAGAAGAATCCCTCAAAAAATTAAAGGAACATATTGGAGACACCTCTGTAGCCATGATGCTTACCGGCTTCGGAAAAAAACCTATCAACGCCGTGCCCATGTACACCAAGAAAATGGATGATCACGGCAATATCTGGTTCTTAAGCGGCAGAAACAGCGAGCACAACAAAGAGCTCATGAAGAGCAATGATGTGCAGCTGCTGTACAGCAACCCAGATGACATGGAGTTCCTGAGCGTTTATGGAGAAGCAGAGATAACATCAGACGCAAAGGTCATTGGTGACCTTTATTCCAAAACAGATGACAGTTACTTCAAAGGCAAAGAAGATCCCGAGGTTACGGCTATCAAGATCCGTCCACAGGAGGCATATTACTGGGATAATAAATCAAACAAATTCGTGACCCTGCTCAAACTGGGAGTAGGCGCAGTTACCGGAAATCAACAGGACATTGGTGAAAAAGGTAAAATGAACCTATAAGACTTTTGGTCCTTTAAAAGCAACCTTACAGGTCAAACTGTGAGGTTTTTTTATATTTTCTTTAATTTAGCAGCCTTAAACCAAATATTATGAAGGCTTATATTTTTCCCGGACAGGGCGCACAATTCAAAGGAATGGGGAAGGATCTTTACGAGAAATCCCCTCTTGCCAAAGAGCTTTTTGAAAAAGCCAATGACATTCTTGGGTTTTCAATAACAAAGGTCATGTTTGAAGGTGATGCAGACGACCTTAAGAAAACAAGGGTAACCCAACCGGCAGTTTTCTTACATTCGGTGATCCTGAGCAAAGTTCTGGGCGACAGTTTTCAACCCGATATGGTGGCCGGGCACTCCCTGGGAGAACTTTCTGCCCTTGTGGCCAACGGCACCCTTAAATTTGAGGACGGTCTCAAACTGGTCTACAAAAGAGCTTTAGCCATGCAACATGCATGCGAACTTGAAGAATCTACCATGGCTGCAGTTCTTGGACTGGAGGATGAAATGGTAGAATCTATATGTGCCGATACAAAAGGTACCGTTGTGGCCGCAAATTACAACTGCCCCGGGCAATTGGTGATCTCTGGAGACCAGCTGGCGGTGGAAAAAGCCTGCGAAGAATTAAAAGAAAGAGGTGCGAGAAGGGCGATGATCCTTCCTGTGGGAGGTGCTTTTCACTCCCCATTGATGGAGCCGGCCCGTGAGGAATTGGCCAAGGCCATAGAGGAAACCCAGTTCAATACTCCTGTTTGCCCGATCTATCAAAACGTGAGCACTTTTGCAGTAACCGATCCTGCCGAGATCAAGAAGAATCTCATGTTCCAATTGACGGCTCCCGTGAAATGGACACAAAGCGTGCAAAACATGATCAAGGACGGCGCAACCGAATTCATTGAGGTTGGCCCCGGAAAGGTGTTGCAAGGCCTGGTAAAAAAGATCGACAGAAGCGCAACTGTGTCTTCAGCAGAGATCTAGAATAAAGAAGTAAAAAAATGCTCTTTTCGAGCAAATAGAAAAGCCGAAGAAAATTCCTTCGGCTTTTTGCATTTTTGAGAGGTAAAAACTAGTTGTTCTCTACAAAGTCGATTACCGTCTTGGTAATAAGATCGATCTGCTCATCTTCCAGTTCGGTGTGCATTGGCAGGGAGATCACCTCCTTCACCAGCTGGTTCGTCACCTCAAAATCGGCTTCGTTGTAACGCTCATCCTTATAAGCTTTCTGGCTGTGCAGCGGGATCGGATAATAGATTCCACAGGGAATGCCCTGCTCGTTAAGGTGATTCACCAGCGCATCGCGCTTCCCGTTAAGGATCTTCAAGGTGTACTGGTGGTACACGTGCGTATCTTCGGAAGATGCCGTGAAAGGCACCTCGATATTCTTTTTGCCTTTAAAAGCTTCCGAATATTTTTTCGCAGCATTCTGCCTTGCCTTATTATAGCTGTCCAAATGCGGAAGCTTCGCCCTTAGCACTGCAGCCTGCAGGCTGTCAAGACGGGAGTTCACGCCCACCACATCGTGATGGTAACGCTCATACATTCCGTGGTTCACAATCCCGCGAATGGTGTGCGCCAGTTCATCATCATTGGTGAAAATTGCTCCGCCGTCGCCATAACAGCCAAGGTTCTTTGAAGGAAAGAAGGAGGTGGAGGCCACATGGCCAATAGCTCCTGCCTTTTGGGTGTTGCCATTCTTGAAATGGTAATTTGCCCCAATGGCCTGGGCATTATCCTCAATTACGTAAAGGTTATGCTCCCTGGCGATCTCCATGATCGCATCCATATTAGCCGCCTGGCCAAAAAGATGCACCGGCACTATAGCTTTTGTCTTAGGTGTAATCGCCTTTTTTATGGCCTCGGGATCTATGTTGAAAGTATCGGGTTCTACATCGACCAAAACGGGCGTAAGCTGCAGCAAAGCGATCACCTCAACGGTGGCCGCAAAGGTGAAATCTGCAGTAATCACCTCATCGCCGGGCTGTAATCCCAGTCCCATCATAGAGATCTGCAGCGCATCTGTCCCATTTGCACACGGGATCACATGTTTCACCTCGAGATATTCTTCCAGTTCCTTTTGAAAAGCATGTACCTCGGGGCCGTTTATAAAAGCTGTCGAGTCCAAAATTTCCAGCATTGAAGCGTCGACCCGGTTTTTAATTTTATCATATTGACCCTTAAGGTCAACCATTTGTATCTTTTTCATTCTGTTGAATTATGCCCACGAAAATACGAATTAAGCCTCTTATCCCAAGGGGATTTTACTAATTTAGCGACCAAACGAGGGCTCTTGCATTTTCTATATAATTTCTTGCTGAATTCTGCGGAAAAAGCACTTCCGCTAAGCACTTTGTTCAACGACAAGATGAAGTTGTTCATCAACGGCCGTAAAGAGGTTTTTGATGTCCTGAAGCAGCACATTTCTGCCGAAGATAAGACCATCTGGTTTCACGCCGCCTCCCTGGGTGAGTATGAGCAGGCACTGCCGGTGATCCTCGAGGTGAAGCAAATTTTTCCGAAGCACAAGATCGTGCTCAGTTTCTTTTCCCCTTCGGGTTACGAGGTGAAGAAAGATTCGGCTGTGGCCGATGTCGTGGTGTATCTGCCGCTGGACACTTCCAAAAATGCCAGAAAATTCCTCGATCTAGTTCATCCTGATTGGGTGCTGTTCATCAAATATGAGTTTTGGCCTAATTTTCTAAAGGAGCTAAAAAACAGAAATATCAGGACGCTTTTGATCTCAGGTGCTTTCAGGGAAGACCAGGCTTTCTTTAAATCCTACGGAAAATGGATGCGGAAGTATTTGGAGGCCTTTGAGTACTTCTTTCTTCAGAATTCAAGATCTAAGGAACTGCTTTCCCGGCTGGGCTATGACAATGCAGCCGTGAGCGGAGACACCAGGTTTGACCGGGTAAGCAAACAACTGGAGCAGGAGAACAGGCTGGAGTTTATTGAAGAATTCAAAAATGATGAGCTCTGTGTCGTAGCAGGCAGCAGCTGGCCCGAAGATGAAGCCCTGCTGGTGAAGTACATCAATGAAGGCCCAAAAAATGTCAAATACATTATTGCGCCTCATACGCTAAAACCTGCACGCATTGAGGCTTTGAAAGAACAAATTGAAAAGAGCGTGATGCTCTTTTCTGAAAAAGAAGGAAAACAGCTCAATGATTACCGGGTATTGATTGTAGATACTATTGGTTTGCTGGGCAGGATCTACAGCTATGCCGATATTGCTTTTGTAGGCGGCGCGGTGGGGAATACCGGCTTGCATAACATTTTAGAACCGGCCACCTTCGGCGTTCCAGTGATCACGGGGACTAATATTACCCGTTTCCCTGAGGCCGTAGCACTAAGGACTCAAAAAGGGCTTTTTAGCGTAAGCTCTTATGAACCGCTGAAAGAACTGCTGGACCGGCTGCTGAATGATGAAACCTTCCGAAGAAAGACAGGAAAAATTTCTTCAGAATTTATCAGCAATAACACCGGAGCCACCGGAATGATAACTAGGTACTTGAGGGAAAATTCGAGACTTTAAAAAAGCGTACGTCCTGAAACTCTGCAGTTTCTGCAAAGTCTTCTTTGGATATTTAAAAATTAGTTTAAATTTGTCTTAACTAATTAAACATACTAACATGAAAAAATTATTTTTAGGACTTTTTGTTGCTGCATTTACATTATCAACCTACTCTTGTAGAGAAACTACTGAAGAAAATGTTGAAAACGACATGGAAGAAGTAGGAAACGACATGGAGCAGGCCGGTGATGAGATCGAATCTGAAGTAGAAGACGCTGGTGACGAGATCGAGCAAGCCGGTGAGAACGCTGGTGATGAAATGGAACAAGAAATCAACGAAGAAGAAGTAGACTAATCTTTTTCCAATTCCAATCATAAGCCACAAGAGAACCTTGTGGCTTTTTTACTTTTAAAAATTGAAGTTATGAAGAAGTTATTTTTAAGCCTAAGTTTGGCAGCACTTGCCCTCACCACCTTTTCATGTCGTGAGAGCACAGAAGAAAAAACAGAAGATGCGGTTGAAGCCATTGGCGAAGACGTAGAAGCAGGTACTCGTGAAGCCGCCCAGGAAGTAGAAGAAGGCGCAGAAGACGTGCAGCGCGAGATCGATGAAGAGATCCACGAGACCGATGACCAGGTGGAGATCGACGAAGAATAAAATTTTTCACTTATTTATATGAAAGCCATTCAATATGAATGGCTTTTTTCTTGCCTTAAAGCCTCCGAATTCTGTAACTTCATAGAATCAATCTTTTGTAGAGGATGAACACTTTTAAGTTCTTTGCCTTAACCGGTCTAACTGTTCTTTTTTCTTGTACACCTTCCAAAAATGTGGAAATGACAGCCCATTCCAAAACAACCGAAGTTCATGGGCACCGGGGAGCTGCCGGTCACCGGGCCCAGAACAGCCTGCAGGGTTTTCAATATGCAGTAGATCATGGCGTGGATGCTATTGAAATGGATGTGGTGATCTCTAAAGACAAACAGGTTGTGGTGTCTCATGAGCCGTACATGGCTTCAGATTATGTGCTCACTCCTAATGGGAAACCCATTGCCCATGCCCGGGAGCGTTCCTACAACCTGTATGAGATGGAGTATTCGGAGATCAAAAAATTCGACATTGGCTCCAAATGGGATTTCAGGTTCTTCTGGAAAAAAAGAGAAAAAACCTATAAGCCGTTGCTTGAAGAGGTGATCGAGGCGGTTGAGGATCAAATTCAGGAGAAAAAGCTGAAGCCGGTGGTCTACAGTATCGAACTAAAATCGGTACCACGGGAATACGGCAGCTTTCAGCCGCAGCCGGAAGAATTCATCAACCTGGTCGTGCCCATCCTGAAAAAATACCGGCTCGAAGACAGACTCATAATTCAGTCGTTTGATCCAAATCTATTGAACCTGCTACACGAGAAATACCCGGAGATCAAGATCTCCTACCTTTCAGAAAATCCCGATACCCAAAGGCAGTTGTCCAGACTTGATTTTGCACCAGATTACTACAGCCTTGATCACAGGCTGATACATGACAAGAAGTTCGTGGACTCATTAAAAGCTCAGAACATAAAGGTCATTGCCTGGACAGTGAACAGGAACAGGGACATAAGAAAAATGTTGAATTT
The DNA here is from genome assembly GCA_049687495.1 of Salinimicrobium sp. Classification (GTDB taxonomy): domain Bacteria; phylum Bacteroidota; class Bacteroidia; order Flavobacteriales; family Flavobacteriaceae; genus Salinimicrobium. Next base: position 24,012 of record JBAVJB010000044.1, read on the forward strand.
CGGCGTAGACGCGATCATTTCAGATTATCCTGAGAGGGTGATCAAACAGCAGCAAAAATAGAGGGGCTTCAAAAATGACATTTTTGAAGCCCCTCAAAATTTTTATTCAGGAAATATAATATCAGGATTCCATATTCATCGCGGCGTCAATTCTCGCCACCAGGTCATTCCAATGGTAACGGGTCAATTGATCGTCCACACGGTTTTTCCTGCTGTTGATATCTTTTTTCAAGCGCTGCAGTTCCCCTCTCATCAAAGCTATAATGTCTGACTGAATAACTGCTTCATCTTTTTTCTCCTCCAGGGTCTGCACATAAGCTGCTGCCGCATCTACGTAAGAACGCTGCAGGTTTCTCCTGTAGGCATCAACCGCTTTAGAGGAATAAAGCTCTTCAAAAATACCTTTTCTAAGGTCATTGAGCATTTCCAGCGGAGTATACACCTCTTTCCCGTTCACCTGCCGATTCTCGATCATTCTCTTTAAACGATCCTCCTCCAACAGCCTTGTTACCGCCTGGTCCTGCAGTTTCTGAACTCTTTCAATAGCACCGGCAAACTCGATCCTGTCCAGGATCTCCTGGTTTAGCAGCCAGTGTGGCGTGGTAAAGGCGTGTTCATTAAGAAATTCAACTGCTTCTTTCTGCTTCTTCTTTGGCACAGCGGTGTACACCACTCCGTCCTGGTCTGCGGTCTTTCTTGTCTCATAAACTCCACCCACATTGGTGATCACATGGTTGATATAACCTCTCCACATGTAGGTAAGCTCGCGGTATACCTCTTCCAGGTCATCATAGCCGTCACCATCGGTTGAAGTCCACTCGATGAGATTAGGCACCACCTTTTTGAGGTTGGCCAGGCCGTATTCACTCGCTTTCACATTGTCTTTACCAAGGCTTTCGGTTTGTGACTGCGGGTCAAAGCCTCCATAACCATTTCCGAATTCATAGATGGGATCACCTGCTTTTTCCAGGATCCATGCGTCTAATGTTTGCTTTTCGTCCCATGGAGTTTCGGCTTCAGGCAAATACCTGTAACCCCAGTTGATGGCGTAAAGGTCGTATGGCCCCATCATCCTGATGTAACGCACGCCTTCGTCGCCGGGCTGGGCCACATAGTTCACCCGGGCATAATCCATGATCGAAGGGGTCAAACCGTATTTTTGTGTGAATTCTGCCGAACGCAAGGAATCTGTTGGATAAGCCGAACTCGCCTTCATGTTGTGCGGCAGCCCAAGAGCATGCCCTACTTCGTGCGCGATCACCATTCTCATCATCTCCCCGATCTCTGCCTCGGGAGTTTTTAAGGTACGGGCGGCAGGATTCTGCGCGCCGGCTTCGATCATGAAGCGGTTCCTGTAAGAACGCAGATGATTGTGATACCAGATGATATCGCTCTCGATGATCTCTCCTGTCCTTGGATCAATAACCGATGGTCCCATGGCATTTCGGGTGGTGCTGGCAACATAACGCACCACCGAGTAGCGCACATCTTCGGGAGAGAATTCGGGATCTTCCTCTTTTGTTGGAGGATCCTTTGCAATAATGGCATTTTTGAAACCTGCTTTTTCAAAAGCTTTGTTCCAGTCTTCTATGCCTTTCTTGAAGTATGGCCTCCATTTTTCGGGAGTCGCAGGATCGAGGTAATAGACAATAGGTTTTTTAGGCTCGACCAGTTCTCCGCGTTTGTAGGCTTCCATGTCTTTTGGCTCCAATTTCCAGCGGCGAATGATCTCGTAATCGTCTGCTTTAAGCTCATCTGAATTATAGTCGATCTTCTTTACGCTGAACCAGCCCACGCGATCATCGGCAAGGCGAGGCTGCATCTTATCTTCAGGCAAAAGTATCATAGACTGGTTAAGCAACATACTGATGGTACCTGCCTGGTCTCTTTCGGGTGGTTCTTCGGCTTCATAGGTCATCACATGCTTTACCTCAACATTTTTGGGGTATGAATGCACCTCCTGAATAAAGGATCGGCTCTTGTCAAGTTTTTTGACCTTATACCGTTTCTTCAGGGAAGGGCTTATCGCATTGATAGCGCTAACCTCCTCCTCAAAAAGGTCATTTACCTGGATGACCGCAGTGTTTTTTTCTTTGTTATAAGCACTGATCTTAGCGCTGAAAAGAATAGGAAAGAAATTATTTGCGGCAACCGATTGGTAAATAGGTGACTCTTCCTCGCTCTGGTTCTCAAAGCTTATCACCTTCATATCGATATTGTCGCCGCGCTTGTACCATCGCACCACCTGCTCGTTCACCTTGGACCCGGCATTGATGTAACCGCCTCCAAAACCTGCGGGCACACCGGCAATGCGGCTTACCAGTAACATGTCTTTTTCAAGCAGGTCAAGCGGGATCTCATAATACAGCTTGTCCCCTACACTGTGAGTGGTAAAGAGGCCTTCATCAGATTGTGCCTCGGAAGTGATTACTTCGGAATATTCTTTTAAGTCGCCCTTGTCCTTCTTCTGGGGCGCGTTTTGTGCTGTCGGGGCCTTTGAGGAGGCCTGCCTGGGGGCTTGACATCCAAAGCAGGCGGCAAGTGCCAGCCCATACAATGGTAACTTTTTGATCATGTTCTTGAGAATTTTAGATTCCCAAGATAAGAAAACCCGCTAAACCTTCGGAAGGAATCCCTTCGGAAGGAGTTTCAAAAATGACATTTTTGGAACCTGTTTTAGGAATCTCTTGAATTTCTTTCCTCGATAAGCTGGTTGATGGTCTTCACCAAATCTTCCATCTCAAAGGGCTTGGCAATAAATTCGTCTGCACCGGCCTTTTTGCATTTGGGACCCGCATCGTGAAGGGCAGACATCATGAGCACAGGAGTATTTTCGGTAGCTTTGTTCATTCTCAACCTGGCGCAAACATCTGTTCCATTCACGCCAGAAATGAGCATGTCCAACATCACCAGATCTATCTCGTGGTTAGCGATGAGCTGCTCGGTCTCATCGGGTTTTTCGGTTACTACGACTTCATAGCCGTAAAATTCCAGTAAGGTCTGGAGCATTTCGCCAATTCCTGAATCGTCATCCACCACCAGGATTCTTTGTTTTTCTGCCATTGTTGCTCTATTGTTTTTGGGCTATCGCCAGGAAGAAAGTAAACTCAGATCCTTCGCCTTTTTCGCTCTTTACTTCTATTCTGCCTTTATGCCGCTGAATGATTTCCTTTGCTAAATATAATCCGATCCCAAAACCGGAATAGGTTTCCTCGTTTTCGCCTCCAATCCTGAAGAAGCGCTTAAAAATATTTCGTTGGTCTTTTTCTGCTATTCCTATGCCCTCATCTTTAACCCTCACAGCCACCTCGTTTTCAGCGCTTTTTTCAACACTTACCCTGATGAGTTGACTCTCGGGAGAATACTTGATGGCATTGGTCACAAAGTTGATCAACACCTGCCCTATTCTATCCTTGTCGCCAAATACTTCACCCTCAAAGTCATGCGTTAATTTGATCTTATGCTGGGTGTTGGTAAGCACGATGTCCTGGATGGTCTCGTTGACCAATTCATTAATGCTGAATTGCTGTTTTTGCAGCTCCAGTTTGCCTTCTTCAATACGGCTAAGGTCGAGCATTTCTGAGATGAGGCGCGTAAGCCTGCGAATCTGATGATCTATTCGCTCTAAGGAAACTTCGAGCGGCATATTCTCCAGCTCGGGGTTTTGAGCCGTTTTCAGCAAACTCAACAACAGCTGTACATAGCCTTTTATTGAGGTTACAGGGGTCTTGAGTTCATGGCTTACCATTTTAAGAAAATCCTCTTTACGCTTTTCTTCCTCCTTTAACCGCTGAATATCGGTATTCGTGCTGATCCACATTTTGATCTGCCCGTTTTCGTCTTTTACCGCTTCGGCACGGCTTAAATGCCATCGGTAGTCCCTGTCCATGCTCTGGATCCTGATCTCCATATCCAACCTGCAGCCGGTTTCCAGGGATTCCCTCCATTTTCTTTCGTAGCGATGCCTGTCATCCTCGTGAATTCTTCCGGTCCAGCCTATCTGCTTTAATTCCCGAACGCTGAGCATGGTAAAGTTGAGCCAGTTCTGGTTGAAATAGATCGGCTTTCCTTCCACATTGGTGGTCATTACTTTTTCGGGCATAAGGTCTGCCATCTGTCTAAAGTAAGTCTCGCTTTCCTCCAGCTGTTGGCGGGCATTTACCTGGTCTGTCACGTCCAGCGCCATGTTTAAAATTCCGTAGATATTGCCGTTCTCGTCCCGCAGCGGTTTGTAGGTGAAGTTGTAATAGCCGGTCTGCATTTTGCCGTCAATCATAAGATCCACCCTGTCTTCCTTACCCCAATAGGTTTCGCCGGTTGTAAAAACATTGTCAAGCAGGTCGTGGAATGGCTGTCCTTCCAGCTCCGGAAGTGCCTCCCGCAGGCTTTTCCCAATAACCGACCTGTCCTTACCCCAAAGCGAGATCATTGCATCATTGGCAAGTTCTATCTTCATGTCCCTGCCGATGTATATCGCGGTCGCCACAGTTGCCTCGGCAACTATTGACTTGGTGCGATGCTCCTGTTCCCTTATGAGCTGTTCCTTGATCTTGTCTTCATGAATGTCTACCACAGTACCTATCATGCCTTCAAACTCCCCCTCCAAATCATACTTCGGCCGGCCCGAATCAATGGCCCACCGGTAGGCTCCCTCTTTGTTTCGCAGCCTGTAGATTACACTAAAGGATTTCCTTTTCTCCAGGGCAGCCAAAAACTTCTGTTTTACTATTTCCCTGTCTGTAGGATGCACGCTGTGCAACCAGCCCATTCCCTTCTCCTCATCCCGCGATTGACCGGTATAGGTATACCAGTTGCTGTTAAGATAGGTGCTGTTACCATTCTGGTCGGTGATCCAGATGATCACTGGAACGGTGTCTATTAATACCTGAAGGTTTTTTTCGCTTTGCTCCAGCTTTTTCCTGTTGTTCGCCTTTTCGGTAACATCGATCGCGTGCACAAAAATTCCTTCAACTTGGCCCTGGCTGTTCCTTATAGGCTGGTAAACGAAATCAAGCAGGCTGGTTTGCAGCTCCTCCCCTTCCCCAGTGAGCTGCACGGGAATTTCGGAACCTATATATACTTCTCCAGAGTTGTACACCTTATCCAGGATTTCCAGGAATCCCTGACTGGCAACCTCGGGAAGGGCCTCCCTTACAGACTTTTTATCAATATCGCGGTGCCCCACCAGTTGCAGGTAGTTCTCATTAGCCATTTCAAAAATATGCTCAGGCCCCCGAAGCACACATATAGCAGCCGGCGCCTGGGCCAGCACCTGCTTGAGCCATTCTTTATGTTCCTTTTTTTCGGAAGTGTTCCAGAAAGTTATTAGCATCAATTGCTCCTCTCCCAGGGGAAGCGGGCTTAGCCTGACCGAAAAATTTTCACGGGGAATACCTTTATTGACTTCGGCGGAAAGCCCCTCTAAAATGTCATTTTTGAGCAGCTTTTGTTCCAGTTCTTCAGGTGAAAGATCAAGCCATTGCACCTCCTGCAGGTCTAAGATGGAATTTCCTGTCAAAGACGTTTCCGGCTTTTCCAGGAGTTCAGAAAAAGCAGGGTTAACAGCCACGATCTCAAGCTCCCGGTTTAGGACCAGGGCCGGTTCACGTATCGCCCGGAGCAGTTTTTTTGCCGCCGTAGTTATTTGAAATGAATGTGAAACTGGATCTTCTGAATTCTCCTGCATAATTTAAAGCCAAAGCGACTAAAGTAGCCTTTTTGAACAAGAACCGGGGCACAGGATAACAGAACTTTAAGAAGTTGAAAAGGAAATCCCGGTGTTAAAGTCCGGTTCAAAAATTACTCGTCCTCCTGCACCACCTTCTTTTTCAGCCTTTTGATGGCCCGGTGAATAGTCATATCAGATACCTTGAAATCCCTGGCTATTGAAGCAAGAGATTCGCCCTTGAAGTTATGGCGGTGAAAAGCTTCGTAGGTTTGATCTTTTGACAGCTTGCTTTGCCTAATATGTCTTTCAAAAAGCTCTTTTTTTGTCTGGTTTTGTAGTCCCCAGTAAAGATTGTCGGGATGCAGGTTCTTATTATTGCCGTCTTTATAGCGGGCATAATAACGCCTGTTGTCGGCGGGAGGTGTTCCCCAGGTTTCCAGCACCAGTTTGGCTGCCGAATAGTAGGTCCTGTTGATCATGACGACTTTTAGGCTGCCCTTTTTGGTTTTATGCGACCGCACCTTAAGAGGTTTGTCCAAAAGGACAAAGCGGCTCCCGTCCTCCAGTATCCTCAGATCCCGAAAACGCGGGTGCTTTTTCCATTTCACTGCTTCCATTTCCGCTTTTTTGCAAAAATAGGTATAATGAGAGAAAAACGCAGCTAAAGAAAACACCTAAAATCAAAAAACCCTCTAAATCAATAAGATAAAGAGGGCTTCTGTACTCGGAGCGGGACTTGAACCCGCACGAACATTGCTGTTCATTGGATTTTAAGTCCAACGTGTCTACCAATTCCACCATCCGAGCGTGGACTTTCAGATCTGGCCTTTATGCCCAACGATCCTAAAAAACAAACCCCGAAAAATCGGGGCTGGTATTATTCTAAAGAGCGAAAAACGGGATTCGAACCCGCGACCTCCACCTTGGCAAGGTGGCGCTCTACCAACTGAGCTATTTTCGCGTTTTTAAAGAACTTCCGCCGGATTCCAGCGGTTATTGCGTCGGCAAATTTAATACAAAATAAACAATACCCAAGAAAATTTTTCAAAAAAATGGCCGCTACAACCTACAATTTTTGGCCAAGGAATTTAAGGCCTGATTTCCAAACTTTTCCCTTAAGCCTTCACCTTTTGACTGGTCAACATGCGCTTGATCTCGTTAAGCTTCATCAAGGCTTCCACAGGGGTAAGCGTATCAATATCGGTGTGCAGGATCTCTTCCTTGAGCTCCTCCAGGATGGGATCATCCAAATTGAAGAAACTAAGCTGCATCTCCTCTTCGGCCGATTTTTTCATCACCTGCCCCTTTTCCTGAATGCCGTGAGAATTTTCCAGCTTTTTCAGGATCTTGTTCGCCCGGTGCAATACCTGCTGCGGCATTCCGGCCATTCTTGCCACGTGGATCCCGAAGCTGTGCTCACTGCCTCCCGGGATCAGCTTCCGCAGGAAAAGCACGTTATCTTTTAGCTCTTTAACAGAGACATTATAATTCTTGATACGCCCAAAGGTCTCACACATATCATTGAGCTCGTGGTAATGTGTCGCGAACAGTGTCTTGGCTCTTGCAGGATGCTCGTGAAGGTATTCGGTAATGGCCCAGGCAATGGAGATCCCGTCGTAGGTACTGGTACCTCGCCCTATTTCGTCCAGCAACACCAGGCTCCTTTCCGAGAGATTGTTCAAAATTGAGGCGGTTTCGTTCATCTCTACCATAAAGGTAGATTCCCCCATAGAAATATTGTCGCTTGCGCCCACCCGGGTAAAGATCTTGTCTATTAAACCGATCCTGGCTGCTTCGGCAGGCACAAAACTCCCCATTTGCGCCATAAGCACGATGAGGGCGGTTTGCCTGAGAATTGCCGACTTACCACTCATGTTGGGCCCAGTGATCATGATGATCTGTTGCTGCTCCCTGTCCAGAAGCACATCATTGGCCACATAGGTTTCTGAAAGCGGCAGCTGTTTTTCTATCACCGGATGCCTTCCGGCCTTGATCTCCAGCTCATGAGAATCATCTATGAGCGGACGGCGGTAATTTTCGGCCATGGCCTGTTGCGCAAAAGAGCACAGGCAGTCCAGCTGACCAATGAGGGCAGCGTTTTGCTGTACCGGCTGAATATAATCACCGATCCATATGATGAGCTGCTGAAAGATCTCCTGCTCCAGCTGCAGGATCTTCTCCTCGGCCCCCAGGATTTTAGCCTCGTATTCCTTAAGCTCCTGGGTGATGTACCTTTCGGCGTTCACCAGGGTTTGTTTCCTGATCCAGCTTTCGGGCACCTTATCTTTATGCGCATTGCGCACCTCGATATAGTAGCCAAAAACATTGTTGCTGGCGATCTTTAGGGAAGTAATCCCTGTCGCTGCCGATTCCCTTTCAAGTAACTTGTCCAGGTAATCCTTGCCCGAAAATGCTATTTTTCGCAGGTCATCCAGCTCTTCCGAAAAACCACCTGCAATACTGTTTCCTTTAAGGATGTTTACCGGGGCCTCCTCGAAAAGCGTTTGTTTGATCTTGCTCCTCAAAAGCTCACAGCTCTGCAGATTTTCTCCCAGGCTCTTTAAAGCCCCATCATTTGAGGCTGCAGCCAGGCCTTTTACCGGCACCACCGCCTCCAGGCTGTTCTTAAGCTGAATCACCTCCCGCGGGTTGACCTTGCCGGTAGCTACCTTGGAAATAAGCCGCTCGAGGTCACTGATCTGTTTAATATGCTGCTGTATCTTCTGTAGCACCTCGGGTTTTTCCATTAAATAAGCCACCACCTGTTGACGCCGTGAGATCTTTTGAGCGTTCTTGAGCGGAAGCGCCAGCCAGCGCTTGAGCATTCGCCCGCCCATAGGCGAGATGGTCTTATCGATCACATCGAGCAGGGTTACCGCATTTTGAGCATTGGAGTTGTAAAGCTCGAGGTTCCTGATGGTAAAGCGATCCATCCACACGTACTCCTCTTCGGCTATTCGCGTAAGATTGCTAATATGTTGCAGGCGGTGATGCCTTGTCTCTGCCAGGTAATACAATACTGCCCCGGCCGCTATTACTCCTTCCTGTAGGTGCTCCACGCCAAAACCCTTTAAAGACTTAGTCTTAAAATGCGCGTTGAGAGTCTCGTATGCGTAGTCCTGTTTGAAGATCCAGTCTTCCAGGAAAAAGCTATGGTAGTCTTCTCCAAAGGTCTTGAAGAATTCCTTTTTCTTGTTCTTTGGTACCAGCACTTCGCTGGGGCTGAAGTTTTGCAGCAGCTTGTCCAGGTATTCTGAAGAGCCTTCGGCAGTAATGAATTCCCCTGTAGAGACATCCAAAAATGAAATTCCCAGGCTGCGTTGTCCAAAATGCACCGCACAAAGAAAATTATTAGATTTGCTTTGCAGCACCTCGTCATTCATGGAAACTCCCGGAGTGACAAGTTCGGTCACGCCTCTCTTCACGATAGTCTTGGTGGCTTTAGGGTCTTCCAGCTGATCGCAGATCGCGACGCGCTGACCGGCCTTGACCAGTTTTGGCAGATAGGTATTCAGGGAATGATGAGGAAAGCCCGCCAGCTCGGTTTGTTCTCCTCCATTGTTCCTATTGGTGAGTACAATGTTGAGGATCTTTGCCGCCTTTACCGCGTCTTCCCCAAAAGTCTCGTAAAAATCGCCCACCCTAAACAACAACAGGGCATCGGGATATTTCTTCTTGATGCCGTTGTACTGCTGCATTAAAGGCGTCACCTTCTTTGTTGATTTTGCTGCCACTCTTCCTGCTCTTTTACCAGTTGCTAAAATAAATAATCTATTGATTTAAAGCCGAAAATGCAGTCCGTGATTTATCAAAACTTTCTTCACAACTGCTTTTTTACATTTTTCTTCAGTGACCCGCAAAACATAAATTCCTACAAAAGAATTCTAAGTAAAACGTTAAGTAGTGAGAAATTTCGACACGTTCTGTTAACAGAATTCTGACGTAAAAATCTGTTCTTCAAAAACATATATATTGCATTTCATCGATTATTTTTGCATTTTGACTGAAATAGAACTTCATTTGTAGCATGAAATTGATTGCAGATGAAAAGAACAACTACCCCCTCAATTCAAATTTTTCTTACTAATTTCTTTAAGGCCTCTTTTGGGCCTGTAGGAAAGATATTTTTCCTGAGCCTGCTGCTCTCTCAGCTGAGCTGTAGCCCCGAAGACGGCAACCCACTGGATGCAACGGCACAACCCGCCCCACAGAAAATTAAAGGAACAGACAAGGTCTACAAAGGAGTTCTTACCACCGCAAATGCACAGTACCGCGGTACGCTGGAGCTCATTTTTCCCGAGGCGGTTGAAGGAGACATCTACAGCGTCGCCGAAAACGCCATCGCAACCCTAACTCTTCACACCGGTGAAGTCTATAAAGCCGAAGCCACCACCAACAAGAATCAACACAAACAATCTTCAGATTTCAATGTTTTCCTTTGGTCTGACGATCTGCAATTTGACTTCGGCCTCGATGCCGATGGCAATGCGGTGGTCAAAAATGTGCTTTTTTCCGAGGAAGCCGGAGACATTATCCTGGCAGAACATACCAGCGCAGAACCCGTAACTCCCATTACCGGTACCTACAGGTGCACCAACTGTGAAAATCAAACCTCTACCCTCAACGGGATCGAGCTCAACAACAAGGAACGCGTGTTCAACATGCTGCTTACAGATAAAGCCGGCGAGACCGTACTCAGTGTACAGGCAGTTTTAGGCAACCTTATTGATACACAATTTGTCATTGAAGAGGACTGCAACACCAACGGGGAATTTACTTTATGTAAGCTAAACATGGGCGGCAATGCGAGCCAGGAACCGGTACAATGGTCGGGAGTTCACAAGTACGCTACAGCCACGGGTGGCTGCTCGACTTTGGCAGGAAATCTTAGTTACACGACTCCTGATCTTGGGATAATAGACATAGAATTTATGAGCGACAACCCTTGTGACAGCACCTCTCCCTAAGCTTCTTACCACAAAGAAGATCCAAAAGGTAATCTCCGGTAAATTCAATTTTGCCGGAGATTTTTTTATCAATAAAAGGCCCGAAAAGGCCTCTCATTTATCTGTTTCTCAAACTTCTTCAGTAAAGTATGTTGTTCAGGATCTTATCCAGTGTCTTTTCCATGGGGCTGAACCTTTTATCTGCAAAAAAGACCTCGAACATCTCCTTTCTCAGTTCCATCAGCTCTCTATGAGAATACTCGTGGTTTACCAGGTTTTGCTGTATCTTTTCAAGGCTGGCTTCCTCTGTATCTCCGGAGAATTCCCCGTACATTCTATTAAATATCTCTTCGTCTGTCTTTGACTTGATCACCTCCAACTCCTCATGAGTCTCGTTAGCATCTGCATTGGCACACAGCAGCAAAATATACACCTGCATCTCTGCCTTACTCCAGGGTTTGATTTCATGCCTCATATCTTTTATTTTTAAAGGACACCACCTAACCCTAAACCTACTAATTTATTAATTATCAATTTCTTAAGGAATTTATAATCATTTCCTGCACCACATGCTGTTCCTCATTTTCCCTTTTCTAACCGAAATAAAAAAATCCATCCGCCCCAAAAGGAACGGATGGAAAACAGCACATTTCTGAGCTGATCTAAGTTTATTTTTAATCTAGTTATCTTTTCTGGCCAATTCCACCTTTACACTTTTGACATACCCGGAGTATTCATCGCTGATCGCCTGAGCCTTTTCTTTTCCTCCTGCCATTTCCATAAAAGCCTTTCCCCATTCCACCTGTCTTGGGCTGACTTCCCAATCCAGAGACTGCAAACCATCCTCCAGCTTCCAGATGTACATATAGTCATACTCCCCGCTGTACAGAGCTAATTCCATCAAAGGCTTCGAAGTCCCTGCATTATCTGATGCCTTTTTGAAGTAATCATTGATCAGCTTCCTGGCATCATCTTCCTTGCCTGTCACATAATCCACGAATACCACCTGATACCATTCGGGGTTTTCATATTTCTTGGCTTCCATGTCCTGGGCAAAAGTCTGCCCTGCCAGCAACAGACTCATTATTAAAAATAATGCTCCAACAGTTTTCATAATTCTGGTTTTAAAGTTATTACAGCTAAGCCTGGGGGAAGAGACCTAATTTACGTTAAAATAATGTAACACACTGATTTACAAACTCTTATTTTACAACACTTCTTCAAAATGTCATTTTAAGGGCTCTTTCCTACGTCCGTCAAAATATTTTACTTTTGCAGCATGAAGCACCGCAAACTTCGCAACAGCGAGCTCGACCGTAAAAGCATAGCCGAATTCAGGCAGGCAGAAAAGACCCCGATAATTGTCATTTTAGACAATGTGAGGAGCCTTAATAATATTGGTTCTGTTTTTCGCACTTCCGATGCATTTTTGATCGAAAAGATCTACCTCTGCGGCATCACCGCGACTCCGCCGCACAAGGATATACAAAAAACAGCCCTTGGGGCTACAGATGCGGTGGAATGGGAATATGTTGAAGATGCTTTAGAATTGGTGGAGCGCCTGCAGCAGGAGAATTACAGGACTTTTGCCATTGAACAGGCCGAAAATGCTGTAATGCTGAACGAGTTTACCCCTCAAAAAGGGGAAAAATTCGCCTTCATCTTTGGGAACGAAGTAAAAGGGGTGCAACAAAAATTGGTGTCGGCTAGTGACGGCGTCATTGAGATCCCACAGCTGGGCAGCAAACATTCGCTCAACATCTCGGTTAGTGCCGGCGTGCTGCTTTGGGATGTGTTCTCAAAAATGCGATTTTAGAAGATCTCTTCCAGCAACTGCAGGTAATCTTCGCGGTTGTTCACAAAGTCAAGTTCAGAAATATCGATGATCTTCACATTGAGCCCGGGCTGGGATTTGATGAACGACAGGTAGCTCTTGTTGATGTTCGCCAGGTAATCCTGCTGAATGTTCTGCTCGTAATCTCTGCCCCTTTTCTTTATGTTTTCCAGCAAACGCTCGGTATTCTGGTAGAGATAAACGTAAAGATCTGGTTTTACCAGCTCTTTGTACATGAGGTGGAACAGCTTCTGGTATAGTAGGTATTCATCCTCGTGCAGGGTGATCTTGGCGAAGATCAGGGATTTGAAAACGTCGTAATCTGAGATCACGAAATCCTTGAACAGGTCGTACTGCGCAAGATCGTCGGAAAGCTGCTGATAGCGATCGGCCAAAAATGACATTTCCAAAGGGAAAGCATATCGCGGCTGGTCTTCATAGAACTTCGGAAGAAAAGGATTGTCCTTGAAACGTTCCAGGATGAGCTTTGCGTTAAAATCCTGGGAAACCATCGTGGCAAAACTGGTCTTCCCTGCGCCGATGTTCCCTTCTACAGCCACATAATTGTACTTCGAAAAAGTGAATTTTGCAGGCTTTTCAAGTTTTTCCTCAATTCTTTTCACTTCAGCAGGATCGGGACTTTGTGCCAACAGCTCTTTTATTTTCAGCTTTTTGACGGGGTGTTTTGCTTCCGCAGCAATATCTGTCAAAGGCTGCAGCACAAAATTGCGCTGTTGCATCTCGGGGTGCGGGATCTGCAAAGATTCCGAGGAAAATATCTCCTCTTCAAATAGCAAGATATCCAGGTCTATTGGCCTGTTCTTGTAGCCGCTGCCCCTTTTTCGCTCCCGTCCCATTTCTGTCTCGATCTTCAGCAAAAGCACGAGCACTTCTTCCGCAGAAAAACGGCTCAACACTTCTATACAGGCATTGAAAAATGCATTTCCCTCAAATCCCCAGGCCGGAGTTTCATAAACCGGCGATACCTGAATGACTTCTCCTACTTTTTTCTGGATCTTATCTACGGCTTTTTGCAGCAACGCCAGCCTATTCCCCTCGTTGCTACCCAGGGCGATATAAACAGAATTTGGAGACTTCAAAGGATTTAAGAAAATTTTAGTAAGACGAAAACTGTAATTTCACAGCAAATTAAACAAAACAAAACCACATACTCTTAACTTTGAGTAAAAGAGTTCTCAGGTTTTTTCTATTGCCCATGCCTCCTCCTTTTGGCGACCATAGCAGTAGCGCCTGATGATTACAAACCGGTTTTTTATGAAAAAGTTTTTAAAAATATTTGGCATCGTACTGGGCGTGCTTTTGCTGATCCTTTTTTTAACACCCATTATTTTCGAGAGTCAGCTTAAAGACCTGGTGCGAAAGACCCTCAACGACAATTTTAACGCTCAAGTGGCCTTTGCCGATATCAACCTGAGCCTTTTTAGGCATTTTCCCGATGCCACCCTCAAAATCGAGGAGCTTAGCATCATCAATAATGCACCTTTTGAAGGCGATACCCTGGCGTACAGCGACGAGATCGCCCTGCAAATGGGAATTGGGCAGCTTTTTAAAGGCAGCGGCGAATCCATGAAAGTAGATGCGCTGAGCATTAATAATGCTGTTGTCAATATAAAACTGGATTCCCTGGGCAATAACAATTATGATATTGCCGTAAAAGATTCCACCGCTACGTCGAGTAACGGCGGTGGTTTTTCTTTTGACGTCCAACATTATGAAATCAACAACTCCCGTGTCAATTACCGCGATGAGGGCGCTAAGATACACCTGTTGCTGGAGGAGCTCAATCATGAAGGGACAGGAGATTTTTCGGCAGCCGTTTCTAACCTTAGCACCACTTCCAGCGCGTTGATAAGCCTGAATATGGATGAGGTGAATTACCTCAACCGCAACAAGCTGAAGCTGGATGCCGACTTTAAGATGGACCTGGATAAGATGCGCTATACCTTTCTCGAGAACGAGGCGATGATCAACCAGTTGCCGCTTACCTTTGATGGCTACGTGCAGGTGAATGAGGACAATAACGCGATGGACATCAGCTTCAAAACGCCCACTTCTTCGTTCAAGAACTTCCTGGCGATAATTCCCGAAGAATATTCCAAAAATATCGAGGACGTACAAACCCAGGGCGATTTTGTCGTAAACGGCTACATTAGGGGAATTGTGGACGAGCTGCATATCCCCAAGATGAAGATCAACATCGCTTCTCAAAACGCTTCTTTCAAATACCCCGATCTTCCCAAAGCCGTGGAAGACATCACTATTGCTGCGGAAGTAGTAAACGAGACCGGCCTTGCCGAAGACACCTATGTCAATATTGACAATCTCAACTTCAGGATTGACCGCGATGCCTTCAGGGCCAGCGGAAAGCTTAAAAACCTGACAGAAAATATGCTGGTGAACATGGCGATCAACGGGACCATCAACCTGGCGAACATCAGCAGGGCTTATCCGCTGGAACTGGAGCAGGATCTCAATGGGATCGTTACTGCAGATCTTAGCACCAGTTTTGACATGAATTCCGTAGAAAATGAGCAATACCAGAATGTGAAGAGCTCAGGAACAGCATCGATCAAGAACTTCAGTTACGCCTCTCCCGAGATTCCGAATGAGATCAAGCTGGCCAATGCCGATCTAAAATTTAACTCCGGAAATGTCACTTTAGAGAACTCAGTACTGACCACCGGCCAAACCGATCTCGCGCTACAGGGAAGCATTCAGAATTTTATGGGCTACCTGTTCACAGATCAGGACCTGAAAGGGAATTTTACCGCCAGGTCAAAAACATTCTCGGTCAACGATTTCATGGTGAAGAAAACTCCTTCAGAAAAAGGAGAACCTGAAACAACTAACAAACCCGCGCCTACAGGAGAGGATGCCATTCGCATTCCTTCATTCCTGGATGCCCGGCTGGATTTCCAGGCCAACCGGGTGCTGTATGACAACCTGGTGCTGGAAAACACCAAAGGTGTGTTGTTGATCGCAGATGAGACTGCTACTTTAGAGAATGTCACCTCCAGCATTTTTGGTGGAAATATCGCCCTCAACGGAAAAGTCTCTACAAAAGAAGCTACACCTAATTTTGCCATGAAGCTCAACCTGAATGCGATCAATATAGCGCAGGCCTTCAAAGATATGGAGCTGCTAAGAAATTTGGCTCCTATTGCCACTGCACTTAAAGGCTCCCTAAGCACCGACATCGACTTACATGGAAATCTCAATGATGATCTTACTCCGCGCCTGCAAACCTTAGCAGGAAATGCCTTAGCCGAAATTCTTGGTGCAAGGGTCGATCCCACACAAACTCCGCTGCTTGCACAGCTGAACCAACAATTGAAATTTGTTGATCTCAACGACCTCAACCTAAAAGATCTCAAGACGCAACTAAAGTTCAATGACGGGCAGGTAGAAGTTGCGCCTTTTGACTTCAACATCAAAGGGATCAAAGGCCGCGCCTCCGGTAGCCACGGCTTTGACATGAACATGAATTATAATGTAGCTTTGGCCGTACCGGCAAAATATTTAGGAGATCAAATAAGCAGCAGCCTTGCCAACCTGAGTTCACAGGCGAAGGACACCATGACGGTTGCCCTGCCGATAGATATTAAAGGAAGTTTCCAGAATCCTGCCATCAGCCTTAATGTACAGCAGGCGGTTAACAACCTTACTCAAAGAATTATTGCCTCTCAAAAAGAGAACCTCAAGGAAAAAGGCAAGGGCATTTTGACCGATATTATCACCGGAAAAACCAAAACAGACACTACGACTACAGGCGTGAAAAAAGACAGCGTGTCTCCTCAAAAAGATGTGGTGAAGGAAGCTGCCAAAGATATTCTGGGCGGCCTGTTAGGCGGCAAAAAGAAAAAGAAAGATACAACCAATCAATGATCAGGCTACGCTAAGGTTTACCACGAAGCCTTCATGCTTTCTTACGTTGAGCACCCTCCCGTCCTCAAAAATGAGGTACTGGCCTTTTATGCCTTTTAGAACACCCTCGTAAAATGGGCTTTTTTGAAGGTTTAGTGTTTTGCACTTTGACGGGTAAGCCAGGACCGGGAACTTGATATCGTACTCCTTTGAGTTTTCCAGGAAATACTCCTGCGCTTCTTCGGGAATGTACTGTCGTAATTTATTCCTTATCTCTGCCAAATCGATCTCTTCAAGATCATTGGTGAGCATCCTGCGCCAGTTGGTCTTATCAGACACATGCTCTTTTAGGGCCACCTCGGTAATCCCGGCCAGGTAACGGTTTGGCACCTCCACCACCTCGATCGCGCGATGGGCTCCCTGGTCGATCCAGCGGGTAGGCATCTGGCTTTTGCGGGTCACTCCCACCTTCACATTGCTGGAATTGGCAAGGTAGACGATGTGCGGCTGCAGCTGTGCTTTTTTCTCAAATTCGAGGTCGCGATCTTCCTTCCCAAGATGTGCCGTGCTCAATTCGGGTCTTATCACCCACTCCCCGTTCTCGGGACTGGACATAAAACATTGATAGCAGGCGCCATTGGCAAACACCTTCTTCTGTTTTCCGCAGTTAAGGCATTTGTAATGTAAAAAATTGATGCTTATCTTCTTGTCCAGGACCTGGTTCACATTCAAAAAATCCTGTTCAAACAGCATGTAGTATTGCACAGTATCGTTGATCTCGGTCTTCATTTTGGTCAGGACGCCCTCGTAATTCATATATGATGCTAAATTTTAGTAGTTGCTTTTTTTGCAGATAAGAGAATAATCTTATTTTTATCCGGGCCGTATATTTTGACAAACCGGCCTCTAAAAGCGCCTAAAGATAACAAGAAAAATGCCAATTCCATTAGTTCACTCAGTTGCTTCCTGGTTCCTCAAGAAGCGTATTCATCAAATGGAATTGTTCATTAAATACCCTCATGAGGTACAGTTTGAGCTGCTCAAAAAGCTCATTCAAAGAGCCAGGGACACAGAGGTAGGCCGAAAATATGATTTTGCAGGCATCACCAGCTACGAGGAATTTGCTCAACGCGTGCCGCTGCAGCAATACGAAGATTTTGAACCGCAGATAGAACGCAGCCGCAGGGGCGAGAACAACATCTTTTGGCCTACGCCCATCAAGTGGTTCGCCAAATCCAGCGGAACCACGAATGCCAAGAGCAAATTCATTCCGGTGAGCGACGAGTCGCTTGAAAATTGTCATTACGCAGCGGGTAAGGACATGCTGTGCATGTACCTCAACAACAACCCCGAATCGCAGCTCTTCAGCGGAAAAAGCCTCAGGCTTGGCGGCAGTAAAGAATTATACCGTCGCAACGGAACCCAGTTTGGAGACCTTTCGGCAATTCTTATAGATAATATGCCTTTTTGGGCAGAATACAGCAGCACCCCCAGCAACGAGGTGTCGCTTATGAGCGATTGGGAGGTGAAAATGCCAGCCATCGTCAACGAGACCATCAATGAAAACGTGACCAGCCTGGCCGGCGTTCCCTCATGGATGCTGGTGCTTTTGAACAATGCTTTGGAAGCTTCGGGTAAAAATAACCTTTTCGAGATCTGGCCTAACCTGGAGGCATACTTCCACGGCGGCGTCAATTTCTCGCCTTATGCCGAACAGTATAAAAAGATCCTGCCGGGTGACAGCTTCAGGTACTATGAGATCTATAATGCTTCGGAAGGATTTTTCGCCATACAGGATCACAACGATTCAAAGGAGCTGCTGCTCATGCTCGACTACGGAGTTTTTTATGAATTCATCCCGATGAATACCTTCGGAACACCTGATGAAAAGGTCATTCCTCTTTCCGAAGTAGAAAAGGACCAGAACTACGCGGTGCTTATCACTACCAATGCAGGGCTTTGGCGTTACAAGATCGGCGATACGGTGAGGTTTACTTCGCTGCATCCTTACAGGATCAAGATCACCGGAAGGACCAAGCACCATATCAACGTTTTTGGAGAAGAGCTTATCATTGAAAATGCCGAGGTAGCTCTTAAAAAAGCTTCCGCAGAAACAGGCTGTGAGATCGTGGACTATACTGCTGCCCCTATTTTCATGAAGGGCAAGGAAAAAGGCGCCCACGAATGGATCATCGAATTCAAGACCCCACCACGGGATTTTGAGGCCTTTGAAAAAAGTTTCGACAAAAACTTACAGGCGATCAACAGCGACTACGAAGCCAAACGCCTCAACAATATGACCCTCAACCCACCGAGAATCCACCAGGCCAGGGAAATGCTCTTCTACGACTGGTTAAAAAAGAAGGACAAACTGGGTGGTCAACACAAGATCCCGAGGCTTTCCAATGAAAGGCATTATGTGGAGGAGCTGCTGGAGATGAATGTTTAGTGTTCAGTGCTCAGTGGCCAGTAAATAAAGTGCAGTATGCAGTTGGTAGTTGGCAGTAAAT
>JBAVJB010000045.1:0-6890 GCA_049687495.1 Salinimicrobium sp.
GGTTAATATAATAGAGTTTGTACAGCGGGTCTCCCGAAGCCTCGGGACGCTCGATGCCTCCAGAACAAAAAAGCTCCTGAAAAACGGGAGCTTTTTTTATTCAAAAAATTATTCAAAAATCCGATTAATGTAATAGAGTTTGTACAGCGGTTCTCCCGAAACCTCGGGACGCTCGATGCCTCCAGAACAAAAAAGCTCCTGAAAAACGGGAGCTTTTTTTATTAATGAGGTTACATGTCCTGTTACTTGGAACTTGAAACCTTTAAACCTTGAACCTTAGCGGCTTTTACTCCGCCTTACCGTCACCATTTGTACGTTTCCGCCAATTGGAGGATTGATCTTCGACACGTCTACAGTCACCTTTTGCACGATAAGGATCTCTTTCAACACCCGGTCAAGTATGCGTTCAGCAACAGTTTCCAGCAGCTTTGAACGAACCGCCATTTCCTCTTTTACGATCTTATTGAGGTGTACGTAATCGATGGTGTCTTTTAAAGCATCGGTCTTGGCCGAAAGTGAAAGGTCGCCACGCACCTTAAGGTCTACGCGGTAATCGCTTCCAATTCTTCCTTCTTCATCAAGGCAGCCGTGATAGGCGAAAACCCTGATATTTTTCAGTTTAATAATTCCCACGGAAAAGTTTTTGCGAAGATAGCAAGTTTTCAGCTCATTCGAAATCCTGCAGGGGTCTCAAAAAGGGCAAAAATGGATTGTGTTCCCGGCCGCTGAATTCAGGTTTATTTTCGTTAATTTGGGCCTCCTAAAGTAGATTGAAAAATTATGTCTGAAGAAAAGCGATCTCTCAATTTTATTGAGCAGTTGATAGAGGAAGATTTG
The DNA here is from genome assembly GCA_049687495.1 of Salinimicrobium sp. Taxonomy (GTDB): domain Bacteria; phylum Bacteroidota; class Bacteroidia; order Flavobacteriales; family Flavobacteriaceae; genus Salinimicrobium. The sequence goes on from JBAVJB010000045.1 coordinate 838, forward strand.
AGGAACGGTTTTGACCGAAAGCAGTTGCATTTCCGGTTTCCGCCGGAGCCTAACGGATATCTTCATATTGGCCATGCTTCTTCCATTTGCCTGAATTTTGGCCTTGGAGAAAGGTATGATGCTCCAGTAAACCTTAGGTTTGACGATACAAATCCTATCAAGGAAGAGCAGGAGTTTGTGGATGCCATACGCACTGATGTGGAATGGCTGGGATTCAAATGGGCAAAGGAATGTTATGCTTCAGACTATTTTCAGCAGCTGTACGACTGGGCAGTAGAAATGATAAAAAATGGAGATGCTTATGTTGACAGTCAAACTTCCGAAGAGATCGCAGAGCAAAAAGGAACTCCAACCCATCCGGGAAAACCAAGTCCTTACCGCGAACGTTCGGTAGAGGAGAACCTGGATCTTTTCGAGAAAATGAAGAACGGGGAAACCCCAGAAAAAGGACATGTGCTGCGGGCAAAGATCGATATGGCGTCAACAAATATGTTGATGCGTGACCCGGTGATGTACCGATGCCTGCATAAAAATCACCATCGCACAAAAGATGAATGGAAGATCTACCCTATGTACGACTGGGCGCACGGGGAAAGCGATTTTATCGAGTGCGTTTCACATTCATTTTGTACGCTTGAATTCCTTCCGCATAGAGAACTTTATAATTGGTTCCTTGGGAAAGTAGGAGAGATAGAAGAGGTGAAGCCTAAACAGCGCGAATTTGCACGTAGAAACCTTAGTCATACTGTTGTTAGCAAGCGAAAGCTGGCACAGCTGGTTGAAAAAGGTATCGTAGCTTCCTGGGACGACCCAAGAATGCCTACTATTTCTGGACTTAGAAGAAGGGGTTATACTCCGGAATCCATCCGCAGTTTTGCAAACACCATTGGGATCGCAAAAAGGGAAAATTTGATCGATGTTTCTCTTTTGGAGCATTGCATTAGAGAAGACCTTAATAAAAAAGCACCTCGCGTTATGGCGGTGCTGGATCCAGTGAAACTGGTGATCACCAATTATCCTGAAGGGGAAGAGGAATGGCTTGATGCAGAGAACAATCAGGAAGATGAAAGTGCAGGTTTTAGAAAAGTTCCTTTTTCAAGAGAATTGTACATAGAAAAAGAAGATTTCAAGGAGGAGGCAAACCGCAAATTCTTCAGGCTGACCATCGGCAAAGAAGTGAGGCTGAAGAATGCTTATATCATCAAGGGTGAAAGCGTCGTAAAAGACGAGAATGGGGAGATCAAGGAGATCCACTGTACTTATGACCCAAAAAGCCGAAGCGGAAGTGGAACAGAGGAATCTATGCGTAAGGTAAAAGGTACTTTGCACTGGGTTTCGGTAAAACACGCCATTGAAGCCGAAGTAAGGCTGTATGATCGTCTTTTCAATGTTGATGCACCCGATGCTGACAAGGAAAAAGATTTCCTTGATTACATCAATCCGGAGTCGCTGCAGGTGGTAAAAGCCTATCTGGAACCAAGCTTAAAAGATGCTAAAGTGCTGGACCAATTCCAGTTCCAAAGATTAGGATATTTTAACGTTGATAAGGAAAGTAAGCCGGAGCATCTTGTTTTCAATCGTACGGTAACCCTCCGGGATTCTTGGGCAAGCAAGTCAAAGTAGCACGGGCCACGATTTTTGGTTTAAGAAAGTTTTAGCATTGGGTAATGTATATTAACCGGTTATTAACAGCAGGGCAGATGACATTATTCTATATTTGATTACGACTCGAATATTAATCTAAACAACCAATAATATCATGGCAAAATCTTTTCTAGCATTTGTGACCGGGGCCGCGATTGGCGCAGGTCTTGGTATGCTATACGCACCCGAAACCGGGGAAGAAACCCGAAGAAAATTGAGTGAGAACGCCCGTAGAACACAGGATGATCTCAACAAAAGGTATCGCGAAACATCCTCTAACCTGAGTCAGAAAGCAAAAAAAGCCAAACATGACTTTGAAGATAAGCTGGAAGAGACGCTCTCTTCGGCCAGCTTCAAGGCAGACGAAATTTTGAGCAGCCTGGAATCTAAACTCGAGGAGCTTAGAAAACAGAATGCAAAATTTCAAAAGGACAATAAAGACGAAGCGAAAGGTACTTCTTCTTCAGGAGAGAACATTGTAGTGTAGGCGACCTATGGCATTCGAAAGAATATCTGAAAACCTAAAACAGTTAAACGAAAACATCAGGTCCTTTGCCGAGAGCAGTGCAGAGTACTATAAGCTGGATCTGTTTAGCAAAACCATGAAAGGGGCTACTTCTGCGATCAAATTCGCAGCAATAGCCTTTTTTCTTGTGTTTTTTATACTATTTATTTCCATAGCCGCCTCTGTGCTCATCAGCACCTGGATAGACGTTCCAAGCAGTGGCTTTTTTATTGTGGCAGGGTTCTACCTGCTGTTGGTCCTTTTCTTTGTGTTTTTCGGCAGTTCTGTCATCACAAAGGCGTTGTTACCATCAACTTCAAGAAAGTTCTTTAATCAGCCTAAAAAGACCGTTCCAAAAGAACCTGAATTAACAACCAGAGCCCGCGTACAGGAAGAAGAAATTATTATTGAGGACGATGAGAGAGTATAAGAATTTTGACGAAATAGAACGCGATCTTAAACTGCTCAAACTTCAGCAGGAAATAGACAAAGAAAAGGTCCTGCTAAGTTATAACAGGACCAAAGAAAGTCTTTCTCCAAAAAGGATCTTAAAGAGTGCTGCCGGCAGTATTTTTAAGAACGCCTTGATCCTCAAGGGTACCACCAAAGCGCTTGGCTTTATAGCAGATAAATGGCAGAAGTAATTATTCTTCTCTTCCTTCTTCTCCCTCTTCTTTTCCTTTATTTTCTTCCTGAGCCTCAGAAGCCCTGTTTTCGAAATTCCGTTCCCTTTTTTTTCTAAGCTTCGGAAGTTTTTCTGCATTCTCTTTTTTCATGATCTCACCAATTTGATTTGATGCCGTGAAAGAGGCGATCATGTTGTTAAGCATATCACTGCCGGTTTGCGGCGAGTTAGGCATCAAAATAAGATTACTCTGGGTTTCTTCTCCTAAGGATTGCAACGTATCATAATGCTGGGTCACAACGATCAAAGCAGAGGCTTCCTGTGAGTTGATACCTACATTGTTGAGCACATCAACAGATTCCTCAAGTCCACGTGCGATCTCCCTTCTTTGATCGGCGATTCCCTGGCCTTGCAGTCGCTTACTTTCAGCTTCGGCACGGGCCTTGGCCACGATCTTGATACGTTCTGCTTCGGCTTCATATTCGGCTGCGACTTTTTCTCTTTCCGAAGCATTAATACGGTTCATGGCCGCTTTTACCTGCACATCGGGATCAATATCGGTTACAAGAGTTTTAATGATGTCATAGCCGTATTCTTCCATGGCTTCATTTAATTCGCGTTTTACGGCAATGGCAATATCATCTTTGCGCTCGAATACGTCATCCAATTTCATTTTAGGCACCTCTGCACGCACCACGTCAAATACATAAGAAGTGATTTGTTCATGAGAGTTTTCCAGTTTGTAAAAGGCATCATAGATGCGGGAGCTCATTACCTGGAATTGCACAGAGATCTTCAACTTTACAAATACGTCATCCTTGGTCTTCGTCTCCACCATGACATCCAGTTGCTGCACCTTAAGATTGATGCGGCCGGCGATCTGGTCTATGACCGGTACTTTAAAATGAAGTCCGCTACTGCTTATGCGCTGGAATTTTCCGAAGCGCTCTATTGCCGCAGCAGTTTGCTGTTTTACTGTGAATATTCCCGAAAAAAGAACAATAAGCCCTACTACAAATAATAAGGTTGTGAAAATAGTGGTAATCATGAGGTGTTATTTTTATTTAACGGAAAGATAGAAAATAAACTCCTACATTTACCGCTTCAAAATTTTAATCTCTACAGTGATGAATTTGAAGAAGATATTGCTCTTTTTAGGCCTCATAACGCTCTCCCTTCAGGCAAATGCACAACGTATCTGGGAAGGCAGTTACAACCGTTTTGGGATACAGGCCGGGGCCAACCGATTTGACATTCATACAGATGAACTCGACATCAATCCCGGGATAAGCTGGACTGCCGGTTTTCATAGCAGGGCTTCTTTTTATAACGATTTTCAGGTCATTTACGGCATTAATTTCTATGATTTTAAACTCACCATGGATGGGCGTGAAAAGATCGAAACTTTAGAAGCTGATCAGGAAATAGAGTACAACATGATAGGGGTGCAGCTGAATTTCTTCGGAAGTTATAAGATAGCGGGCCACAATCTTAGCGTAGAGGCAGGGCCTGTGGTGCAGGTGAACGGGAAACTTGACGCACGCCAGGATAAGGAATACTGGTACCTTGGTCATTATAATATTCAGGCCATTGATATCGAAAAGGTTTCTCCTTTTAACGTAAACCTGGCTGCGGGAATATCGGGTGGTTTTGAGCGGGTGAAGCTGTGGACGCAGGTGCAGTACGGGCTGAACAATATGCTTAAGGGGTTAAATAACGAAGGCCTGCAGGAAATAGATCCCACGGTGCCTAAGATGAACGGTCACATGCTGCTGTTCGCCGGCGGAATCATTCTTTTCCTTTAAGTTCTATAAAGGATCAAACTAAGAGGGCCTGAAAATGTCATTTTTCAGGCCCTTTATTTTTAAAGCTTTTGCTGAGCTCTTTTGAGTCGGGTTATCGTTTCTTCTTTTCCTATGGCCGAAGCGATCTCGAACACATCGGGACCCTGCATGGCTCCTACAAGGGACAACCTGAAGGGTTGCATGACCTTTCCGAAGCCAATTCCTTCGGAAGTGATCCAGCCTTTTACCTGGTCCTGCAGGTTGCCGGCGGAAAAATTCTCGGTTTCTTCAAAAATTGCAATAACCTGATCCATAATTGCTGAAGTATCTTCTTTCCAGGCCTTTTTAGAGGCTTTTTCATCGTAGTTCTCCGGCGCAGTGAAGAAGTAGCTGCCCATCTCCCAGAAATCGGTTGTAAAGGTCGCTCTTTCCTTTAGCAGGCCAATCACATGTTCTATATAATCTTTGGAAGCCTCAATTCCTTTTTCCTTCAGGATCTTATCGAAATCTTCGGCTAATTCGGCCTTTTCGGCCTTTTGCATGTAGTGGTGCTGGAACCATTTGGTCTTTTCGGGATCGAATTTTGATCCGCCTTTGGAGACATGTTCCAAAGAAAAGGCGTTTACCAGCTCCTCAAGAGTGTAGATCTCCTGTTCGCTGCCGCCGCCTTCATTCCAGCCAAGCAAGGCCAGCATGTTCACAACGGCTTCGGGGAAATAGCCGTCTTCTCTATATCCTGCGGAAACTTCTCCCGATTTTGGATCTTTCCACTGCAACGGGAAAACAGGAAAGCCTAATTTATCCCCGTCTCTTTTGCTTAGCTTTCCTTTGCCCTGCGGCTTCAGGATCAACGGCAAGTGTGCGAATTTAGGAGTATCCCAGCCGAAAGCCCTGTACAGCAAGACGTGCAGCGCTAGTGAAGGCAACCATTCTTCCCCGCGAATCACATGCGTGATCTCCATGAGGTGGTCATCAACAATGTTGGCGAGGTGATAAGTAGGCATTCCGTCGCTTTTGAAAAGGACTTTATCATCAAGAACATTAGTGTCGATCTGCATCTTCCCGCGGATCTCGTCCTGCAGGTCCAGCTGCTCATTTTCAGGAGATTTGAACCTGATCACATAAGCCTCGCCCGAATTCAGTTTTTCCTGCACTTCAGCTTCAGAAAGCGACAAAGAATTCTTCAGCTTATTACGATTGTGCCAGTTGTAGATAAAGGTCTTGCCTTCAGCTTCATGATCTTTCCTGTGCTGGTCAAGTTCTTCCGAAGTATCAAAAGCGTAATAGGCATTACCCGAAGCAATAAGTTTTTCGGCGTAATCTTTATAGAGGTGTTTTCTTTCACTTTGCCTGTACGGGCCAAAACCACCTTCTTTCCCGGGGCCTTCGTCGTAAGGAATATTGCACCAGTTAAGGGCGTCAATAATATAATTTTCGGCACCTTCTACATAGCGGGCCTGGTCTGTATCTTCAACTCGCAAAATAAAATCCCCGC
>JBAVJB010000046.1:0-19591 GCA_049687495.1 Salinimicrobium sp.
ACTCTCGGTCATTAAAAGCGGGCCGAACCGGGGAATCAAGAGCTTTTGAGTAATCTGCGCCTCAACTTCCCTGGAAATGCCATTTGCTTCATTGCCCATGACGATTACTCCTTCTGCCGTTAAACCGGATCCGTATATATTCTCACCTTCCAAGAATGCCCCGTAGACTGGTAACTCTTTTTTTGCCCTGTTTAAGAATCCAGGCAGATCGAGGTAAGAAACTTTTACCCGCGCAATGGACCCCATAGTGGCCTGGACCACCTTTGGATTAAAGCAGTCTACCGTTCCTTTAGAACAGACAAGGTGCTCAATACCAAACCAGTCACAAAGTCTGATAATAGTACCCAGGTTTCCCGGGTCCTGCACCTCATCAAGGGCCAGTATTAAACCAGTCAAAGCCGGTTCTTCCACTTCAGGAAAATGAAAAACAGCCAGCGCCACCTGCGGTGTAGACAACCTGCTAATCTTTTTAAGGTCTGCAGGACTGATGATCTCAGTGCGTTCTTCAGGGGCATCAAAAACATCTTCAGTAGTGTAAAGTGAATGCAGTTTGAGCGAAGAAGACAACAATTCTCCTATGGCTTTTTTGCCTTCAACAATGAACAGTTGTTCCTCCTGCCGATTCTTTTTCTGGGCAAGGCTTTTTATAAATTTGATTTGGCTTTTGCTAAACATACCAAAGTTGTATTTTTGATGACTTTAAATCCGCTACTTGAAACACGTTAGGGCAAAAATATCATTAATTTTCCTCCTTATTCTTCTTTATTCGTGTAACGCGGTCAAAAGAGTTCCGGCAGATCAAAATTTACTCACCGAAAACAGCATTTTTGTAGCCGGTGAAAAAATCACTGATAATCAAGTTTACAATCAACTTTACCAGGAGCCCAATCAGAAGTTCCTGGGGCTTCCATTACAGCTCTACCTTTTTAATCTTGCTAATCCACAACCCGATTCCACCTTTCAATTCTGGCTGCACAAAAAACCCAAAAGAGAGGAAAGATTAACTGCACTGCTCTCCCACAAGCAGGTCGTAAGGCTGGGAAACATCTACGCCAACATCAATGAGTGGATGATGGAAACCGGCGAACCACCAACAATTATTAAGGAAGAGCTCACTCAAAAATCAGCTGAAAGGCTTCGCGCATGGTACTGGAACAACGGTTGGTTTGATGCAGAAACCAGCTATGAGGTCATACCGCAGAAAAAGAAGCGGGCTGTGGTCAATTACTTTGTGACTCCTAAAAAGCCTTACATCGTTGACTCCCTCACCACCAGGATCGCTTCTATTGTTGCCGATTCCATTTATGAAGCTCATAAGGTTAATTCGGCTATTGTTCCGGGGCAACAATACAAAACTGCCCACTATAGTGCAGAGCGCGAAAGGCTCACCAGCCTCTATAGGAATAACGGGCTTTACCACTTTGAACAGGAATACATCAGCTTTGAGGCCGATACCGTCAATACAGGCCATAAAGTAAATACTGCAGTCATTATTCAGAATAGGCAGGCAACAGTTGACGGCACTCCTACAAGGGTTCCTTATAAGGTGCACAAGATAAGCAGGGTTAATATTTTCCCTGATTATACCTTTGAAAAACGAGACGCACCGGTGACCGATACTGCTTCTAACGAAGGCTATCACATCTATAGTTTTGGTGATCTTCGCTATCGCCCAAAAGCTCTTACGAACGCGGTCTTCATAAATCCCGGAACGGTCTATTCTGATGCCGCAAGAAGCCTGACTTACAACCGTCTTAACCAGTTGAGGGTTTTTAAGTACCCTAACATTCAGTACATGGAAGATCCCGCAGACAGCACCGGGACAGATCTTATTGCTAATATTTTTCTTACCGCACGACCGAAATACTCACTTGGTTTTGAATTTGACGTTTCCCAGAGCAATATTCAGAAAGTGGGAATTGGTTTTGGTGGTTCCCTGCTCATCCGGAATGTATTTAAAGGAGCCGAAATTTTGGAACTTTCCGCACGCGGAAGTATTGGTTCTTCAAAAGACGCAGCAAACAATGAAGACCGATTCTTTGACATTACAGAACTTGGTGCCGATGTCAATCTTACGCTCCCACGAATCCTGTTTCCTGTTAAGACAGAGCGGTTCATTCCAAAATACATGTACCCGTTTACCACCTTTAGTCTGGGGGCGAGCACACAAACCAATATTGGGCTGGACAAACAAAGTTTAACAGCCATTATGAACTACAGGTGGTTACCTTCAAAAAATCTTACCCACCTCCTGGACCTGGTGAATATCCAGTACATCAGAAATCTTAATACCGCCAATTATTTTAATGTCTATCGCAACTCCTATCAGGAACTGAACGAAATAGCAACTGCCGAAAATGTCATTACTGATGAAGATTTTTTTGTTGTCAATGATGACGGCTCTAAAAGCTTGATTATTCCTGAAGGAGCCAATGCTTTTTTGAGAGCGGCACGATTGGGAGATATAAACGATTTAACCCGCAGCCAAACTCAGCTTTTGAATGATATTAGGGAGCGAAAGAATCGACTTACAGAAGACAATCTTATTTTCGCCACCAATTTCTCTTATATTCTTAATAAAAAGGAGAATATTTATGACGAAGACTTCTCACGGCTTCGGGTCAAACTTGAAACTGCTGGGAACATTCTTTCCGGGGTGTCAAAAGTGGCAAATTTGAAGCGGGATCAGGATGGGCGCTACAGCATTTTTGGAGTGAATTTTTCTCAGTACGTAAAAACCGAGATCGACTACATCAAGCACTGGGATATGGGAAGCGACAACGTCTTTGCGATCCGCACTTTTGGTGGTATAGCCATTCCCTACGGAAACTCAAACAGTATTCCTTTCATCAGAAGTTTTTTTGCCGGCGGACCCAACGACAACCGTGCCTGGCAACCTTATGACCTCGGCCCGGGAAGCAGTGGCGGCAGGAATGAGTTCAATGAAGCCAACATGAAGATCGCCCTTAGCGCCGAATACCGTTACAACCTCTTTGGCGCCCTTAACAGCGCAGTCTTTATCGATGCAGGAAACATCTGGAACATACTGGATGTTGTGGAGGAAGAAGCTTCTACTTTCACCTCTTTATCAGACCTGCAGGAGCTCGCAATTGGCAGCGGCTTCGGTCTGCGTTATGATTTTGATTTCTTTGTTCTTAGGTTCGATATTGGCTTTAAGACCTACGATCCTGCAAGAGAACCCGGAAATCGTTGGTTTACCGATTACAACCTTGCAAATGCAGTGTTTAATGTAGGGATCAATTATCCTTTTTAAGCCAACAAAATTTCTTATTTTTGTTATCCAAAATTTAAAACTTATGAACCATAATATTAAACCGGGCGTTGCCACCGGGAAAGAAGTACAGGAAATCTTTAATTACGCCAAAAACAAAAATTTCGCCTTACCCGCGGTAAATGTGATTGGTTCAAGCTCAATAAATGCGGTTTTAGAGACTGCAGCCGAATTAAATTCACCGGTGATCATACAGTTCTCAAATGGCGGTGCTCAATTCAACGCCGGGAAAGGATTATCTAACGAAAATGAAAAAGCTGCAGTTGCAGGAGCGATTGCCGGCGCAAAACATATACATGAACTTGCCGAACTTTATGGAGCTACGGTAATTCTTCACACAGACCACTGTGCAAAGAAACTAACAGGCTGGGTCGACGGAATGCTTGATGCAAGTGAGAAACATTATGAGCAGTTTGGGAAACCTTTGTTCAGCTCTCACATGTTGGATCTTTCAGAAGAACCTCTTGAAGAAAATATTGAGACCTCTAAGAAGTACCTTGAGCGCATGAGCAAGATGGGAATGACCCTCGAGATCGAACTTGGTGTAACCGGCGGAGAAGAAGATGGAGTTGACAACACAGATATCGACTCTTCTAAACTATACACGCAACCGGAGGAAGTGGCTTACGCCTATGAAGAATTGAGCAAAGTGAGCGATCAATTCACTATTGCTGCAGCCTTCGGAAATGTGCACGGAGTTTACAAGCCGGGAAATGTGAAGCTTACCCCAAAAATTCTAAAGAATTCACAGGAGTATATCACCAAAAAATACGGTGTTGAAGAAAATCATATTGATTTTGTTTTCCACGGCGGAAGCGGTTCCACTCTTGAAGAAATTAGAGAAGCAATAGGTTACGGAGTGATCAAGATGAACATCGATACAGATCTTCAATATGCCTATACCGAAGGAATAAGAGATTACATGGGTGAGAAAAAAGATTACCTGAAGTCACAGATAGGTAACCCTGAAGGTCCCGAAGCTCCGAACAAAAAATATTATGACCCAAGAAAGTGGGTTCGTGAAGGCGAATTGACCTTTAAAGCACGTCTTAAAAAGGCCTTTGAAGACCTTAACAACGTTAATACACTGTAGCAAATAACCCGGGATTTTGGCATTTTTGAGTGCCCTATATCTCTCAACCCCTATACAATGGCTTGGTTTAGAAGAACACAAAAAGGTATACAAACAGCAACCGAAGACAAGAAGGATGTTCCTAAAGGCTTGTGGTATAAGTCACCTACAGGAAAGATCGTAGATGCCGAACAGCTGGAAAAGAATTTTTATGTGAGTCCAGAAGATGGATACCATGTGAGAATTGGAAGCAACGAGTACTTTAAGATCCTTTTCGATGATAACAAGTACACCGAACTGGACAAAAACCTGACTTCCAAGGATCCTTTGAACTTTGAGGACACCAAGAAATATACAGACAGGTTAGCTTCTGCCCAGGAAAAAACCGGACTTAAAGACGCAGTGAGAACTGCAGTAGGCAAGTCAAAAGGAAAAGAACTGGTGGTTGCCTGTATGGATTTTAAATTCATTGGTGGTTCTATGGGCGCCGTTGTCGGGGAAAAGATCTCCCGTGCAGCAGATTATGCACTGGAACACAAAATTCCGTTGATGGTGATCTCTAAATCGGGAGGAGCCAGGATGATGGAAGCAGCTTATTCTTTGATGCAGCTGGCAAAGACTTCAGCAAAACTGGCACAATTGGCAGATGCAAAGATCCCGTACATTTCTCTTTGTACAGATCCTACCACGGGAGGAACAACCGCATCTTTTGCCATGCTTGGAGATATTAATATCGCCGAGCCGGGAGCTTTGATTGGTTTTGCAGGGCCTCGTGTTGTAAAAGACACTACCGGTAAAGATTTGCCGGAGGATTTCCAAACAGCCGAATTTTTGAAAGAGCACGGGTTCCTTGATTTTATTACAAAACGTTCTGAGTTGAAGAACAAGGTCAACCAGTATATTGACCTAATCTTAAACCGTCCGTTGAGGGATTAAAAAATATGCTGATCTTCAGAAGATTAAAAAATGAAGCTAAGCGTTAGCAGGTAAGTAAGAAAGTAGTATATTTGCCGCCTGACAGAAAAACTGTCAATACATAAAAATCATTAAAATTAATATTGGAATGTATTTAACTAAAGAAGCAAAAGAAGAACTTTTTGCAAAACACGGTAAAGGGAAGAACGACACAGGTTCTGCTGAAGGGCAAATCGCTTTGTTCACTCACCGTATCGAACACTTGACACAGCACTTGAAAAACAATCGTAAAGATTATAATACAGAGCGGTCACTTGTAATGTTGGTAGGTAAAAGAAGAAGCCTGCTGGATTATTTAATGAAGAAGGATATCATGAGATATCGTGCGATCGTTAAAGAATTAGGATTAAGAAAATAATATTAAGGGGCTTCGCGCCCCTTTTTTTTATCCGTTTTCTTCTACAAAACATCGACTTTTACAAATTTTAATGGTTTTTCCTCTTTTTCTGAGAAAATTCTGTGTAAATTTTTGACCTGAAAATATTTTCAGATTTGGTAAAAGCTCAATTATTCCTGTGATCATTGATAGAATAGTGGTCAAAAAGGCAGTTTTTCATTGGTCTTACAACAACCCAACAACAACACAACTTTCCCGCATGCGGGAGACCTTTGTTTAACAACCTGAAAATGCAGGTAGAACCAAAAAAATTATGATTCCAAAAACATTTAAAGAGGTCATTGACCTGGGAGACGGAAGGACGATCTCCCTTGAGACCGGAAAACTAGCTAAGCAGGCCCACGGGTCCGTAGAGCTTAGAATGGGAAATGCCGTACTACTTTGTACCGTAGTTTCTTCTTACACCCCAACCACCATGGATTTCTTCCCATTGACGTTGGATTACCGCGAAAAATTTGCAGCAGCAGGACGTTATCCTGGTGGCTTCTTCAAACGTGAGGCCAGGCCGAGCAACGAAGAGATCCTCGTAATGAGACTTGTTGACCGCGTACTTCGCCCGCTTTTCCCGGCAGATTACAAATTTGAGACTCAGGTGATGATCCAGTTGATGTCTCACGACGAAGAAGTAATGCCGGATGCTCTTGCAGGACTTGCAGCATCTACAGCTATTCAGCTAAGTGACATTCCTTTTGAAACTCCAATTTCTGAAGCGAGAGTTGCCCGTATCAACGGTGAATTCGTGATCAACCCAAGTCGAAGCCAGCTTGCTGAAGCAGACATGGACATTATGGTTGGAGCTTCCGAAGATTCTGTGAGCATGGTAGAAGGTGAAATGGATGAATGCTCTGAAGAGGAAATGGCAGAAGCTATTAAATTCGCTCATGAAGCCATTAAAAAGCAATGTGAAGCTCAAAGAAAACTTGTAGAACAGGTTGGTAAAAAACCAACTCGTGAATACGAGGTTTCCAGAACAGACGAAGACATCAAGAAAAAAGTTCGCGATGCGGCTTACCAAAAAGTATATGATGTTGCCAAGCAAGCCTTGAGCAAGCACGAAAGAAGCGATGCTTTTTCAGAAATAAAAGAAGAGGTAAAAGCCCTTTTTTCAGAAGAAGAGCAGGAAGAGAACGGCGCTTTGATCTCTAAATACTTCAAGGAAGTTCACAAAGAAGCTGTTCGCGACCTTACTCTTAAAGAAGGGATTCGTCTTGACGGAAGAAAAACCAATGAAATCAGGCCAATCTGGTGTGAAGTAGATTATCTTCCTTCAACACACGGTTCGGCTATCTTCACCCGTGGTGAAACTCAGGCCTTGGCTACAGTAACCCTTGGTACTTCAAGAGAAGCAAACCAGGTGGACCTGCCAACCTACCAGGGAGAAGAAACTTTCTACCTGCACTACAACTTCCCTCCTTTTTCAACCGGAGAAGCTTACCCGATTAGGGGAACTTCAAGACGTGAAATAGGTCACGGAAACCTTGCTCAAAGAGCTCTTAAAGGGATGGTGCCAGATGATTCTCCATATACCATTCGTGTAGTTTCTGAAGTATTGGAATCAAACGGTTCTTCTTCTATGGCTACTGTTTGTGCGGGAACTATGGCGCTTATGGATGCCGGTGTTCAATTGACAAAACCTGTTTCGGGTATTGCAATGGGATTAATCTCTCAGGGAGATGATTTCGCAGTACTTTCTGACATTCTTGGAGACGAGGATGCATTAGGAGATATGGACTTTAAAGTCACCGGTACAGAAGATGGAATTACCGCCTGTCAAATGGATATCAAGATCAAAGGTCTTTCATACGAGATCCTTGTGAAAGCATTGAAACAAGCTCGTGAAGGACGTCTTCATATTCTTAATAAAATCACCGAAACTATCGCACAACCAGCTGCAGACGTGAAACCTCACGCTCCTAAGATGGTGAAAGTGGAAATTCCTGGTGAATTCATTGGGGCTGTAATAGGACCTGGTGGAAAAGTTATTCAGGAGATGCAAAAAGAGACTGGTACTACTATCGTAATTGAGGAAGTAGAAGACATGGGAGTTATTGAAATTCTTGGTGTTGACCAGAATGGTATTGATGAAGTGAAAAAACGCATCAAGGCGATCACCTTCAAACCTACAGTTGGAAGCGTTTACGAAGTTAAAGTTGTAAAAGTTCTTGATTTTGGTGCCGTAGTAGAATACATGGAAGCCAAAGGAAACGAAGTACTGCTTCACATTTCTGAACTTGCATGGGAACGCACAGATAATGTTACCGATGTTGTAAATGTTGGTGATGTGATCGACGTGAAATACTTCGGAATGGATCCAAAAACGAGAAAGCCAAAAGTTTCAAGAAAAGCTTTACTGGAAAAACCTGAAGGCTATTCTCCAAGACCACCACGTGACGGAAATCGTGACGGCGGTAACCGTGACGGCGGAAGACGCGATAACCGCGGCGGTCGTGACGACAGGTCAAGAGGAAACAGAGATCGTGGAAACCGCGAGAACAGAGACTAATTAAAGTCCTTTATAATTTTTTTTACAACGCCCTGTTTTTATAGGGCGTTTTTATTTTTCTGATTTTCAGCATCTTGAAAATTTGTTATAAAAACCTGTCTACAATCACTTGTTTTTATTTAGAATGATTCTACATTTGCCACTGTTTTTAATGAATCTAAATAAATATATCACAAGTCATGAGACTATTTTTACTTTCCCTACTTACGGTCTTCAGCTTTTCTGCGACAGCACAAAATGCCGCGGTTTCAGGAAAAGTGACCGATCCACAAAATGAACCAATTCCTTTTGCAACCGTAAGGTTTCTTAATTCGGCGCTTTCTGTCCAAACAGGAACCGACGGCTCCTTTTCTTTCTCCGACCTAAAAGCCGGAGATTATACCATTATTGTTTCCTCCACAGGCTTTGACACACAAACAAAAAAATTCAGCCTTACTGCAGGAGAGCGAAAACAGCTTACCATCAGCATGGAAGAAGAGTTGCGTTCGCTTGATGAAGTTGTGATCACCACCAACCGAAGGGTTGAAACCCTTGATGAAGTGCCTTCTTCTGTGTCTGTGTTAAGCGCAAGGGAGATCGAAAAACTCAATCTTACCAGCAACTCCCTGGCCGATCTTATGAACGAAGTTTCAGGACTGGCCATGAGTACCAGCCAAACCAGTAACACAGGCCAAACCTTAAGAGGAAGAAAAATGCTCGTACTTATCGATGGGATTCCGCAGTCAACTCCCTTAAGGAACGGAAGCCGTGATATCAACACCATTGATCCTAACGTGATTGAAAGGATTGAGATCATCAAAGGCGCGACTGCCATTTACGGGAACGGTGCAGATGGCGGGATCATCAACTACATCACCAAAAAACCAAGAGCCTCAAAAGAACTGGAAAGCATTACAGAACTTAGCTCAGGAATTTCTTTAGTTGATACAGATCACACACTTAGCTCCAAACTTTCTCAAACATTTTCCGGCCGTATTGGCAATCTTGGATATGTTGCTAATGCCAGCTTTAAACAAACCGATCTTTTTAAAGATGCGAACGCAGAGATCATTTCTCCTTCATACGGTCTTGGAGAAACAGATCAATACAACCTTTTTGCGAAGTTGAACTACAACTTTAATGCAGACCACTCTCTTGAGTTCATGTACAATTACTTCAGCAGCAATCAGGATACAGATTATATTACTCAGGATGGCGTTTATGGAGAACGCCCGGCAATTGGAGTGATTGGTGAAGTTTTGGGTGTAGACCAGGGAACTCGCTATAATCACAACGGGCAGTTGACCTACAACGCCTACGACCTAATTGGAGATACAGATGTCGATCTGAACCTTTATTTCCAGGAGTTCCAGACTGTTTATTCCTTCTCCCCTTTCTTCTACAATGTGGAAACCGGCTATGAAGGCGGCCAGTCAATGATCGAATCTTCCAAGCAGGGAGTAAGACTGAATTTTAAAACTCCTTATACCCTAGGCGCCGATTTTAGTGGGGATATCCTTTACGGCGTTGACATTCTTAACGATCTTACATCCCAAAGTCTGGTAGACGGCCGCATTTGGGTGCCCCAAATAGATATGACCAACTTCGCGCCTTATGCGCAGCTTAAAACGCTCTACAAAGATTTCGTGCTTAAGGCAGGAATTAGGCTGGAGAACATCAATATTGATATTCCCGATTATTCTACCATCTATATCTATCCTTACGGCGGTACTCCGCAGGGCAATGTGGATGTAGCGGGCGGCGAACTTAAATATGACGCTACAACTTTTAATGTGGGAATTCGATACAACAAATGGTCACAGTTCAAGCCGTTTGCAAGCTTCTCTCAAAGTTTCTCCATTGCCGATTTGGGAAGAACCCTTAGAAGTGCTACTGAAAATACTGTCGGTAATATTTCTTCGGAAGCTGTTATTGCCAACAATTATGAAGCAGGTTTCAACAGCTACTTCGGAAAAACCAGCATTAGCGGAGCCTACTTCATCAGCACCTCAAATCTGGGCGCAACCTATAAGGAAGTCAACGGAATTTTCCAGATCGCCCGCCAACCGGAAAGAGTCTATGGTTTTGAGCTTGCTGTAGACACTAAATTGACAAATAACTTGAATTTCGGAAGCTCGGTTTCTTATACCGAAGGTAAATTGGATTCCGGGGATAATGGCGAATACAACACCTGGATGAATGGAGACCGAATTCCGCCTTTGAAGACGGTAACTTATCTTAGTTACAATATCTATGACCAGTTAAACCTAAGACTTTCTCACCTGTACAGCGGCAACAGGGAAAGATTTGATCCTAAAACAGACGGTTCTTACACCTATGGACAGGGTCCTGTAGAAGATTTTAGCCTCTTCAACTTTTCGGCCAACTACTTCCTCACTCCCGAAACCAGGTTGGGACTTGGAATAGAGAACCTGTTGAACAAGGATTATTATCTTCCTATTTCTCAGTGGGACGCCAGGGCCGATAATTACATCAAAGGCAATGGCGCAAGATTAAGGCTATCTCTTAGCGTAGCACTTTAAAAAATATCTTCTAAAGGCTGTCAAAAATGCCATTTTTGACAGCCTTTGTTTTTAAGCGATGAACAATAGACAGATTCTTTCTTTTCACTCCATTTCCGGCCTAATTGCCGGGTTATTCCTCATTTTAATGGGGATATCTGGAGCTGTACTCGTTTTTCAGCACGACATAGAAGACATACAATGGCAGCAATACATAGATGTTAAAGATTCAAACGAACTCAACATTGACAAAGGCATTCAAAGCATCCAAAAAACCTATCCCTACTGGGATACCAGGCTCATCCATTTTGAGAAAGGAGAAGCATTAATTTTTAACCTTCGGAAGCCTACTGCACGCCGTTTTGTCTTCGTAGATCCTGTTTCAGGTGAAATCATAAAGGAGATCGACGAGCTCACCACCTTCACACGCTGGCTGTTGAAGTTCCATTACTCGCTACAGGCCGGGCCGTTGGGAAGGATCATCGTTTTTATCGTCGGAATTCTATTTTTGATCTCTTTGCTCAGCGGAATTTACCTTTACAGAAGATCCATCCTAAAAACCCTCTTTTTCAGGACTTCTATACTTCGGAAGAACACCCGCAGCTTTTATTCTTCGTTACACCGAACCATTGGGGTTTGGGCTCTTATCTTCAATCTGCTGCTGGTAGGCACGGGGATTTTCCTCGCCTTTGCGGTGGTAAGATCGGGCCTCAATCCGCCGGCTGCCCCGCAGACTCCTCTTGTAACAGCTTCCGCAGAAGAAATTCTTCAGGAAATAGGAAAAAGGCATCCCAATTTCAGCCCTACTTACATCCGCCTTCCGCTGAAAAACGGAGCTCCTTTGAGAGTTTACGGAATGTATGATGACGATCTGCCTGTCTATTCCGAATTCTTCAACTATTTCGAGGCAGACGCTGCTTCCGCAGAAATAGTTAACAATCAAAAGATCAGCGAAGCCGGTTGGGTAACAAAGCTTGACAGCATGTTGATCCCTTTACACTTTGGGCAGTACGGCGGTGGGTTTACTAAGATCCTTTATTGTCTTGTAGGCCTCACGGGGCCTTTTCTCTCGGTTTCGGGATTTGTGATATGGCAAAAAAAGAGAGGCTCGAAAAGAAAGCGCTCCTAAAATGCCATTTTTGAAAGGTATCCGGCAAATCTGCTCTGGAATGCTTTTTGCATCTGATAATGAGGTTATTAAACACGTAATTCCGGTCTTGTTGTAAGAATAATTTTACTCAAATTTATTAAAAAGGTAAAAATTAATTTTTTATCTTTATTTCTTGTAACATTTCCAGACCTCTTTACGTATAACTAACTACAAGAGTTATTCATAATTAAAATCCAAGGAGACGCTAGATGAGACAACTTAAGATTACGAAGCAGGTAACAAACCGTGAAACTGCTTCGCTGGATAAGTATTTGCAAGAAATTGGTAAGGTAGACCTGATTACTGCTGATGAAGAGGTGGAATTAGCTCAACGAATTAAAGCGGGTGATGACCGCGCTTTGGAGAAACTTACAAAAGCGAACCTTCGTTTTGTGGTTTCTGTAGCAAAACAATATCAAAACCAGGGATTAACCCTTCCCGACCTTATAAACGAAGGAAATTTAGGATTAATAAAAGCTGCCAAACGTTTTGATGAAACCCGCGGTTTCAAATTCATTTCTTATGCTGTTTGGTGGATTCGCCAGTCTATTCTTCAGGCTCTGGCCGAGCAATCTCGTATCGTACGTTTGCCGTTGAACAAGATTGGTTCGATCAACAAGATCAACAAGACTTTTGCCTTTCTAGAACAGTCACATGAGCGTCCGCCAAGTGCCGAAGAGATCGCGAAAGAGCTTGATATGACCATCAATGATGTAAAGGAATCGATGAAGAACTCGGGCCGTCACGTATCTATGGATGCGCCGTTGGTGGAAGGAGAAGACTCTAACCTTTACGATGTACTTCGTTCTGGAGAATCTCCAAACCCCGATAAAGAGCTGCTTCATGAATCTTTGAGAACCGAGATCGAGCGTGCGCTTGAAACTTTGACTCCGCGTGAGGCAGATGTTATCCGCCTTTATTTTGGCCTTGGAGACCAGCACCCAATGACCCTGGAAGAAATTGGCGAGACTTTTGATCTAACAAGAGAAAGAGTAAGACAGATCAAAGAAAAAGCTATCAGAAGGTTGAAACACACCTCCCGAAGCAAGATCTTAAAGACATACTTAGGATAACTCCTATTGAAGATGACTAACAGTTTTAAAGAACTGTTCGTTTTTTGATTGATTGATGAAGAACCCGGAGCTGATTACTCCGGGTTCACCTTTTTTATAAGGCATCGAAAATGGCATTTTTAGAACCTCTTCTAAAATTCCTATTTTAGCTGTTTTATAACTCAAGATTATGAAGTATGCATTGTGCTATGTCAGCACGGTAAGATCAAGCGTTTCCGAAGAAGCAATAAAAGAGATTCTTGAGCAAAGCAGCCGCGATAATAATAAAGAAGGCATTACAGGAATTCTGCTTTACTCGAACGGAAATTTTTTCCAGGTCTTAGAAGGGGAAGAAATGGCTGTTTTGAAGCTATTTGAAAAAATTAAGCAGGATAACAGGCATTACGATCTCATTACCATCTTCAAAAAGGCCATTTCAACACCCGGTTTTAAAACTTACCAGGATCAGTTCCTTAGCCTGGACACCACTTATTCCCCTAAAGATCTTGAACTTTACGCATCACAGGTAAAAAAGCTGGATCCGGAGATCCAACAATCAGTAAAATATATTCTGAAGAATTTCTCCTGAAAAGGGGCTATTTATTCCACGGAAAATTGATGATTCCGGTAAAGAATAGTATGAGAATTATGATGAATACGATGACTGCTATAAAGCAGCCCATCCTGCCGTAATTCTTTTTACTACTGTCTTCTTTTACTTCCATTTTCGGACTTTTTGATTAGCTATCCTTCTAAAGGTACAATTTTTCATTTCTGAAAATCTTACGGAAACGCTAAAACTGAAGGTTTGAGCCCGCACTTGCAGAATTCTTGTTATTTTTACACGAAACACACGACCCACAGCATATGAGCTCAAAAATCATCGCCCCCTCTGTACTTGCAGCCGATTTTGGAAACCTGCAACGAGACCTTGAAATGATCAATAAAAGTGAAGCCGACTGGTTCCACATAGACATCATGGATGGAGTTTTTGTCCCTAATATTTCCTATGGAATGCCTGTACTTGCTACGATTGCAAAACATGCTAAAAAGACGCTCGATGTGCACCTTATGATCGTTGACCCCGATCGATATATAAAAACATTTGCCGAATTGGGTTCAGACATTCTCACGGTACATTACGAAGCCTGTACTCATCTTCACAGAACACTACAGGCCATCAAAGCCGAGGGCATGAAAGCCGGAGTGGCAATTAATCCGCACACCAATGTTGAGCTGTTGAAAGATGTGATCAACGACATTGACCTGGTTTTGGTCATGAGCGTGAATCCCGGATTCGGGGGCCAAAGCTTTATTGAAAACACCTACAAAAAGGTGCGCCAACTAAAACAGATCATCAAAGAGAACGGCGCTTCTACTATGATCGAGGTTGACGGCGGAGTGACTGATAAGAACGCTGCTGCCCTTGTAGAAGCAGGAGCAGATGCCCTGGTAGCCGGAAGTTTTGTTTTCAAATCTGAAGATCCCACCCAAACCATTAAAAACCTAAAGCAACTTGCCAATTCATAGTTCAGAAAATATATACGACGTCCTCATAGTAGGTGGCGGCCCAATAGGCCTTGCCTGCGGACTCGAAGCAAAGAAGAAAGGCCTTTCCTATGTGATCATCGAAAAAGGCTGTTTGGTGAACTCGTTATACAACTATCCCACCAATATGACCTTTTTCTCCACCTCGGAAAAGCTGGAGATCGATGATATTCCCTTTATCAGCAATAAACCGAAACCCGGAAAACAGGAGGCGCTTGAATACTACCGAAGGATCGCTACTTCAAACCACCTCAATATTCATCTTTTTGAAGAGGTAAAAAAAGTCGATTCTTCCGAAGAGGGACTGCACCAGGTGGAGACTAATAAGAGGAGCTATACCTCCAAAAATGTCATTATTGCCACCGGTTTTTATGACATCCCGAATTACCTGGACATCCCCGGAGAAGACCTGCCAAAGGTGGCACATTATTATGGCGACCCGCATTTTTATGCCACGCAAAAGACCATTGTAGTTGGCGCCAGCAACTCGGCCGTAGACGCAGCCTTAGAGATATACCGCAAAGGCGGAGATGTAACCATGGTCGTTCGCGGTCCGGCAATTGGAGAACGTGTGAAATATTGGGTAAAGCCCGATATCGATAACAGGATCGACGAAGGCAGCATCCGCGCTGTTTTTAATGCTGAGATTAAAGAAATAAAGGAGAATGAAGTTGTCGTTTCTTCCAAAGAAGGAGATCAAACTATTGAAAATGATTTCGTGCTACTGCTTACCGGTTATCGCCCGAATTTCGAGTTTTTGAAGAGCATAGGCATTAAGCTTTCGGAAGACGGCAGGAAAATACCGGCTTACGATGAGGACACTATGGAAACCAATGTTCCCGGCATCTACCTGGCCGGCGTCATCTGCGGCGGAATGGAAACGCATAAATGGTTTATTGAGAACTCACGGGTGCATGCAAAGATGATTATGGAAGATATTTCCGAAGAGTTAAAAGTTCAGAGTTAAATCTATTAGCTGGTTGGCTCTTTAGTTATCGGCCGTTGCCATGGCCGGTTACCTGATTTTTTTCTGAAATTTACTTGCGACTGAATACTGACCACTGATCACCACTTCTACCTTCGTACCTCTAAATTCTAACTTCGATCAGTCCACCATCGACAGCTGTATTCTCTTTCGTTGCTCATCCACCTCCAGCACCGTCACCTGCACGTGTTGATGTAGTTTAACTACCGAATTCACGTCGTTCACAAACTCATTCTTGAGCTTGGAGATGTGAACGAGTCCGCTTTCTTTGATGCCGATGTCTACAAAACACCCGAAGTTGGTGATGTTATTCACTATTCCCGGCAATTTCATTCCGGTTTTAAGATCTGATATACTCTTTACCTTAGGATCGAACTCAAATACCTTGGCCGATTTCCGGGGATCCACACCGGGTTTTTCAAGTTCAGAAATAATGTCCTTAAGCGTAGGTAGTCCTGCAGTCTCAGAAATGTAATTTTTCAGCTCAATTTTTTTCAACAGTTCTTTATTGGCTATCAACTCTTTTAGATCAACCTGCAGGTCTTTCGCCATTTTTTCGACCGCCCCATAACTCTCGGGATGCACAGCCGAATTGTCTAAAGGATTTTCAGCATCGGGAATCCTCAAAAACCCTGCAGCCTGTTCAAAAGCTTTTGCGCCTAATCGAGGTACCTTCAGCAGTTCTTTTCTTGAACTAAAATTGCCATTTTCGCTTCTATAGGTAACAATATTTTCCGCCAGAGCAGGGCCAATTCCTGAAACATAGCTCAACAAGGCTTTGCTGGCGGTATTTACATTCACTCCAATCTTGTTCACACAGCTTTCCACTACGCGATCAAGCTCGGCTTTTAGCTTCGTTTGATCTACATCATGCTGGTACTGCCCCACCCCGATAGATTTGGGATCGATCTTTACCAGTTCGGCCAAAGGATCCTGCAGTCGCCGCCCGATAGAAACCGCCCCACGAACAGTCACATCATAATTAGGAAATTCATCGCGTGCCGCCTTAGAAGCTGAATAAACCGATGCCCCGGCCTCATTCACCACAAACACCTGCACGTCCTTGTCAAAGGGGATTTTTTTTACAAAAAA
Source organism: Salinimicrobium sp. (assembly GCA_049687495.1). Classification (GTDB taxonomy): domain Bacteria; phylum Bacteroidota; class Bacteroidia; order Flavobacteriales; family Flavobacteriaceae; genus Salinimicrobium. Next base: position 16,568 of record JBAVJB010000046.1, read on the forward strand.
TTCCGTTTCCCTGGAAGCGGTACCGTTCCCAATGGCTATTGCTTCAATATTATAGGCATTGACCAGCGATTTTACCTTTTTTGAGGCCATAGAGATCTCCTTCTGCGGCGGATGCGGAAAGATGGTCTCGTTATGCTGCAGATCTCCTTTTTCATCCAGGCAAACCAGTTTACAACCCGATTTGAACCCGGGATCCAGGGCCAGGATCTTTTTAGAGCCCAAAGGAGGCGCCAGCAGCAGTTGCCGCAGGTTATCAGCAAACACCTTGATCGCTTTTTCGTCTGCTTTTTCTTTTGCCGCAGAAAGAGCTTCATTGGAAAGGGCCGGAAGCAACAATCTTTTTAAAGCATCCTTTATGGTCTCCTCGACGCATTGAAGGGTTGACCCGGCATTATCCTTTAAAATATACCCGGTAGTAAGTTCATACGCCTTTTCAAGATCCGCTTCGGCCTTCACCCTAATAAAACCCTCGTTTTGTGCGCGAAGCATTGCCAATAGCCGGTGAGAAGCAATGTTCCGAATGTTTTCCTCCCAGTCAAAATAGATCCTGTACTTTTGAGCTGCTTCCTCTTCAGCTTTTTTCTTTATTACTGAAGAACTGACAGTTCCTCTCAATTTGTACAGCCTCCTGATCTTGTTCCTTACTGCCTGATTTTCGTTGATCCATTCCGCAGCAATGTCCTGTGCCCCGGAAATAGCCTCTTCTACCGAAGCTACTTCTTTAGTCACAAATCTTTCCGCAGCTCTTTCCAGATGAGGAGTGTTTTGGGCCATAATGATCTTCGCCAGGGGTTCAAGGCCCAGCTCCCGGGCGGTATCGGCTTTGGTTTTCCTCTTTTTCTTAAAAGGCAAATAAAGATCTTCAAGCGCGGTAAGATTGTCGGCGGCCTTGATCTTGTCTTCCAGTTCGGGCGTCAAGGCTTCCTGTTCAGAAATGGCTTTTAGAACAGCCTTTTTCCGTTTCTCCAGCTCTTCAAATTCACTTTTAGCCCTGGAAACTTTCTCGATTTCCACCTCATCCAAATTGCCGGTCATTTCTTTGCGATACCTGGCAATAAATGGAATACTGGCATCCTCGCTGAGCAACTGCAGCGTATTGGCAACAGCTTTTTCCGGAAGTTGAGTTTGAGAAACTACAAAGGAGTGGAGAGACATGAACTGAATTTTAGTGAACGTCAAAGATAAAAATGAGCAGCTCCAAATCCTTCAAAAATGGGCATAAAAAAAGCCTTTTAAAGATTTAAAAGGCTTTTTAGATAGCTTAAAATTAAAGAGGGTTACACTAAAACCACTTCATCAACTCTGCCCACAGAGCCGCCTGCAAGTAATCTCCCGTAGAATTTCAGGTCGTGATCGCTACTTCTAAAAGACTTGTTCAGCTTTGATACTGCTTCATCAAGTCCAAATTTATGTACATTGATTTTTGGGTAAGTATATTCGTTTTCCTGTTCTTCCACTCCCACTTCAATAGTATTGTTCTTCTTATCATAACAAACGAAAGAAGCCTGGAAATTGTGTTTTATGAGTTCATGCAGGATGGATGGTAGTTCATCGCATTCCCTACATTCTTTGATTTGAGATGGCAGCATTCGCTGCAGTTCGGTCCTGATTTGGTTTCTGCTTTGATAGGAAGTCATAGTAATTATCTTTTTCGAGTTTTTTTTAAAAATACATTAGTTGTTCATGTTCGGGAAACATTTTATCTCTTGTTTAACTTTTAGAGCATCAAATCATTAAGCAGCTGTTAAATTTCTAAAAAAAAATCTGACGGAGCACTTTCGCAAATTTGAACTTCATGGAATAAGAGCATAGGTTTCGAAGCCAAAATTGCAACAGGGCATCTAAAATCCTCAAAATGTCTCAAACCTGAAACCAATCTTGTCATGTTTGGCTATCTTGGTATTAAACTTGCCCATTTTTTCAGAAATCATCGATATGCCGGCCTTAGACAAAAAAGAATTCAAAAATGACTTTGTAAACAAGTTCAAAGGAGACGACAGCGGTGATCGTACTCCGCGTCAAACTCCGGGTGTGCTCTATGCCAAAGCCGTTCCTACTCCTGTAGCTGCACCAAAGCTGCTGGCGTGGTCGCATGAACTGGCCGATAATTTAGAAATGGATTATCCTTCCGCAGAAGAGGTCCGGATTCTTGCAGGAAATAAAATAACAGAAAGCATGCAGCCTTATGCAGCCTGTTATGCCGGCCACCAGTTTGGAAACTGGGCCGGGCAACTGGGCGACGGCCGCGCCATAACTTTGGGCGAATGGAGCTCCAAAAATGGCATTTTTGAGCTGCAACTAAAAGGTGCCGGCCCAACGGCATATTCGCGTCGTGCAGACGGTCGCGCGGTTCTAAGGTCTTCGGTAAGGGAATATTTGATGAGCGAAGCCATGCACCATCTTAGCGTCCCCACCACCCGCGCCCTTGCTCTTGTTGGAACGGGCGAAGAAGTTCTCCGCGACATGTTCTACGACGGCAATGCCGCATACGAACCCGGTGCCATTGTGATGCGGGTTTCTGAAAGCTTTTTGCGCTTCGGAAATTTTGAACTCTTAGCCGCCAGAAGGGATACAGAACAGCTGAAAAAACTGGTGGATTGGACGATCAATCGCTATTTCCCCGAAATACCCGAAAAAAACCGCATTTTAGAATGGTATAAGAAAGTAGTGGACAGCACCGCCTTCCTGATGACCGAATGGCAACGTGTAGGCTTTGTGCACGGAGTGATGAATACAGATAATATGTCGATTTTAGGCAAGACCATTGACTATGGCCCGTTTTCTTTTGTTGATAATTACGACCTCAACTTCACGCCCAACACTACAGATCTTCCCGGCCGCAGGTATGCCTTTGGCAATCAGGCATCGGTGGCTTTCTGGAACCTCGGCAAACTCGCCAATGCCATTTCTCCGCTTTTTGAGGACATAGAGCCACTTGAAGAAGCGCTGAATTCTTATGAAAATATCTTCTGGAATTATTACTACGGAATGATGGGCAAAAAACTGGGTCTTGACCGGGTTGAG
>JBAVJB010000047.1:0-20180 GCA_049687495.1 Salinimicrobium sp.
TGAGGAAGTAGAAGAGAAAAAAGAGGAATTTCTTGCCGAAGGTGGGAACATCATAGATTTCCACTACTCTACTCCGCTCAAAAAGCGCTTTAATTCCCTGTATTTTGATTACAAGGAAAAACGCAACAAATATTACCAACAGCTTAAGCAGGATCTTAACCAGAACCTGGAAAAGCGACTGGAGATCATTGAGGAATTAAAAGGACTTATTGATGTTGAAGAGAACATCAACACTACATATAAGCATTTCAAGGACCTGCAGGACAGGTGGAAAACTGCCGGCGCTATTCCGCGGGACAAGTACAACACCGTTTGGAACACCTATCACCATCATGTAGAGAATTTTTATGATTTTCTGCACCTCAACAGGGAGTTTAGAGATCTTGATTTCAAGCACAACCTGGAGCAAAAGCTAAAGATCATTAGCCGTGCCGAGGAGCTCACCCAGGAAACCGATACCAACCGTGCCTTTAGAGAGCTGCAAATGCTGCACAAGATGTGGAAAGAAGACCTGGGGCCTGTTGAAAAACAATTCAGGGAAGACATCTGGCAAAAGTTTAGCGATGCGACGAAGAAGATCCACGACAAGCGGCAGGAGTATTTTGAGCAGCTGGAGAAGCAGTTTGAAAAGAACCTCGGGAAAAAAGAGGAGATCATCGCCAACATCAAAGAAATTGCCGATGTGAACTACAAGTCCCACAAGCAATGGCAGGATAAGATCAAGGAAGTGGAAGGCTTGAGAGAGCAATTCTTCAAAGCCGGAAAAGTCCCGCGCAATGTGAACGACGCGACCTGGAAAAAATTCAAGGAAACCGTACGCACGTTCAACAGGAACAAAAATGCTTTTTATAAGAACCAGAAAAAAGAGCAGTATGAAAACCTTGAGAAAAAGCTGGAGCTCGTACAGTTAGCCGAAGACAATAAAGACAGCGAAGACTTCAAGGCGACCACGCCGCTCATGAAGAAGATCCAGAGCGACTGGAAAAAAATAGGGCATGTGCCGCGTAAGGACAGCGACAAGATCTGGAAAAAATTCAAAGCTGCCTGTAATCACTACTTCGATAGGCTGCACGCGACACGAAGTGAGGAGAACAAAGAAGAGACAGAGGCTTTTGAAAAGAAAAAAGAGCTGCTGGATAAACTTAAAAACCTTGAGCTCACCGGCGACAGAAAAAACGATCTTCCTACCATCAAGAACTTTATTGAAGAATGGAAGAACATTGGGAAGGTGCCGCACAGCAAACGCTACATTGAAGGTAAGTTCAACAAGGCTTTAGATCATGCTTTTGACAAGCTCGACATGGACAAAAAGCAGTCTGAAATGCTGAAGTATGAGAACAAGGTGCAGGCTTTGGAAGATTCAGACGATACCAGGAAGATCAACAACGAACATTACTTCCTTACCAAAAAGATCGAAGAAACCAAGGCAGAGATCAGGCAGCTGGAAAACAACCTGCAGTTCTTTGCACACGTAGCCGATGATAATCCTGTGGTGCAGGAGGTGCGTAAGAACATACAAAACCACAAGGATCAACTTAAGATCTGGAAAGAAAAACTGGAAAAGGTTAATTCCCTTTACTAGTTCTAAGATTTACTCAAATAAAAAACCCTTAGCCGCGGCTAAGGGTTTTTTATTAGGTCTCAAAAATGGCATTTTTAAAGCTTTTTTGCCTCTTCCCAAAACACGTCCATTTCGGCAAGCGTCATATCTTTTAAGCTCTTATTGTTCTCTTTTGCCTTTTCTTCCAGGTACTGGAATCGGGTGATAAACTTCTTATTTGTTCGCTCCAAAGCATCCTCAGGATTCACTTTTAGAAATCTTGCATAATTGATCATGCTGAACAGCACATCCCCAAATTCCGCTTCAATTTTATCCTGATTTTCGGCTTTCATCTCGTGCTGCAGCTCTTCCAGCTCTTCCTTGAGCTTCTCAAAGACCTGCTGTGGCTCTTCCCAGTCAAAACCAACGCCCGCAACCTTATCCTGAATTCGGCTGGCTTTTACAAGTGCAGGCAGAGAATTTGGCACCCCTTCTAAAACGCTCTTTTTGCCCTCCTTTAGCTTCAGGTTTTCCCAGTTGCGCTTCACATCTTCCTCATTTTCTACTTTGACATCGCTATAGATATGAGGATGACGGCTAATGAGTTTTTCACAGATGCTGTTGGCGACATCGGCAATGTCGAAGTCTTTGGTCTCGCTTCCTATTTTTGAATAGAAAACAATGTGCAAGAGAAGATCGCCCAATTCTTTCTTCACCTCCTGCAGGTCATTGTCAAGAATGGCATCTCCAAGTTCGTAAGTCTCTTCAATGGTGAGGTGGCGCAACGACTGCATCGTCTGCTTGCGGTCCCACGGGCACTGCTCCCTTAGTTCATCCATTATGGTCAACAGCCGGTCAAAGGCTTTGAGTTGTTCTTGTCTTGAATTCATGCGGTAAGATTTGAAAGCCAAGTTAAGAAGCTTTTTTGGAAACTTCAGCAAATAAAAAACCGGCTGAAAAACCATGTTTTACAGCCGGTTCAAAAATGTCATTTTTACCTATTCTTCCTCGTCGGAAGTGTTTTCGTCAGATTTCGTAAAATCATCAAAACCTTTGCTTATTAAAAGATTGTACCACTGGACGATCTTTTTGATGTCACTGGAATACACCCTGTCTTCATCATAATCGGGCAACACTTCGCTGAAGTATTCTTCTAGCTTTGCTTTAGATTCCTTGTGACTTATGGCCTGCCCGCCGTCTTCTTTCTCCTTGATCTTCTGGAAAACATCTCTTAGCGGAACTTCTTCGGTGTAAGTGTAAATGGCGATCTCGCTCAACAGGCTCACATTGTGGCGCAGGTTCACAGAGATCTTTTTCCCGTCTAACATTGATTCAGCTACAAATCCGCCCCGGGTTTGGGCTTTCAACTCATATAGTCCGGGTTTTCCGGAAATTGACATCACTTTATCTAATTTCATAGTCTTCTTAAATTTTGGCTAGCAAATATCATACGTAAGCCCTAAAAATCAAACTTATTAACGGGCTTTTTTCATCGCAGGAAAGCGCATGCGGTAATCTACGTTGATCTTTCCTTTAGAAATGTTAGCCAACTTGCTTTTAATCAGTCTTTTCTTGAGACTGCTTAATTTGTCGGTGAACAAAATTCCCTCAATATGATCATATTCATGCTGGATCACCCGTGCGCCAAGTCCTTTATAGGTCTCGGTGTGCTTGTTAAAATCCTCATCGTAGTACTCTATGGTAATTTCAGGTTTGCGAAAAACGTCTTCCCTTACATCGGGAATACTCAGGCAGCCCTCGCTGAATGCCCACTCATCCCCTTCTTCAGAAAGTATCGTAGGATTAATGAACACCTTTTTTAGACCAGCTAATTCCTTTTTTTCTTCTTCGGAAAGTTCCACATCTTCGGCAAAAGGCGCAGCGTCGATCATGAAAAGCCTTATTGGCAGACCGATTTGTGGCGCTGCAAGTCCAACTCCGTACGCATTGTACATGGTTTCCCACATATTCTCTATCAACTCCTTCAACTTGGGATAATCCTGGGGAATATCTTTGGCCTTTTTCTTTAAAACGGGATCGCCGTATGCTACTATTGGTAAAATCATTCTTTCTTGTATAACTGTCTTTCTTCTAAATTTGCAATTCTAATGCCAAGCTCTTTATTTGCTGTAAAGGTAGCTTTGCAGGATGATCGTCGCACTAATCTCATCTACCAGGGCTTTGTTCTTTCGCTGTTTTTTCTTGAGTCCGCTGTCGATCATGGTTTGAAAAGCCATTTTTGAGGTGAATCTTTCATCGACCCTTTCCAGTCTCATCTGCGGAAATTTTTCAGAAAACTGCTTCAGAAACTCCTGAATGCTCACTTCACTTTCTGAAGCGGTATTGTTCATTTGCTTAGGCTCCCCCAGCAGTACCAGCTCCACATTTTCTTCAGAAAAATATTTCTCCAGAAAAGATAAGAGTTCGGCTGAAGGCACTGTGGTAAGACCCGATGCGATGATCTGAAGTTCATCGGTCACCGCGATACCGGTGCGCTTACTGCCAAAATCAAGTGCCAGGATCCTTGCCATAGGTTTTCTGCAAAGATAGGTTTAAATTGGAATGGGGCAAAATTGCCCTGAAGCCCTTATATTTGCGTAAAAATTAGAGATGACAGCATTAGAAACCACCATAAATAAGGCCTGGGATAACCGGGACCTCCTCAAAGAATCTGAAACTACAAAGGCCATTCGCGAAGTGATCGACCTGCTGGATGCAGGAAAATTACGCGTAGCCGAACCAACAGAAAATGGCTGGCAGGTAAACGAGTGGGTAAAAAAAGCCGTGGTGCTTTACTTCCCTATCCAAAAGATGGAGACTTTGGAAGCCGGAATTTTTGAGTATCACGACAAGATTCCGTTGAAGTCGGGCTATAAGGAAAAAGGAATTCGAGTAGTGCCTAATGCGGTTGCAAGACATGGTGCGTACATTTCCTCAGGAGTTATCCTGATGCCGAGTTACGTGAACATTGGCGCTTATGTTGACGAAGGCACAATGGTAGATACCTGGGCAACTGTTGGTAGCTGTGCGCAAATTGGAAAGAACGTTCACCTTAGTGGCGGCGTAGGCATTGGTGGGGTACTTGAGCCGCTACAGGCAGCACCGGTGATCATTGAAGACAATGCGTTTCTTGGATCAAGAAGTATTGTTGTTGAGGGCGTAAAAGTGGAAAAAGAGGCTGTGCTTGGAGCCAATGTTGTACTTACTGCTTCCACCAAGATCATTGACGTGACAGGAGACGAACCTAAAGAGATGAAGGGAATCGTTCCCGCGCGATCTGTGGTGATCCCCGGCAGCTACACCAAAAAATTCCCTGCGGGAGAATACCAGGTGCCTTGCGCCCTTATCATTGGAAAGCGTAAAGAGAGCACCAACAAAAAAACCTCTCTTAACGAGGCGTTGAGAGAATACAACGTGGCGGTTTAAGCACCTCAAAATTTCCCATTTTTGGGACTACTGCATGAAAATACTGGTGATACAACAAAAAATGATTGGGGATGTACTTACATCCTCAATCTTATTTGAGGCACTTCGGAAGAAATTTCCCGAAGCCGAGTTGCATTACCTTATTCAGCCACATACTGTACCTGTAGTTCAAGATAATCCGCACATTGACGAGTGCATTATCTATGATCCCGGACTAAACCTGAATCCGTTCAAATTTGCTAAGTTCCTCAACAAAGTAAAGAAACAAGGATACACCAATGTTATAGATGTATATTCTAAAATAAGTACGGGAATGATCTCCTTTTATTCGGGAGCAGAATGTCGCTTGAGTTATGAAAAAAGATATACAAGACATTTTTATACCCGCACTTTTCATCCTATTAAAGCACCTGGCTCTTTTGCCGGTTGGGCAATAGAGAATCGCATGCAATTTTTGCAGGAGTTTCAGGAGGATTTTCCTGCGTATCTACGGCCGAAAATTCACCTTGAGAAACATGAGAAAAAGAAAGCAGCACAGCGATTAAGAAAAGGAGGAATCAACCTTAACCAACCTCTCATTATGTGCGGAATTTTAGGAAGCTCAAGAAAAAAGAGCTATCCGTCTGCATACATGGCTCTTCTTTTAGATGCTATTGTAAAGCATCTAAAAGAGCCTCAAATCCTTCTTAATTATTTACCTGGTCAGGAGCAAGCAGCGCTGAAAATCGTAAGTTTATGTTCTCCCTCCACCCAATCCAGAATCTTCCCGGAACTTTACAACAGGAAGTTAGAAGATTACATAGCCTGTTGTGCCAATTGCCATTCCTTCATTGGCAACGAAGGTGGTGCCGTCCATATAGCAAAAGCAATGGAAATACCTACTTTTTCCATTTTTTCGCCGCAGATCGAAAAGGAGAACTGGAGCATTTATGAAGATGCCAAACAAAATGTTTCTGTACACATCAGCGACTTTAAACCCGAAATAAAGCAGCTTTCAAAAAAGGAGATCAGGAAAAAATCGGCTGCTTTTTATGAATTACTGCAGCCAAATCTTATCTTCGCCAAACTGGATATCTTCTTAAAAGAAGTATTCGACTCTAAAATGCAGGAGACAAAATAACTCTATGAAAATCATCATTTTAGCGGCAGGAATAGGTTCTCGCCTGGGAAATCCCTTCCCAAAACCGCTTACTCCCCTTAAAGGAGGAAAAAGTATAATGGAGAGGCAAATCGACAACCTTTCCACCCATTTTTCTGTACACGATATTTCTATAGTCGTAGGTTTCAAAAAAGATCTTATAATGGAGCGTTTTCCAGATCTCACCTATATTTACAACCAGTTCTTTGACGCGACCAATACTTCTAAAAGTCTGCTCAAGGCGCTTAAAAAGTACAGGAATGAAGATGTACTGTGGCTTAACGGCGATGTGATCTTTGACGCCGAACTTTTTTCTGTACTCAACACGGAAATCCAAGACAGCAACTCCTTTGTTTCGGTGAACACCTCGCGCGTAGCCGAAGAAGAGGTGAAATACACCCTCAAAAATGGGCATATTTACAAGCTTTCCAAGCAGGTGAAAAACGGTCTTGGAGAAGCAGTAGGCATTAACTTTATCGCAAAAAAAGATATGCCTTTGTTGCTGAAGCACCTTGAAAACTGTGATGATAACGATTATTTTGAAAAAGGCATTGAAACTGCCATACAGCAGGACGAGCTTAAAGTAAAGGCTGTAGATATTTCTGATTTTCGTTGCATGGAAGTGGATTTTGAAGAAGATCTTGAAGCCGCAAATAAAATGTTCTAAATGAAATTTGTCCTTTTTTGCCAAAACCCGTATGCCTTCGGAATTTTAGAACCTATCATGCAGGTGCTAAAAGAGAAGAACTACGATTACCTCTGGTTTTTGACCGAAAACCTGCGGGAAAGCTTTCCTTTCAAAAATGAACCTTACACACTTGACCTGGAAAAGCTGAATGCATTTGAAAGTGACGCTATACTCTGCCCCGGCAACGAAGTGCCGCATTACCTGAGAGGCGTAAAAACCCAGATCTTTCACGGCCTGGCAGGAGAGAAAAAAGGCCATTTCAAGATCCGTCACTATTTTGACCTTTATCTAACACAAGGCCCTTTCTTCACCCGGAAATTCAATCGCTTAAAGAGAAGGCACCGCAATTTTGAGGTGATGGAGACCGGCTGGCCAAAATTGGACATCTATGGAAAAGATGCTGATAAATATAATGCTGAAAAGGAGCAGCTGTTTGAGGAGCATAAGGCTTCAAAAATGATACTTTACGCGCCTACCTTCTCCCCTTCCCTTACTTCGGCACCTTATCTTTTACCGCAGATAAAAAAACTTTCAGAAAACAAGGATTACCTGGTACTCATCAAGTTCCACGACCTCATGGCACCCGATGTTATCGAGAACTACAAGAAGCTGGCAAAGGACAGGTCTAACATAATTGTCGAGGAGGAGCCGAATATTGTCAAGTTTTTACTGATGGCCGATCTCATGATCAGCGATACATCTTCGGTGGTTTACGAATTCCTGTTGCTGGATAAACCGGTGATCACCTTCAGGAACAATTCAGAAAACATTTTGTGGGACAACTCCCGAGATTACAGCGGACTTTCAGAAAAAGTAAAAGCCAATCTTGAACAGGATAATTTTGAGGAAGAACGCCAAAAGATCATTCGGAATTACCACCCGTACAACGACGGCAGGTCTGCAGAAAGAATGGTTACAGCGGTAGAAGAATATATCGAGGAGCATGGCGTGCCTGAAAGACGACGTCTTCCAATCTTAAGAAGACGCAAGATGAACAGGATGTTCAGAAGGAAGAAAAAACGCTTCAGAAGCTAATGAAAGAACCTCAAGAAAATATTCAAGTTGATGCCGTTATAACCTGGGTGAATGGAAACGACAAAAATTGGCAGGAAAAAATTAATCTTTATTCTGAATCCAAAATTAATTTCTCTTCTGAGAAGCATCTCAAACGGTACAATTCAATTGGAGAAATTGACATTGCGATTAGAGCTATAATTAAGTTTGCTCCTTTTATCAGAAATATTTTCTTGGTAACCGATAATCAGTCGCCTGAATCCTTCGATTTCCTAAAATCATTAGCTCAAAATAATGGTAAAAACCTAGAACTGGTTGATCATAAAACGATTTTTAGAGGATTTGAAGAATATCTACCCACCTTCAACTCATGCTCTATTATATCTATGTTATTCAGAATTCCCAACTTGTCTGAGCACTTTATCATTTTTAATGATGATACTTTTATAATGAAAGAAGTATCGGTAAATGATTTCTTTATTAACGGAAAGCCAATTATAAGAGGTGAATGGCAACATTTTAATGAAAATAAAACATTAAGAAAATCCTACCGTGAAATCTTGACTTATCTGGGCATTCCAATAAAAAAGGACAAAATCAGTTTCAAGAAATTACAGCAAAATAGTGCCAAATTGGCTCTAATGAATAGGTATGTCCGACGTTTTCACACCCCGGTTAGTGTGAGAAAGTCAACCCTTACAAACTTCTTTAAAAAGGATACTCTACTTAGAGAGAACATTCAACACAGGTTTAGAAATGAAAATCAATTTCTCATATCTTCCTTATCTGAGCATTTAGAAATTAAAAATAACACCTATCACTATCGCAATGATTCACAATTAACATACTTTCGATCGTATAAAAAACTATGGTTGACCAGGTTAAAGTTGAAATTATATAAAAAATCCCAGAGTAAACTTTTCATCACATTTCAAAGTTTGGATATGGCAAACGATAAAATATTGGATTATATATTGAAGTGGATAGAAAAACGATTAAATAAAAACTAAGATCTTTCTGAAGGGTCGAACTTTGTCTTTTCCAGGTCTATTTATTTACGCCTAAGCTTTTTCTTCAACATCTCCTTTTTGTGTCGATTCCCAAAGAAATTTTGATTGTATTCCCACATTTGATCGAAAACTTCAGAAGGAGCTGCCTTTATTTGCTTGGCATATTCGTCGGCCATAATCTCATAAACCTTTTTTTCCCTTGAAAGGCGTTCAAAATTCCGAAGTCTTTCGGTACGACTGAGTTTTTTAAAACTCATCCTATTAAGATCAACCAGGTAAAAGTCATAGCCCATCTCTTTAACCTTGATCAGGGTGTTGCCCGGTGAGTGATCTAAAAACTCAATATTTTTTTCATGTAATTCAAAAGTGAAACGGGTAAAGGCACGCAGGATATCTTCGTGGCCTTCCTTTTTAAGATCCAAATCTCTAAAAGAGAGATCAAAATCCAGGTGTTCACTTATGTAAAAGCTCTTTAAAAAAAATTTGCCAGTAACTTCCTCAGCATACGCAATGGGAGCCGGTGTTTTTATTCCTCTCTCCAAAAGTTCATGAGCATATTTATATGACCTTTCAGCCTTTGATTTTCTGAAGAAACGGTAGGCAATTTTGTTTACAATATTCGGTACTTTAAAGGCCTTAATATTTAGCTCCTTTCCACCAATTGGAATGGCTTTTATAGTATTTCTTTTTCCGGGACTAATTTTTCGACCTTTCTGTTCAAAATTATTTAGAGCATGAATTATTTCCTTTCTATGAGAGGAAAAATTTTCATCTATGATAATGTTCATAAAACTGAAACTTTTCAGCAAAGTTAACTTATTGAGTTCGCATTAACTTTAAACTTGACAAATTATAGGAGGCTGCTTTTACCACTATTGAATTCCATGGTTATTATTTAGCGGAATGCCCGTGAAACAAATTTTTTCGTCCTCAGGATGAATGAAGATTGGGTTATCAAAGATTTATTACTTCCAAAAAAAGAAGTCTAAGTACCTGTTTTGGCATTCATCTCCGCTTGCCTCAATTTGGACATATTTATTATACCTTCGCAGTTATAGCCTCTGAAAAGAACTAAAAAAAGCTTATGAAAATCCTTCATTTATCGGCAGTAAGAAATTGGGGTGGTGGTGAAAACCATCTCGAAAACCTGTGTTTTGAACTTCAGAAGAAAGAGGCTGTTGAAAATGCGGTTTTTTGCGTTCGTGGCAGCGTGCTGCAGGAACGATTACAGACGGCAGAAATGCAGGTCTTTAGTGCTCCCATGAGCAACAAGCTGGACCCGAGGTTTTTTCTGAAGCTGGCCAACCTGTGCCGAAAAAGCCATTTTGATCTCATCCACATTCACGACAGTACTGCCTTAACACACGCCGTAATGGCCGATCATTTTGTGGAGCTTCCACAATTCATCCTGAGCAAAAAGACCTCGTTCCCCATAAGGACGCGGCGTCAGACCCTGTTCAAATACAACTACCCTAAGATCAAAAAGATCCTGTGTGTTTCTGAAGTTACTAAACAGGTAAGCGCACAAACCCTTAATGGTCACGAGCGGCTGGAGGTGATCTACCACGGCACCAGGATGGACAACAAGTGCAAAAAATACCATTTTTGCCTACGGAAGAAGCTTCAGCTTTCTGAAGATGCTTTTTTAATTGGAAATATTGCCAACCATATTGAGGCCAAAGACCTGCAAACCTTCATCAAAACGGTAGATGAGCTGGTCAATAAAAAGAAGCTGAACGATCTGCATTTTGTACAGGTAGGGAAATTCAGTAAAATGACTGCCGCTCTGCAGGAGCATGTGAGGCAGCTGGGGCTGGAAAAGCACATCAGCTTCCTTGGTTTTATGCCCGAAGCCTGGAACCTTATCCCGCAGCTCAATCTCTCGCTGCTCACTTCAGAAATTGAAGGCATTCCGCAGTTCATCTACGAATCTTTTTACCACGGAATTCCTGTGGTAAGCACCCGTGTGGGCGGTATTCCTGAAGTCATTGAGCACAACAAAAACGGTTTGCTCTGTGACGCCTACGACCACAAAGGTCTTGCGGAAAACATTCTGTTTTTGATGAAAAATCCGCAGTTAATCCCGACCTTTGCCGAGATTTCCCGAAAAAATCTTGAAAAGAGGTTTACTTCGGAACAAATGGCCGGAAAAACCCTGGCCCAATATAAAAAAGTACTTAATGGATTATAACGAGGAATTAAGCCAGGCGCTTACAGTGATCAAGAGAGGCGGAATTATTCTTTATCCTACAGATACCGTGTGGGGAATTGGCTGCGATGCCACCAATGCCGAGGCTATCGACCGCATCTATGCGCTAAAGAAACGCAATGAGGCCAAGGCCCTAATTTGCCTGGTATCTGACTTTAAAATGCTGAATCAATATGTTGAAGATGTGCCAGAAGTGGCCTATGACATTTTAAAATATGCCTCAAAACCCACCACTATTGTTTATGACCAGCCCATTCGAGTGGCCGAAAACCTTGTGGGAAGCGATGATACTTTGGGAATAAGGGTCACAAAGGACAAATTTTGCGAGCAACTCATCAGGAAAATGAAGCGCCCGTTGGTTTCTACCTCGGCAAACCTGAGCGGTAAAGCTACCCCACAATCCTTTGCTGAAATTAGCGAAGAGATTTTAAAAGGAGTAGACTATGTAGTAAATTTGCAGCAGTCAAAAAAGACCTCTAAACCCTCGGCTATTATCAAGCTGAGCAACGACGGAAAAGTAGAGGTAATTAGGAAATAATATTAGACCTAACAGGTCCTGGAGACCTGTTAGGTCTGCTAATGGCGAATGTTCTAAAGAATTATTCGTGTATTCGTGGCAAAAAAAAGAAGCATCCCCGGTGAATTATAAACAGGCATTAACCAACAATATTTTTAAAGTCATTTCGCTTGCCGCAAAAGAACTTCAGCTGGAAAGCTATGTTATTGGAGGCTATGTTAGAGATTACATCCTGGACCGCGGCAGACATAAGGATATAGACGTGGTGGCCGTTGGCAGCGGCATTCAGCTGGCGCAAAAGGTCTCAGACCTGCTTCCGCATAAACCAAAAGTTCAGATCTTCAAGAACTACGGCACCGCCATGCTTCGCGCTTATGATATGGAAGTGGAATTTGTTGGCGCGAGAAAAGAAAGCTATTCCGAAGAAAGCCGCAACCCAGAAGTTCAAAGCGGCAGCCTGGAAGACGACCAGAACCGCCGTGACTTTACCATAAATGCTTTAGCGCTAAGCCTGAACGAAGCAAATTTTGGCGAACTGCTTGATCCTTTTAACGGGTTAGAAGACCTAAAGGAGCAGATCATTAAAACACCGCTGGATCCTGACGTGACTTATTCCGATGATCCCTTGCGCATGTTGCGAGCGATCAGGTTTGCTGCGCAGCTGCACTTCAAGATCGAGAAGGAATCGCTGGAGGCCATCAGGAAGAACAAAAAGCGCATCAAGATCATTTCGAGGGAAAGGATCGTGGAAGAACTTAACAAGATCCTGCTTTCAGATAAACCTTCCGAAGGCTTTGCCCTACTCCATAAGACCGGGCTTTTGAAGCTCATTCTACCTGAACTTACTGCCCTTGAAGGCATTGATGAGATAGAAGGACAGCGTCACAAAGACAACTTTTGGCACACCCTGGAGGTTGTAGATAATATTTCAGAAAATACCGGTGACCTCTGGCTGCGATGGGCTGCGCTCTTGCACGACATTGGTAAGGCACCCACAAAACGCTTTGATGAAAAGCTGGGCTGGACCTTTCACGGACATGAATTCGTAGGTTCAAAAATGGTGTACAGGCTTTTTAAGCGCCTTAGAATGCCGCTTAATGAAAAGATGAAGTTCGTACAGAAGATGGTATTGATGAGCTCCCGCCCTATTGTGCTGGCCCAGGATGTTACAGATTCGGCTGTACGACGGTTGATCTTTGATGCCGGGAATGACATCGAAGGCCTAATGACGCTTTGTGAAGCCGACATTACGACCAAAAATCCAAAGAGGTTTAGAAAATACCACAACAATTTTAAACTGGTAAGGCAGAAGATCAAAGAGGTCGAAGAGCGGGATCATGTGAGGAACTTTCAGCCTCCGGTTTCTGGAGAGGAGATCATGCAGACCTTTGGCCTGAAACCTTCCAGAGAGATAGGTGTTATTAAAGATGCCATCAAGGAAGCCATTTTAGAGGGGGAAATCCCCAACGAATACGAGGCTGCAAAACAATATATGCTGGAAAAAGGAAAACAAATTGGATTGTCACCAAAATAATCACGGGCCAAAAAGGCCTTTTTTACAACCTTATCCCCCAATGTCATGAAAGACAATAAAAAAGTTGTGGTTTGGCTGTTTACCGGCTGCTTTTTGATCTTCACCATGGTCGTCATCGGCGGCATTACCCGCCTTACGAATTCAGGTTTATCCATTTCAGATTACAAATTGATCACAGGAACCATTCCGCCCATCACCGAACAGGAATGGCAGGATGCTTTTGAGCTTTATAAGCAGTATCCCGAATATCAAAAACTTCATTATCATTTCAACCTGGAAGATTTCAAGGGTATCTATTTCTGGGAATGGCTGCACAGGCTGATTGGCCGACTTATTGGAATTGTTTTCATTATTCCTTTCCTGTACTTCCTTTTTACCAAACAATTGACCAAGCCTACCATCAGGAAATCGCTCATTCTGCTGGCACTGGGAGCGCTGCAGGGATTTTTTGGCTGGTTCATGGTGAAAAGTGGACTGGTTGATCGGCCCGATGTTAGTCATTACAGGCTGGCGTTGCACCTCATCACCGCCTTTATCACCTTTGCCTATACGCTTTGGGTCGCACTGGATATTCTTTATCCCCGCAACAAAGAAGTAAATAAAAAAATGCGAACGCCTATAAGAATAGGCATGGCCTTTCTACTGCTGCAAATTATTTACGGGGCTTTTGTGGCCGGACTTGATGCAGGCTTCATCCACAACTTCTGGCCTACTATGGCCGGCGGCGAATGGATACATGAGACCGTGTGGATCGAACAAAACCCGGTGTGGAAGAATTTTGTGGAAGGAAAAAGCGGCGTGCAGTTCGTGCACCGTTACCTCGCATATATAGTTGTGGGAATCGTGCTTTGGATCTGGTACAGGAGCCGAAATTTTGCCCTTACCGCACCACAAAAGAACGGCGTGAATTCGTTGCTGCTACTGGTCGTACTACAGTTCACCCTGGGAGTGCTTACACTTATCTATGCGGTGCCGCTGTGGTTGGGCGTTGCTCACCAGATTGGTGCATTTTTCCTGCTCACGGGAATGACCTTTACACTTCACAGATTTAGCAAATAGGACTGATTTCTCATTCAAAAACGTATCTTTGCATTCCAAATTTTTTGAACTATGCTATACAGATTTAGAGTGATACTTGATGCGGAAGAAGATGTGTTCCGGGATATAGAAATTATGGCCGACAATACCCTGGAGGATCTGCATAACGTTATTTTACAATCCTTTGGGTTCGACGGAACCGAAATGGCTTCTTTTTACATCAGCGATGATGAGTGGAGCCAGGGCGAAGAGATCTCGCAGTTTGACATGGAAGAAGGCGGCAGCTCTATTAGGCTCATGAATGAAACCACACTTGATGGCGTGGTGGATGAGGACCAGACAAAATTGATCTACGTTTACGATTTCTTCAGCATGTGGACCTTTTTAGTTGAACTTGCTGAAATCGCGGAACCCGATCCTGCAATGGATTACCCTAACCTGATGTTCGTTCATGGGCAACTGCCAATGGCAGCACCAGAGAAAGAATTTGAAGCAGAAGGAGATCCCGAACTTGACATGGACGAGGATTTTGATGTAGACGACTACGACGACCTTTCTTTCGACGAAAACTGGAATTGATCTTCAGGTTTTAGCAATAACAATTTTTTCTTTTTTAATATCTTGCCGGCCGGCCGGGACAAGGCGGTTTACCCATAAATAATATATCAGCTGTATGATCAACCTGTATAACGCTCACATTGAATCACTTTCCATCCACAGGGTGGGTAACAAAAGCCGAAATGAGAATATCTTTCTTTCTGCGCAACCTTTTCAGTTAAACGATGAGATCACTCCACTTATTAAGGAGTATTTCCTGAAGCCTTTCAGGGAAAAAGAGGAGAATTATTTTCATTTCTCAAACGAAGTTGATGTAGAGTTCAACCCTTTGTACGAGATCGCGACAAAGATCTTTGAAAATCCGAAAGACGTGCACGAGCAGTCAAAAAAGATCACGACTTTGCTTTTTGAGCAATCTGCTCACCCGCACATCAAGAGCGGCGAAGTATACGTGGTGTTTTTTGACAACATGATGCTGGATAATGAAAAGACCAATGCAATCGGCATTTTTAAATCTGAATTGAAACATGACTTCCTTCAGTTCCAGGAGAAGGAAAGCATTTTGGAGATGATCATTCAGCAGGGGATCAACCTTAACAAGCTTGACAAAGGAGCTTTGATCTTTAACAGCAATAAAGAGGAAGGCTACAAGATCCTTTCTGTGGACTCGAACAAGTATGACACTAAGTATTGGCTGGAAAACTTTTTAGGTGTGGATGTACTTGCCGACGAGAACTTCAATACCAAAAAATACCTGAAGTTTTGCCAGAACTTCGCTAAGGATGTGGTATTGCCTGCGGAAGATAAAAAAGAAGAGGTGATGTTCATGAACCGAAGCGTAGATTACTTCGCCAAAAATGACGAATTTGAGGAGTCAGCATTCCTGAATTCTGTCATTGACAATCCTGCGCTTGTTCCAGAATTCCAGAACTACAAGACCGAAAAAGCGCCAAAATACAAGATTGAAGACCTCACCAATTTCCCTATTTCAAACACCGCAGTAACGGCAGCAAGGAAATCGATAAAGAATACGATCAATCTCGACACCAACATCCAGATCAAAATGGACTTCATCAACCCCGAATCTGCCGAGAAATTTGTAGAAAAAGGTTGGGATGAGGAAAAACAGATGTACTACTACCTTGTATACTTCAACAAGGAGCAGAAAAGCTAGACAATTCCGATTTTAGGATTTAAAATTCAAGATCAAATTCGAAGAAGCCTCAAAAATGACATTTTTGAGGCTTCTTAATTTTGTAGAAACAAAACTTGAATATTGAATTTTAATTCTTGAATCAAACAAGTCTTTTCATGTTCACATCCTCGTAATTCCTCTTTACAAAATCAAGAGCAGTTCTTAGGATCTGTCCCATTGAACGAGCTCTTTTGAATTTCATGTCATTTGAAAACTCGTAGAGGTCCTTCCGAAGTATTTTTACA
The DNA here is from genome assembly GCA_049687495.1 of Salinimicrobium sp. Classification (GTDB taxonomy): domain Bacteria; phylum Bacteroidota; class Bacteroidia; order Flavobacteriales; family Flavobacteriaceae; genus Salinimicrobium. Next base: position 16,113 of record JBAVJB010000047.1, read on the forward strand.
TTTTCGGGAGTGGAGATCTCGTCGTTGAGGATACAACGCATTAATTCTTTGTACCTGCTCTGGGCATTGATGATCCTTTTCGCCAGCAAAGAGCGCTCTTCCCTCCTGTATTGCTCAATCGAAGATTCCTGCAGTTTGTTTGACACCAACTGTACCATCTTGAAGTTCTCCTTAAAGAACTGTGGACGATAAACCTTGAGATTACCCTCAAAGCACTGCTGGTCAAAATCTATCGCCCTTATCTGGTACTCCACGTGGTCAAAATCGTGAGTGGGAATGATGACATAGTTGTAAGACCTCATGTCTCCTAAAAGCCTGATGGTACAACGCTCGTTGAACTTCACGAATTGTTTGGCGATCTGCGTTTTTGCCCTCTCGTCACAGTCGGGTAAATGGTCGTCGATGAAGACATCTCCCGGGATTCCGGCAATGTGTTCTTCAATCAGGGTTTCCCGGTAGACAAGAAAATTGATCCTGTGCGGGGAAAGTATATGTTCAAATTCCAGCCCGTAAACACGGGAAGCATCTGCCCGTTTCACGTAGAAATAAGTAAAACTGTCATTCAGCACATTCCTGATCTTTATGCGGAAGGGTTTCGAATTTCCGAAGGTGCAATAGTCCACGGCATCCACGTTAAGGTACTCGAGCGAATCATCACTCCCGTCGGAATGCAGGATGGTATATACCTGCTTTAAACTGTTGTCAATATCATTTCTTTCATGGTCGGGGTAATAACAGCGCACCCAATAGGTGTCTTCCTCATGTTGATCATAGACCACAATAGAACCCGAAAACCTTAACAGATCTTCATAAAAAACAGGGATCTTGATATTTCTGTTATACTTGGCGAGGTACCGATGAAACCGTTCACTTACAGGAAAAGACGGCTTCTTTTTGGACATCAGTTTTTCTTGCATAGCCCAAAAATAAGACTTCTTTTGATATCGCCATGTAACAAAACGTTAACTTAGGCGTCGAACACAAAAGCAGTATTTTGAACTCAATCCTCCGAATTTCTCATCTTACCAAAAAATTTGGTCCGGTTACGGCTGTAAACGACTTGTCCTTCAGCATTGAAAAAGGCAATGTTTATGGCATTTTAGGACCCAACGGGAGCGGTAAATCAACCACTCTTGGAATCGTGCTCAACGTGGTCAACAAGACCAGCGGCGATTTCCAGTGGTTTGACGGCACCAAAAGCACACATGAAGCCTTAAAAAAGGTAGGCGCTATCATCGAGCGTCCCAATTTTTACCCATACATGACGGCCGCACAAAACCTGAAACTGGTTTGCAAGATCAAAGATGTTTCCGATAGCAACATCGAAGAAAAGCTGGAACTGGTAGGCTTACTGGAAAGGAAAGACAGTAAATTCCGCACATTTTCGCTTGGGATGAAGCAGCGGTTAGCCATTGCCTCTGCGCTTTTAAATGACCCTGAAATTCTCATTTTAGACGAACCTACAAATGGACTTGATCCGCAAGGGATCCACCAGATAAGGGAGATCATCACGAAGATCGCTTCAATGGGAACCACAATTCTCCTGGCTTCTCACCTGCTGGACGAAGTGGAAAAAGTTTGCACCCACGTCGTGATCATTAGAAAAGGAGAGAAACTCTACAGCGGGCCGGTAGATCAAATGAACGCGAGCTTCGGCTTTTTTGAGCTAAAGGCCGCAGATCCCGAAAGGCTTTACGCCCTGCTCGAGAACCACCCTTCCTTTGGGAAGCTGGTTCAAAAAGGGGAAATTTTGACCGCCTTCCTTACCGAACCTATGGAACCGGAAACTCTTAACACCTTTCTTTTTGAGAAAGGGCTTGTGCTTTCTCAACTCGTGAAGAGGAAAGAAAGCCTTGAAGAACAGTTCCTGCAGTTAACCAACCAAATCTCCGCCTAATGTTAAGATTACTCAACATAGAATACCACAAGCTGCGCTACAGCAGATCGGCCAAAGTATTGATCACCACATATTTTATCCTTATAACTTTCATTTCCCTTATTGCTTCCATAGAGTTTAATATCGGGGAATTTAGAGGCCGTGTGGCCGATATGGGAATCTTTAACTTCCCCTTCATCTGGCATTTCAATAGCTATATTGCAGCTACCTTGAAGCTATTTCTGGCCATTGTCATCGTGTCTATGATGTCCAACGAATATTCCAACCGTACTTTGAAGCAAAACCTCATCGACGGGCTAAGCAAAAAGGAATTCGTGATGTCAAAATTCCTCACGGTGATCATGTTCGCGCTTATGAGCACCATTTTCCTGTTCATCGTTTCGATGATCCTTGGGCTGTCATTTTCAGATTATACCGAGGTTTCCATCATCTTTTCAGACATGGAATACCTGTTCGCCTACTTCATCAAACTCACCGGATTTTTCGCATTCTGCATGTTCCTGGGTGTGCTGGTAAAGCGGTCGGCCTTTGCCCTTGGTTTTCTTTTCATCTGGTGGATCCTCGAGAGCATCGCCCGCGGAATCATGGAATTCAAGCTTTTTCGTGGAACTGACATTGCCGAAAATATCGCGCAGTTCTTTCCGCTGGAATCCATGAGCATTCTAATTAAAGAACCATTTACAAGGCTTGGCGCCATACAGGCTGCAGCCGCACAAATGGGTTCAGAAATTACAAAAGACTACGGCATTCACTGGTATCAACTGCTCATCGTTCTTGTTTGGACCGCCATTTTTGTGTGGCTTTCCTATGTTCTTCTTAAGAAAAGAGACCTGTAAAACCGCTTTTTTGGATGCTTAAGCGTCATATCTTTCTGTTTCTCCTGATACTGCTCAGTTTTAATCTGAAGGCCCAGTCGGTAAATGACTGTTCCGGCGCTATTGTGATCTGCGGAAATGGTGCCATCGCGAGTAACGCCGATGGAATTGGGGTGCAGGAAGTTAAGGGTAACTCCTGCTCGAGTGAGGAACACAATAGTCTTTGGCTCTATATCGAGATCACTAAGGCCGGAACTTTAGGATTTGACCTAAAGCCTGTCAATGCTGATATTGAGGTGGACTACGACTTCTTCATCTTTGGCCCTAACGCAACTTGCGGTGACCTTGGCTATACAATTAGATGTTCAACCACAAATCCAAAAGCCGCAGGAACTTCCAATAATTTCACGGGAATGTCAGACTTTGAGACCGACACCAGTGAAGGCCCCGGCGCCAACGGGAACAGCTACGTGAAGTCTCTTGATGTTTTGCCGGGGGAAACTTACTTTATCGTGATCGACAGGCCCATTGGTTTTAGCCCTTTTGAGCTGGAATGGACCGGCACCGCTACCCGCGGCTCCACTCCTTTTCCCGAAGGCCCGCAGGTGGAGGAACCGGCCGACCTGGAAAAATGCAATGCGGGAGGCACTGCGGAATTTGACCTTTTTAGCACCCAAAGTGAGATCACGTCCCAATCTGCAACCAGCATTAGTTATCATGAAAATCTTGCCGATGCCGTGGACAATATTAATCCCATCACAGCCGATTATAGCAGCAGCCAACCTTCAAAAACCATTTATGCCCGCGTAGTCAACGATATTACCGGCTGTTACGAAATAGTGGATTTTGATCTCAGGGTGCTGCCCGGACCCGACATCCTTCCTGAATATACTATAGAAGCCTGTGATCTGGACCTTACCGGTGACGAAAATTTTGATTTGAGCCGCGCAAAACTTCCACTGCTTAATGGCTTGAACAGCTCAAACCATCAGGTGAAATATTATGCATCTTTTGCTGATGCCGAAAATGATATTGGGGAATTAGCTTCGGTTTACAAGACTTCAGAAACAGAAATTTATGCCAGGATCTGGCAGACCGGCCAACCCGAGTGTTATAATATTTCACCCGTAGCTCTTAAACTCAACCTTCCGCCAAAATTAACAGCCTATTCCATTGTTCAGCCAAAGGTGAACGCCAACAGCAATTCTGTAAACCTGGAAGTAGAGAATCCGGGAGATTATGAATATTCTATTGGCAATGCTGACGGGCCATACCAGGAGAGTACTACTTTTTATGATGTCCCCTCTGGCTTCCAGATGTTGTACATAAGAGACAAAAAAGGCTGCGCCATAATAA
>JBAVJB010000048.1:0-35908 GCA_049687495.1 Salinimicrobium sp.
TGAAAAAGTATATTGGAAAAGAGATCGAGATCTACGGAAATCTAATCACTGCCAAACGGACGCCCACTGTGAACAAGGAATATATGTGCTTCGGAACTTTTTTTGATCCTGCAGGAGACATTTTTGACACTGTACAATTCCCCCGCGCTACTGAGCAATATCCGCTGCGCAGCAAAGGCATCTATTTGTGTCAGGGTACGGTGATGGAGGAGTTGGGTTATGTTTGTATTTCCATCCGCCGCATCGAACGACAGGAAACTCAGGGCGATCCGCGCTTCGTGAAACAGGTGGCGTGGAAGGGGAAAGGAAATGTGCGGGAGGATGGGAATGGGGTGTTGTTGAAGTGAGCCGCAGGCTCAAGCTGAACTCGTTTCAGCTTCTCTAAGTCAATCATGTACGTCCTGAACTTGTTTCAGCGCTGTCATGCTGAACTTGTTTCAGCATCAGCTTTCTACTACCTATATCTTCATTGACAGGTCTTCAAGGTCGGGATTAGTAGATTTAATCAGGTTCCATTTCCACTCCCTGTGCCAATTCTTTAGTTGCTTCTCTCTTGCTATGGCCTGCCGGATATCTGAAAATTCTTCAAAATACACCAGATCATTGCAGCTGTACCTGTTTTGTAAAAACACCTCCTTTCCCAGTTTTATATTCAAGAATACGTTGCTTAATATTAGCAGTAACACCAACATAGAGAACAGTCCTTGATTTGTTGGAGAGGATATAAGTGTAACCTTTTTTCATGTTCCAGTACATAGAAGAGCATGACCCTGAAACAAGTTCAGGGTGACCTTCTAAAGCAATATTTCCTTAACATCACCACCTACCTCTCCGGCCTCGTCTCAAACTTTCTCTTCTTGTCCTGTTTCTTTTCATGAGGCCGGCCCCGAAGATATTTCTCAATTTCCGAATTCACTTCTGCACCAAGCAGTATAATGAAGCTCGTTATAAAAAGCCAGAGCAGCATTACAACAACTGCCGAGATAGAGCCATACATCTCTCCATAGCTTCCGAAGTTGCTTACATAGAAAGAGAAGCCCCAGGAGGCGATGAGCCATAAGAAAGTGGCAATTAAAGCACCGGGAAGAACCCACCTAAAATCGGGTGCAGGTTTATAGGGGGCATATTTATAGACCATGCCGAGAAACCAGACCAAAATAAGAGCTAAAAGTAGCCATCTTCCCCAGCTAATGAGGGTTTCTACGCTTGCAGGTAATCCAATTTGATTTATTAGGGCGGGCCAGGCTACGATGAGTGCCATACTTATGATCAACAGAATAATTGCTCCAAAGGTGAAGGCCAGGGTAAGGGCGTTCTGTTTTATAAAGCCGCGGTCATTGTCCGTGTCGTAAGCAATGTCTACGCCTGTAAAAAGGGATTTTGTGCCCTTGTTTGCACTCCAGATGGAAAAAAGGATTCCCGCTGCCATGCTCCAGCCTAAAGCTGATCCGGAAGTCTCGGTAAGTCCTTCCAGCTGGTCTTTTAAAATGCTATAGGCCTGCTGCGGCATCATATCCGAAATCTGTGAAAGTTGGTGTTGGATACTCTGCGGATCCATGGCCAAACCGTAGATAGAAACAAGGGCGGCAAGTGCCGGAAACACCGCGAGAAAAGCATAAAATGCAACGCCGGCTGAGACAATGGAAACATTGTTTTCGCCAATTTCGTCTTTTACCCTGAGAAGAACGGTTTTCCATCCCGAAAATGACATTTTTGAGGGGGAATGGGCTCTTTTATGCGACATATTTTTGCTTTTTATGATGTTCCTTCTAAAATAGGAAAAATCGCCTCCTTTTTTATTTAAGGGCCTACTAAACAATTGTTAAGACCTGTACCTAAAGGGTTCTGGGAATAGAATGATTAGAAATCCGGAGAAAATAATTAGCAGGAAATACCTTGTTGGAGTATTTCCATGAAAAAATGCGGAAAAATTCCTAAAAAAGTTATATTTGTTGTATGGGAACAGATCAATCAATAGACGTAAAGCGGTTTAAACAGGTGAGGGAAGAGCATAGCTTTACTCAAGCCGAATTTGCCGCTCTTTTAGGCATCAACAATTCTACAGCCGATATCGAGCGCGGCCGTACCAAATTGTCAGGGAAAGTGGTGGCAGAGCTGCTTAGGCAGTTTGGGATCAATCCGCTTTGGTTGTTTGGCGAAAGCAACCAAAAATTCCTGCAGGTAAGCCAGGGAGATGTGAGTCCAAAAGTGATCAGCCTGAATTCTGCCGAGAACGAGAATATTGTGCTGGTGAGCCAGAAGGCGGCGGCAGGTTATCCTCATAACGTACAGGATGTAGACTGGTACCAGCAGCTGCCTGCTTTTGATATGCCTTTGCCGGAATACCGCAACGCTACTCACCGCGGATTCCAGATTGAAGGTGATAGTATGATGCCCAACTTCAGGCCCGGGGAATGGGTGTTGGGAAAAGCAGTGTCTACCATTGAAGAAGCGAGCAACAACAGGATATATGTTGTGGTGCTCTATGATTCGGTACTTGTGAAGAAGCTTCAGAAATTGCCAGATCCTTCCAAGATCCTGCTCATTTCCTTAAACGAAGAATACCTGCCAATCGAGGTGAACGTGAACGATGTTCAGGAACTATGGCAGGTGAACTCCAAACTCACCTTTAACCTGGACGCCCCATCAGAAAGTGCTCTTATGAAACAGCTGCAGCAGTCTATGGAAGAGCTAAGAAGCGAATTCAAAACTTTAAAACAATAAAAAAGCGGCCTGATCTCTCAGGCCGCTCTTGGGTTAAATCTTGGTTGGTTAGAGATCGTCCTCTTCACCAATTCCTGTGTTCTCTTCTACCTCATCCACTCCTTCCTCGATGGCATCTCCAGTTTCATCTGCCGCTTCTTTTGTTTCGCGGCAAGAGATAAATGAAGAGGAAAGCGAGAGTGCAAAGAGACTCATTAAAAAATACTTTCTCATATCAGTTTTTTAGTGATTAACGAACTAATTTTCATCAAGTTCGTTTTCAAGATCGTTGGCTTCATCTTCGATTTCATCACCGACATCTTCCATGTCGTCGTCCATATCGTCCATATCATCTGTTACTTCCATATCGTCTACGTCCCTTTCTTCAGGTTCGCGACAGGAAATAAAAGAAGAACTTACAGAAAACAGGAGAGCGAATAATAAAATGTACTTTTTCATGATTCCAGTTTTAAAGCGTATTTAGAGGTAGAATCTACATTCCGTCCTCATCAAGCTCGTCTTGCACATCATCACCGACTTCTTCCATATCGTCGTCCATGTCGTCATATTCATCCTCGATCTCATCTCCTTTTTCTTCCAACTCATCAGTAGCTTCTTCTATTCGGTCTCCCTTATCTTCCTGATCACGGCAGGAGATGAAAGAAGAACTTACAGAGAATAGTAAAGCGAATAATAAGATAAACTTTTTCATAATTTGTGGCTTTTAATTGTTAGTTCTAACAAAATTAGAGAAACTATCTGTTTTTTAACATTCTATGTGCTAAAGTTTTCCTAATGAAAGCCTAAAGTTGCTGCTGCCGCGCTAATTCCGCAAAATTGCGATGGCTGTTTGGGTTTCAGTAAATTACAAAAAAAGACCGCTAAAATGCGGTCTTTTAGAATTATAAAATTCCTTTGGATCTCTTAACCTTAAGGTAAGGCCATATCGTTAGCCTATTAAAAATTCCGAAGAAAACCCGGTGACGGACTTCTTCGGAATCGACCTTAATTTTGCCATTTTAGAAGATCCAGCCTTCAAGAGCAAGCATACCTCCAACTGCCGATGCGACTCCTGAAACCACTGCAGTTGCTACCAGCCACCAGGCTGCAGTCGCTGCTGCTTTTCGGGATTCTTCGGCTGCAATAAGCGCTTTATCCTTGGCTTCGGCCATTTTCTGGTTCACCTTCATCTCTACTTCATTGGCCTTTTCGATTACAGTATCTCTCGCGGTAACGATCTTATCGGCAATAGGCTCGGCTTCTTCCCGGCTCAAAGATGTTTTGTTGGTGATAAGCACGGTAAGCTGAGCTCTGTCATAATGCTCCAGTTTATACTTTAGATCTGGTCCTGCAGCTGATTCCTGAAAGATGTTGGTCACGTCATAATAAACCTGTTCCAGGTCCAGTGCGGCACTTTTTCCGGAGAAAATACCTTTTACACGAGCCATGATATCCTCCTTCTTATGCTGCACGTCACCTTTTGCTTTATTTGCAGTGTCCTTCGCTTTTTCCTGACCATTGCTGAAGAAAGAGCTTACTTTATTGAGCACTTTTTCTGCCTGGTCTACCCGCTTGTTGGCCTGCTCTTCACTCATGCTTTGAGAAGCCATAAGCTTTACAAGGGTATCCCGGTCCATAGCACTGGCCTTAGCCTTAGCGATCTGGGTAGCATCTTTAGGATTATTCAATATACGCTTAAGGTCTGCCTCCAGCTGTTCCGGCTGCAGTTCTCGATTATCGGTATTTTTAAGGGCTTTTTTGATCTCCTCCTGGTACTTTTCGATCTGTTGACGATCGGCCGGAGTGAGGTCTTCAATTCCCGATTTTGCTTTTTCCTGCGGAGAAGCATCACTTTTCGCGATATCTTTTAGGCTGTTCACGTGGTCTTTTACAGCCTTTTTATCTTCCTCGGAAAGCGTACTTTTATCGGCTTCTTCCAGGATCATCTTTTTGACAGTATCGGGATAATTAAATTCCGCTTTTTCGGTCACCTGAAGATCAGTGATAAGGTCTTTAAGCTGTTTTTTGATGTTCTTCACATCTACATGCTGAGGCTCCAGCTTTTTGACATAATCCTCTACTTTCTTGTCTACATCGTGAGTGCTGAACATTTTTTCGAACTGCTTTCTCATTTGCTTTGCTTCCTCTTTGGCACGCGTCTTAGCCACATCTTTAGAAACACTTTCTTCAGATTTTGCAAAAACCGAAGAGGCTGAGGAAAGGCTATTTTTGACTGTTGAGGCAAGTCCTCCTATAAGTGTAGAAACCATATTGATCTCCAGGTAGGTTACCACCATAAAGAAAGTGGCCCAAATTACCAGCCCCAGAGTGGCGCCAATAAAGTTAGCACCTATGAGCCCGAGCTTTACTGCCAGCAGACTGGCAAAGAACAGCGCGATAGAAGTGGTAATGAGTGTCCATGCACCCAGCCCGGTGGAAATTTTTTGACCCACATTCATATCGTCGTCATCGTGGTCTTTGTGTGAGTTGCTGGAATGCGAATGTCCTTTCTTCCTGATATTTCCCACTGCGGTGATCCCTCCGGCTACAGAAAATGCCGTCAACAACAGTTGAAAACCGAAGGCCAGCAAAACTCCTGCAACAAGACATATAAAGAAGTTAGTCCCTTCCAGTATGAAAGCTGTATCCCGCATTTGGGCAAAGGAGCTTAATGGGGTTAAAACTGTAGTGGTCAATAATAACTTTTTCATATTCTACTTTTTAATTGGTTACAGCTTAATTTAAGGCTTTAAAAAGCAGATTTTTTTAAAATAATCCTAAATGGCAGCGTTTTTAGAATATTAACTGCAGAATTAAGAAAATTTTTAAGAAAAATGGAAGAAGAGGCTAAGACTTTCGGGTGAGCTGTTCGTAGAGTTTTGCACAAGCCTGCCGGGAAAGCGGTTTTTCAAGAAAATCCATGACCAGGGGAAACTGTTCAGCTTTTTTCCTGTCGCTGTAGTTGATAGAGGAGGTCACCATGACGACGTGAATATTTTCTTCGAAAGCATTTTCCTGAAGTTCTTCCAGGAAATGCCAGCCGGTCATTCCCGGCATGTTGATATCAAGCAGCACCAGGAGCGGCTGATTTTTGTCAGTTCGATGCAGGATGTATTGCAATGCTTCTTCGGCATTATCAAAATCGTGCAAACAGCCCGAATGGAAAGTTTTTTGAATAAGGATCTTATGCAGGAATAGTACAACTGCATCGTCATCCACAATAACTACGTCCATGTTCATAAGTAGGCTAAACAGTACCGGCCGGGGAAAGCCGGTGGTTGTTGAAGCGGTCTAAGATATAAAAATTCTGCACATGGCTTAACTAAAAAGCAGGCTTCTAAATTCCCAAAGCTTCAGAATATAAAGAAGGAGAAAAATAAAGGTCACCACGAGTTCCATAAAGGTAGAAGCCAGCAGTCCTACGAAGGAACCCGAAGCAGCGCGTAAGGCAGTTCTGGAATCGGCTTTATTGATGATCTCGCCCAGGAAAGCCCCTACAAATGGCACTATGATCACTCCGAATGGAATGGGTACAAAAATTCCGATCACTAATCCTAAGGTTGCACCTATCATTCCTGCGCGACTGCCGCCAAGATACTTTGTCCCCAACGCCGGGATGGCATATTGTAAGGCAAAAATAATGATCGTCACGAGCAAAGTTATGCCCAAAAAAGTATAATTCATGGGCAGGGCAGAGGTGAGGTGCAGGAGCAGGAGTCCGCACCAGCTCAAGGGTATTCCCGGCAGCACCGGTAAAAAACTTCCCGCCAAACCCAGCAGCATGAGCAGCCCTCCAAAAAGTACCAATACAACGTCCATGATAATATTTTAGTCCAAGATATAAAACCCAGAACAAAAATTTAACTAAACTATTAGTTAAAACTATATATTTAGTTTATATATTAGCCGGAGAAATATTCAGAAAATGAAACAGTTGACCAAAGCCGAAGAGGAAATCATGCAGATCCTCTGGAACCTCAAAGAAGCCAATGTGGCCGCGATCATCGAGGAGATGCCCGAGCCTAAACCGGCATATAACACCGTCTCTACAATTGTGAGGATCCTGGAAAGCAAGGAATTTGTTGACCACCGCAAAAAGGGAAAAGGCTACATCTATTTTCCTGTGGTAGATAAGGAAACCTACACCAGCCAGAGCATGAACAAACTGGTAGAAGGCTATTTTGGCGGCTCCTTTAGGAGCATGGTTTCTTTTTTTATGAAGAAGAACAAAATGGACACCAAAGACCTGGAGGACATTTTAAATGAGATCAACAAAAAAGAAAAATGATGGAAAATTACATTTTACAGACCATAGCTTTTCAGCTGGCCTTTTTGCTGGTCTATGAGCTGCTGCTGAAGAAAGAGACCTTTTTTGCCTATAACCGCGCCTATCTTTTGATCACGCCTGTGCTGGGGCTTTTATTGCCCTTCCTGAATTTTCCGGAATTGCAATCGGCCGTCCCTGCAGAAACTATTGTAATGCTTCCCGAAGTTTTTATTGGTTCAACCTCAGGTACAGTAACCACTCTGCAGAACCTTGGTGTAGCTTCTGAAGCAAATTACTGCTTGCTTCTCTACGGAACAGGAGTTTTCATCTCATTTCTATTATTTCTGAAGAAATACAGTATCCTAAAAAGCCTTTTTAGGAACCCTATTGTTTCAGAAGATCACGATTTCCGCATAATCAGGGTTTCAAATTCTGATATTGCCTGCACTTTCTTCAATACTATCTTTTTAGGTGATCAATTTTCCGAAGAAGAAGTGGAACATATCCTTTCTCATGAACTGGTGCACGTAAAACACAGGCACAGTCTGGACCTGCTCTTCTTCGAGATTCAAAAGATCATCTTCTGGTTCAATCCTCTGATCTACATCTATCAATCGCGCCTCTCTGTGCTGCACGAATATATTGCAGACGCCGGGGTAGTCAAAAAGGTGGAAAAAAGGACCTATTATCAACAGCTGTTGAATACCGCCTTTGGCACAAAGGATATATCATTCATCAATCAATTTTTCAATCACTCAATCATCAAAAAACGAATACTTATGTTACAAAAATCTAGATCCAAGACAACTGCGAAATTCAAGTACCTCATCCTGGTACCGCTCATGCTAGTCATGCTCACCTACGTGGCCTGCGGGAGCCAGAAAGAAACAAATGCTGCTGCCACGCCATCGGCACCTTCTATAAAGGAAGCCGAAGCGTCAGAGCTTGAGGATAATCTGCCTATTCCTTTTGCTGTCGTGGAAGAGGTTCCGGTTTTCCCGGGTTGCGAAGATCTCGAGACGAACAGCGAACGTAAGGAATGTATGTCCCGCCGCATCAGCGAACTTGTCAATAAAAATTTTAACACTGGCCTCGGAAAAGAACTCGGACTTACCGGGCTGCATCGGATCTATGTGCAGTTCCAGATTTCTGCTGAAGGAGAGGTTACCAATTTAAAATCCCGTGCGCCAAACCCTGCGCTTGGAGAGGAAGCCGAACGAGTCGTTGCTGCCTTGCCCAAGATGGAGCCGGCGACGCACCGCGGAGAAAAAGTAGCTGTATTGTATTCCCTGCCCATTAGTTTTATGGTGCCAGAGGAAAAAGAGGAGAAAAAGACAGATGACTAAACTTTGGCTTTAAGGCCATAATAAAAGGAAAACTGAAGCCGGAGGACAATCTCCGGCTTTTTTTACCCGCTTCATCTTCTTGAGATTAGTCCCAATTTCACTATTTTTGGATCCGGACCCCTCAGTTGCATCTGCATGAAGAGACTTTTACTCGTTATTTCTATTTTTTCCCTCCTTGCCTGTGACAGGTTTGAGACCAAAAAGATCACTTCCGAAGAGATCCTGCAGGAAGAGACCCGTGAGCTCAACTGGCACGAGGTAGATCAATATCCTGCCTTTAAAGAATGTCGCGAGATCATGGAAGAAAAGGCTGCAAAGGCCTGCTTTGGAAATAAAGTGGCCGAATATTTTTACGCGCGCCTGGAAGAGAAGCAGCCTGTGGTGACCCGCGAGCTCAATGATACTTTATATCTTTTTCTGAAGATCTCCGAAAAAGGCATTCCTGCCATAGATTCCACCCAAATAGATTCTACGACGGTAGACCAACTTCCTGAAATTAGGACCTGGCTTAAAGAAAGCGTTGATTCTCTGCCCAGGATCTATCCCGCCACCAAACGCGGAATTCCCGTGGTGACAACTTTTAAAATGCCAATCGTGATCAAAGCAGAATAGCTACAGGTTGTACTTTAAACCTACCGTAAAGTCCAGCGGGAAAGAACCATTGCCGTCCAAAACAATTGAGAAAATGTCATTATAGCCAAGGCTGATGAAGCTGTTCTCTGTGATCCTGATGTCGCTGCCAATGCCGAAGCTGAATGGCGCGGTAAAGCTGAAGCCGCTGTCGTCCTTTATCGCCACTACTTCGCCTGCCTCATTCCTAACCTTGATCTTGTCTTCGGAATAAAGGAAAGTAGCCAGCTCGGTATCCAGGTGCAGGTCCCAGCCCTTGAAGTACAAAGCTCTAAACCTGTAGTTGATGGAAAGCTGGGTTGCACTGTACCTGTAGTCCTCCCGCTTGAATGACTGCCTTAGCTGAAGAAAAGCCGAATGTCGCGGCGCCAGGTTAGGATCGTAAAATTCATATTCCAGCCCTACGATGGGGGCAATAATATTATCGGGATTCTCTGTGTACTTGTTGTTGGAAAGCCCCACAAATAGCCCCAATCGTTGTTTTATATTGGCTGTGGCTTCATTGTATTCGTAGTCCTCCTGCACCATTGCGTTATAAGTATTCACAAAATGCTTGAGGCTGTAAAGGAGAAATTTAACATCGTGGGTTTTGATCTCGGCATTTGATGTCAGCCTGGAAAGCTGCTCTTTATATTGAAGTTTCCCGTTGACGAGGCTGTCCTTCAGCTCGATCATACGGTCGCTTTTTTGAACGAAGTACCTGTAATCTGTTCCTCTAAGGTTCCAGAAAAGGCTCAATTCCCCTTTTACCTCGCGTTGCAGCTCAAGGGTATCTCCCTCGATGATATAGGTTTGCTGCGCCGCCATTTTTACGGTGAAGCACAGTAGCAACGCGAAAAGAATTAGTCTTGTTTTCTGCATTTTTGGAGCCTGAGCAAAATTAAAGATAACAAAATATTTGGTGCTGCATCTATTTTTTGAAATGCCTGCCCTTCCAGGAATAGCCTCCAAAAAGTGAGTTTATCGCCACATAGCTGCTAAAGAAAGGATAGATGCCGCTGCACCAGAAGTAATTCTTCAGCACTTTTTCATTGTCAAAAAATCCCGCGCTGCTGTAGATCAAAATAAAGTCAACATTGAACTTTAGCAGGAAGAGGAACAAAAATATTCCTCCCGGGAAAAGTTTAAAGATCGAGGCGAAGAAGCCTAGGACAATCATGAGGTTCATCAACAGGACCAGTACTCCAACAAGTTTCCCAAAAATGCCATTTGTGGCAGACATTTTCCCGGCCCACCTTTGCCTTTGCTGAAATAACGTTTTTAGATTTGGTAGGGCTGTTGTAAGCACTACGGCTTCCTTGCTCTTCAAAAAATCGATTTTCAACCCATTTTTCCTGAACTTCTCCAGCAGGAAAACATCATCGCCGCTGGAAATACCATTGTTTCCCTCAAAGCCCTGTAACTGCAGGAAAGCCGCTTTCTCATAGCACAGGCTCGCGCCGTTGCACATAAAAGGCTGGCCAACCCCAAAGCCGCCCATGGTCGCCATTTGCAGGCTCAGGAAATCGATCTCCTGGAAGAGTTCCAAAAATGACATTTTTGAGCCCTCTTGATGCTCTGTCATTACCGGCCCGGCCAGCAGTTTTGCTCCTGTGGCCACCAGCCGCGAGTTGAATTCCTGCAGCCACTTTTGAGGCAGCACGCAGTCTGCATCGGTAGTAATAATATAGTCATTTTCGGCCCGCAGGACAGCAGTGTCAATGGCATCTTTTTTCGGGCTGTTCGATCTGCGGTCATTTTGAAGCAGTTTGACGTTGAGGCCTTTTTCAGCTTTAATAAATTCACGGCAAAGTGCTTCGGAAGTATCTTCGGAAGCATCATTGACCAGGAGGATCTCAAAGAACTCCTGCGGATAGTAGAGCTTTTTTAGAGAGGCGAACAGCTTCGGAAGGTTTTCAGCTTCATTCCGCAGCGGAATGACCACCGAAAATGTCATTTTTGGAGGGATATTCTTTCCGAAGTCTTTCTTGAGCTGATGAAAACCGAACAGCAGGTACAGCAGCACCCCCACGTAAAGCAAAACAAGGAGGCCGGCAAAACTCATCATGGGGTGGCGTGTTTGGTTTTTTTGTACTTGAGCACGTAATAGCTGCCTGCGAGACCGGGCAATCCAAAGTTGAGGATCCATACCGTTAGTACTACGGTGAGCACCACGATTTCGGGAACATTAAGAAAACCGAAGACCCACACGGCAAATCCGCCTTTGATGAGGGCATCAAAAATGATCATTGTAGGAATGATCGAGGCGAGAATGTAGGTGCTAAAGACCGCGGCGATCAACAGCGGGTACGAGACATCGACCTTGAACACCAAAAGTAAGAACCAGAACTGGTGCGTAAAGATCAGGAACCTGGCGCTGGCGTAAAGCAGTGTTTTCAGCCGCACTTCTTTAGGAACATTCCTGTAGGAATCTTCCAGGCGTTGTATGGAAAAACCCTTCAGGCGTATCCTGAATTTTTTCATCACCCAATAGACCAGGAACGGCCCGAACAAAAGGGCCGCGACGATGACCGCATTAAACAACGGCAGGGGCAGGTCGAGAGTGGTGATGAGGAAAAGCAGGCCGGCTATTCCGAAGAAATAGGTGGCAAAAAGCTGGGCCATATTCCCCAAAAAGTTAAGGAAAACGATCTTTCTCCAGGCGGTTCGGGAATAGTAAAGGCATTTGGCACCGTACTCTCCAATTCGGCTGGGAGTAAAGATGGCAGCGGTAAAGGACGAAAGGCTTTCGCGGGTAGTCCGTTTCAGCGAATTTTCTCTCACCGTGCTGCTCAAGGTTTGCCATTTTAGGATCTCGAAATACCAGTTTGCAATGGTGAAAAGCAATAGGATAATCACATTTGTGGGCGAGAACACCCGATATTTAAAGAGGATCTCGAGGAACCGGTCCAGGCTCATTTGTTCATCTGCAGTGATCTTATACCAGATAAAATAAACTGCCGCGGCAACCACCAGGATCTTGAGAACTAGTGAGAAGAATTGATTAGCTTTGTGCGAGGTGATCCGCATGGGTTTTTTTGAGGAGGACTAAAGTTTTTTTATGAAAAACCTTGTAAAATTAGGGATTCTCCTGCAATAATACGAAGCTTTTGAATACCGAAAAAATCATTTTAGGCATTGACCCCGGGACCACGATCATGGGTTTTGGCCTTATCAAGGTGGTCAACAAGAAGATGTCTTTTCTTCAACTCAACGAACTTTCGCTGCAAAAATATGACGACCCTTATATCAAGCTGAAGCTTATCTTTGAGCGTACCATAGAACTTATTGACACCTGGAATCCCGACGAGATCGCTATTGAAGCACCTTTCTTTGGAAAGAACGTGCAGTCAATGCTGAAGCTCGGCAGGGCACAGGGTGTGGCCATGGCTGCCGGCTTGAGCCGGGAAGTGCCGGTGACCGAATACTCTCCAAAAAAGATAAAAATGGCCATTACCGGAAACGGAAATGCCAGTAAAGAACAGGTGGCCGGAATGCTACAAAGCCTCTTGGGCCTTAAAACACTACCGAAGAACCTGGATGCTACAGACGGACTCGCCGCAGCAGTCTGCCATTTCTATAACTCGGGCAGGGTAGAAGTAGGGAAAAGCTACACCGGCTGGGCAGCGTTTGTGAAGCAAAATCCGAATAAGATTCAATGATCAATTATCAATGATCAATCATCAATTACCATTTCTTCTTATTGTAAAAAGAAGTAAATTTTGAGTGCTAACTTTTAGAAAACTTCAGTTATGGAAAAAAGGGAAAGTGTGCTTGATGATAAATCTTTTGATTTTGCGGTGAGAACTGTAAAGTTGTATAGGAAGATCATAAAAGAGGAAAAAGAATATGTTTTGCCAAAGCAATTCTTGAGGTCTGGAACTTCTATTGGTGCGAATGTGGCTGAGGCTAATGGAGCGATTTCTACTGCAGATTTCTCTTCAAAAGTATCTATAGCTTATAAGGAAAGTCTGGAGAAAAAATTTTGGTTGAGGCTTTTTGAAGCTACAGATTACATTTCTTACGAAGAATTTGAAGATATGTTCGGCAAAGCCGACGAACTTTCCAGGATTATGTTCAGCATTTTAAAGAAAACCAGGATGAGTAAATAAAGTGGTGAAGTAACTTCACCACAGGATAATTCCTCCTGATAATTGTTTATTGATAATTGACCGATGTATATTCATATTCCATTCTGCAAACAGGCCTGTCACTACTGTGACTTCCATTTCTCGACTTCGGTAAAAAAGAAGCCGGAGCTGGTGGAGGCGCTATGTCATGAACTTGAGCTGCGGAAAAAAGAGAATGTTGGGCAGGTGGAGACCATCTATTTTGGAGGCGGCACGCCTTCTTTGCTGACTTCTGATGAGCTTGACAGAATCTTCAAGATCATTTCCAAAAATTATGATGTTGCTGAAAATGCAGAGATCACTTTGGAAGCCAACCCTGATGACCTTTCAGAAGAAAAGATCCAACAGCTGGCTGCATCCCCTATAAACCGGTTGAGCATTGGAGTACAGTCCTTTTTTGAAGAGGACCTGAAGCTGATGAATCGTGCTCATAATGAAAAGGAAGCGCTGGAATCTATAAGAACGGCAAAAAAATATTTTGATAATATTTCCATCGACCTTATTTACGGCATTCCGGGGATGAGCAGGGAGCGCTGGCAGGAAAACCTACAAGTAGCACTTGACCTCGAGGTGCCGCATATCTCCAGCTATGCCCTTACGGTGGAGCCACGAACAGCACTTAAGAGCATGATCGAGAAAGGAAAGATCGCTCCTGTGAATGAAGAGGCTGCCAAAGCGCATTATGACTTCATGATCAAAGTTTTGGAAGCAGCCGGTTTCGACAACTATGAATTTTCCAACTTTGGAAAACCAGGCTATTTCTCCCGAAACAATACCGCCTACTGGTTTGGAAAACCATATTTGGGAATAGGACCTTCGGCGCATTCTTTTGACGGCAGCAACCGCAAGTGGAATGTAAGCAACAACAGTTTGTACATCAAAGCCCTTCAAAAAGGGCAAATTCCTGAGGAAATTGAAGAACTCAGTACAATTGACCGTTACAACGAATACGTGATGACCCGGCTGCGCACGAAATGGGGGATTGATCTTGATGAAGTGCAGGAGAATTTTGGCGACGATTTTTTGAAGTATCTTCTAAAAGAGGCTGAACCACTGCTGAAAAATGAATTCCTGGAAAAAGAAGGGGAGCATCTGAAGGTGTCAAAAAAAGGAAAATTCCTCTCTGATGGGATCGCGGCAGATCTTTTTCGGGTGGAAGGTTAATTTCGGTAGCCCTGCCAGTGGAACCATGACCGGGTTGAATTCCAAAAGTTGCTACTAACAAAAAACCTCCTATTTTTACACAAGATCTTCCGAAGAAAAAAGAGGGAAATCAATGCAGGCAACAATTCATCACCGCGACCGCGATTACCAAATAGATCTCTCCAAACCTCTTGATATTTCCTTGAGCCTACGCGGCGATGAGAAAAATCCGTTGGCGTGGTACCTGAAGCCGCCAAAGATAGAGCCGGTCATGGACGGCAACTGGATCGCGAAAGTGAGCAGCGGTGCTTCGGTGAATTTCAACAATGTCTTTTTTAATCCACACGGGCATACCACGCATACCGAATGTGTGGGGCACATTACTGCGGAGTTTCACGGGATCAATGACTGCCTCAAGAATTTCTTTTTTAAAGCAAAGGTGATTTCATTAGAGCCGCAGAAGAAAAATGGCGATGAGGTGATCACAAAAGAGCAGCTGCAAAAGCTGTTTAATCCGGGCGAAGCCGATGCTATCGTGATAAGGACGCTTCCTAATTCCATTGCAAAACGCAGCAGGCATTATTCTCACACCAACTGGCCTTACCTGGAAGAAGAGGCGGCAACTTACCTGCGGGAATGCGAGGTAGAGCACCTGCTTATCGACCTGCCTTCTGTAGACAAGGAAAAAGATGAGGGGAAATTACTTGCGCATAAAGCCTTCTGGAATTATCCGAAGCACACTCGATTTGAAGCTACTATTACCGAATTGATCTATGTACCCGCTAAGATTGCAGACGGGCATTATTTCCTCAACCTGCAACCTGCTTCATTTGAAAATGACGCGGCCCCATCTAAACCTGTACTTTATAAAATAGTATCTTTATGAAAACCGCGCTTAGATTAGAAGAATTGGCCATGCTGCTCTTGGGAGTCTATGTTTTTGGCTTCCTGTATTTTTCCTACTGGTGGTTTTTGGCACTTTTCTTTGCCCCCGACCTGGGGATGCTGGGCTACCTCTTCGGAAAAAAAGCCGGGGCCTTTTTTTACAATCTACTGCACCATAGAGGTCTTGCCATTATGCTTTATCTCGCCGGTTTTTTCTTTCTCAATGAATACCTGCAGGCGGCGGGCGTTATCGTTTTCTCACATGCGGCTTTTGACCGGCTACTGGGCTACGGCCTCAAGTATGAAAAGGGCTTTAAATTCACTCACCTGGGAGTCATAGGCAAGCAGGAGTCTTAAAGCTTTGGTGTAAAACTTCTTGTTATCTTTGGGAAGAAGAGAAAAACAAGCCTATGAACATCGAAACCTTTAGAACCTATTGCCTTACTAAAAAGGGAGTGACCGAAGAATTTCCTTTTGATGAGGAGACCCTGGTCTTTAAAGTGATGGGTAAGATGTTCGCCCTTTGCGGTTTGGAGCATGTACCTTTTCAAATTGCTCTAAAATGTGATCCCGAGCGGGCGATAACGCTGCGGGAGGAATATGACGGCCGTATTACGGAAGCTTACCACATGAGCAAAACCCATTGGAATTCGGTTCATGCCGCCGCTATTCCCGAAGCTTTAGTGAGAGAGCTCATCGATCATTCCTATGAACTCGTGGTGGCCGGCCTTACCAAGAAACAGCAGCAGGAGCTGCAAAACCTTTGATCCTACATGAAAGATCCGCGTGATTTTTATAATTCTCAAATAAAAAAATACGAGGTTCAACTAAAAAAAGCCTCTCAAAAGTTGGCTTTTTCGAGCCTTATCAGGTTGATTGTTTTTTTATTGATCGCCTTCCTGGTCTATTATTTCTTCGGAAACGGTACAGCCATAGTGGCCGTGTTGCTCGTAGGAATCGCGGTTTTTGTGTTCCTGGTGTCAAGGCACTCCGATCTTAAGTATGAGCGGGATAAATTTCAGGAGCTTATAGGTATTAATGAAACTGAGCTGCGAGTGCTTAACCGGGATTTTCATGATCTTCCTTCAGGTGAGGAATTTGAGGATCATTCTCATGCCTATAGCCAGGACATTGATCTCTTCGCAAAAGCCGGTTTTTTTCAGTACCTCAATAGAACCGCACTCCTTGAAGGAAGACGAAAGCTGGCCTCCTTGCTGCTTTCCAATGATATTCAAAATATTCAGCAGAAGCAGGAGGCGATTAAAGAACTTGGCGAAAAAGCAGATTGGCGACAGAATTTTTCGGCTTATGCCACGCTGGTGAAAACCGAAACCCGCACCGGCACTATCCTTCACTGGCTGGGCAACTACAGAAGTTTTGTTCCAAAAATTATGAAATGGCTTCCACCGGTATTTACTTTTCTTTCTGCGGTAGTCATTGCAGCTTATTTCCTTGACCTGGTGGGCGGGATTGAACTGGTGATATGGTTATTTGTTGGGCTGTTCATCACGGGGATCTTTTTGAAGCGTATCAACCTGCTTTCTTCAAGTGTAAGTAAGGTGCAGGATACTTTTCAACAGTACCATCAGCTGCTCGATCTTATAGAAACCACAGATTTTTCCGCAGAAATGTTGCAGCAGCAAAAACAGCAGATCTCTTCTGAGTACATCAAAGCATCAAAAACACTTCGCGAATTTTCTCAAGCTATAGATGCTCTCGATCAACGCAACAACATGCTCTTTGGGATTTTTGGCAATGGGTTTATGTTGTGGGACCTACGTCAGTCATATCGCCTCGAAAAATGGATTAAAGGCCATGGGCCCCAAGTGGAAAAATGGTTTAAGGTGATCGAATTTCTCGACGCCTACAATTCCCTTGGTAACTTTGCTTTTAATCATCCCGCTTATGTTTTTCCGCAGTTGAACGCCGACAGGAATGTGATCAAAGCAAAGCAACTGGCGCATCCGCTGCTTGATCCTCAGAAGAGGGTGGCAAATGACTTCAGTATTGAAAAAGAGCAGTTTTTCATCATTACCGGGGCCAATATGGCGGGAAAAAGCACATTTTTGAGAACCGTCAGTCTGCAGATCCTCATGGCGAACCTTGGACTTCCGGTTTGTGCTGAGGCTTGTGAATATTCCCCAATCAAGTTGATCACGAGTATGCGCACTACCGATTCGCTTAGTGATGACGAATCCTATTTCTTTTCAGAATTAAAGCGGCTGAAGTATATTGTGGAGAAGATCAAAACAGATAAATATTTCATCATTCTGGATGAGATCCTTAAAGGCACCAACAGTACAGATAAAGCCATTGGCTCCCGGAAATTTATTGAGAAACTGGTGAATTCCAACTCGACAGGGATCATTGCGACTCATGATCTAAGCCTCTGCGAGGTAACAGAGGAGCACCAGGAGGTGAGGAACTACTATTTTGACGCCGAGATCATCAATGACGAACTCAACTTTGACTACAGGTTCAAAAAAGGGATCTGCCGGAATATGAATGCTTCTTTTCTGCTGAAGAAGATGGAAATTGTCGATTGAGGTTAGAACTGGGAAGTGTGAAGTTAGAAGTGTACAGGTTTAGACCTCACAGGTTTTTGAAACCTGTGAGGTCTGTCTAAAAATTGGAATTTCGAATTGAATTTTTGGAAATTGCAACCGCATGGATAGTTTAACTCAAATAGTACTTGGAGCAGCCGTGGGTGAGGCGGTGCTGGGCCGAAAGGTTGGCAATAAGGCTATGCTCTATGGTGCCATTGCCGGTACTATTCCCGATCTGGACACATTTGCAAGCTATTTTACCGATACTATTACGGCAATTGAAGTACACCGCGGCTTCTCGCATTCCATCATATTTTCAATCCTGGGAGCATTTGTTTTTGGCTGGCTGGTCTCAAAGATCGAAAAACGATCAGGAGTTGGTTGGAAAGGCTGGTCGAAACTGATGTTCTGGGGATTGTTCACGCACCCGCTGCTGGACTGTTTCACGACCTGGGGCACGCAGCTGTTCTGGCCGCTGGATATCAGGATTGCCATCAAAAGCGTTTTCGTGATCGATCCGCTGTACACCTTACCCTTCATAATTTTGGTTATTCTGGCAATGCGCCGAAGGAGAGATGATCCAAAAAGGGCAAAATTTAACAAGCTTGGTTTGTTGATCAGCAGCGGTTACCTCGTGCTGGGCCTGATTTTCAAGAGCATTGCTTACGGAAATTTCAAACAGAGCCTTGAGAAGCAGGGCATTTTTTATGAACGCATGGATGTGCGTCCCACGCCTTTTAATACCATTCTCTGGACTGCCAATGTAGAGACTGAAGATGCCTATCTTCTGGGTTATTTTTCCCTGTTCGATAAGCAACTGGTGAGGTTCAAAGCCTATCCTAAGCATCACGAATATTTGGGAGATCTCAAAAATGACAAAAATGTGCAGGGTTTGATCCACATCTCCCAGGGCTGGTATATAATTTCAGAAGAAGAAGGCTCCCTATATTTCAATGACCTGCGCTTTGGGAAACTGGATATCACAGATCGGGAGTCGAATTTTGTTTTTAGTTATAAGCTCATTCCTGATAACGGAACAATAAAAGCCGAAGAAGTTTCAAAAAGACCCGATGAAGGGGCTAAGCTGCTAAGGGAGCTGTGGGAACGTTTGAAGGGAAATTAGAGTAGGGAATATATTCAGGGAAAAACCTTATAAATGTCATTTCGCTTGACGAAACGTTGGAGGCTGGCATTTCCGTCTGAATAGAACAGGCGCAGCCTGTAATTTCCTATCCTGATTCGACAGGCTAGAGGATGACCTGAAATCTTCTTCACTCCGGAAACCTGGTTGAGATCTTTCTTTTCTTTTAGTTCGAGAATTTTCTTTCTTATTGCAGCCTTGGTCCCGGCATCTTTTAGTTTCTCAAGATCTTTTTTAAATGTCCTGTTGTAAGAAACGGTCATTCTTAGTTTGACATAAAGGAGAAAAGTATAAATACCTCATGTTGTGTCAGATTCCAATTAGAAGTTTAAATTTGCAGCCTTAAATCATTAGCATGAGCGTCGAACAAGACTTATTTCAAAGAAGCGGATCACAGTGTGAACTATGTGGTGCCAAAGAAGACCTTCAGGTTTTTGAGGTGCCCAATTCCCCTGCAGATGTAGATAAACATATATTGATTTGCGGTACTTGCAAAGAACAGATCGAAGACCCCGAAAAAGTGGAGCCAAATCACTGGCGCTGCCTTAACGACAGCATGTGGAGTACTGTGCCGGCCGTACAGGTGATGGCATGGCGCATGCTGAACAGACTGAAAAGTGAAGGCTGGCCTCAGGACCTGCTGGACATGATGTACCTGGATGATGAAACCCTGGCTTGGGCAAAAGCAGGTCAGGCTTCTTCAGAAGAAAAATTGGGTGTAGTGCATAAGGATAGTAACGGAGCGCTAATAGAAGCAGGCGATACAGTGGTTTTGATCAAAGATCTTAACGTGAAGGGTTCAAGCCTGGTGGCAAAAAGGGGGACGGCAGTTCGCCGGGTTTCCCTGGTTCATGACAATCCCGAGCAGATAGAAGGTAAGGTGGAAGGGCAGCAGATCGTCATCCTCACCAAATTCGTGAAGAAGGTATGATTAAAAACCTCACAGGTTTCCGAAACCTGTGAGGTTTTATAAGTAGTTAATTACTTTTCATTGTCTCTGATTCGAACGACCTTTTCCGAATCATTTTCTCTTACGTTAACGTTGAGGTTTTTACCGTTGTTCATTTGTACCCTTTTTAAAGCTTCCTCTCCCGAAACTTTCTTGCCATTGTAGTAGAATTCTGCTCCATCGGCTATCCAGCCTTTTATAGCCTCTTCCGGAGAAGGAGGTGGTGGCGGAGCGGGAATATCAGCCATTTCTGGAGTTGGAGGTGGCGGAGGTGGTGGGGAATCTTTATAATCTCCTTTTTCCGGAACAGGGGGAGCCGGAGGCGCAGGCGGTGCCGGAGGTGGATCACCTTCCATGACTTCTATTCTTTCAATTTCTATTTCACGCCTTTCGGCCCGGTTCATTTCCCTTTCTCTTTTCTCAAGCTTTCTCTCGATCTCAATTTCACGCCTTTCGGCTCTTTCCATTTCACGTTCTTTTCTTTCCATGTCCCGTTCGATCTCTATCTCGCGTCTTTCGGCTCTTTTTTCTTCTCTTTCCTGTCTCCTTGCAGCTCTTTCCTCGTCACGAATTTTAGCCTCTTTAGCAGATCGTTTTACCTGCTTATCCTCTTTGAGAATGATGATCTCATCTTTATCTATGTAAGGAAAAGCTTCAGCTTTCTCCTTTTGCGCGGCAGTCATCAAATTATAGATGTGGCGCATGTGGTCCAGTTCTTTCTTATCGACCGTTTTTTCTCCTCTTTGGGATTTGATCTTTTTGGCCCATGCATTGTATTCCGCGATCATTTCCGGAGTGGCTTTCTCCTGAAGCAGCTTTAAAGGAATCACCCTGGAATCGGGCAAAGGCCTTTCCACGATCTTTGTAGTGCTAAAGCCGTATAGCATGGCCAGGAGCACCGGGGCGAGCAGAAATGTTCGCAGCAGAAATGCGTTTTTTGAAGTGCGTTTTTTCATAACAGTAAATCTTTTTTTAATTGATAAATAACTAATGGGATTCACAAGGTTGCTTTGCAGGCTATTGGAAGACCAGGCCAGCAGCGTTTGCTGATAAAGTGAGCGGTCCATGCCATTTTTAAGCACGGCTTTGTCGGCCAGGAATTCATGGTTCAGTTTTATGGCCTTTTTCAGGAAATAGATGAGCGGGAAAAACCATAGTACGATCTGCAGCAATTCGATGAGCAGCACGTCAAGGCTGTGTTTTTGCACCGCATGCGCGTGTTCATGCACGTATACTTCCTTCGGAATTTGCTTTTGCTCGTGTTGTTTTCTATTCAGAAAAATAAAACTCCAGAAAGTATGCGGCGGCAGTTGCTCCTGCAGCAGCACATCAATAGTATCGCCATTTTTTATCTTCGGATTTTTCCTGATCTTCTGAAGTATTTCAGAAAAATTCCTGATGAAAATAATTCCGAAGAAAATTACTCCCAGGCCATAAATGCTCCACAGGATGATGGGAAGCCAGGGGAGGGCTGCTTCCGAAGAAATATTACCTGTCAAAAATGTCATTTTTGAGCCTGCTTCTGCCGGAAGCGCTTCAGTATATTCTGTGAAAGTGACCAGCGGAATTATTGCCGATACCAGGAGGCTGGCCGGCAGAAATATCCTCTTGAATACATGCATCTCCTCCTGCTCGAGCAGCAGTTTGTAAAAAACGAACAGCAGCGAGCTACAGGCGGCGAATTTTAGAAAATAGAGCTCCATTTCTACTTGTTTTCGATTTCTTTTTCGATGAGGTTCTTCAGGTCTTCCAGCTCTTCTTTGCTAAGGTTGGCCTCTTTGGTGAAAAAGGAGGCGAATTGAGAGGCTGAGTCGTTGAAGAAATTCTTAATGAGTCCGTTGACCT
Source organism: Salinimicrobium sp. (assembly GCA_049687495.1). Taxonomy (GTDB): domain Bacteria; phylum Bacteroidota; class Bacteroidia; order Flavobacteriales; family Flavobacteriaceae; genus Salinimicrobium. Next base: position 21,565 of record JBAVJB010000048.1, read on the forward strand.
GCTTTGAGAAATAATCCTTCTTCCGCACCAGCGAAAAATATTCCCGGGAACGGCCGTATTGCTTATAGTCAACGAAATTTTTGTCCTGCATTCGCTTCAAGAGCGTAGCCACGGTAGTAGATGCCGGTTTGGGCTCGGGATAGGCTTCTATGAGGTCTTTCATAAAGGCCGGTTCCTGTTGCCATATGATTTGCATGAGTTCTTCTTCGGCTTTGGAAAGTTTCATCTTCTACAAATTTAGAGTGTTCTCTACAAATGTAGAATAATATTTTAATTCTACAAACATAGAAGCAATAAAAACCATTTTATACCTCTTCAAAATGATATTTTTGAAACATTCTAAAACAAAAACCTCACAGGTCCTGGAGACCTGTGAGGTTTATAATCCTTCTAAAACTACTGCTCACTGATCACCGATCACTGAACACTATTGCTCCGCCTGCTTGAGTTTCGTAAAATGCTTGTAGAACAGCGGAATGGTCTCAATGCCTTTAAGATAATTCCAAATTCCGAAGTGTTCATTTGGAGAGTGAATGGCATCTGTATCCAGCCCAAAGCCCATAAGAATGGTCTTGCTTTGCAGTTCCTTCTCAAAAAGGGCAACAATAGGGATACTTCCGCCGCTATGCTGCGGGATAGGCTCCTTTCCAAAGGCTTCTTTGTAGGCATCATTGGCCGCCTGATATTCCAGGGTATCGATTGGCGTCACATACGCCTGCCCGCCGTGATGCGTGTTCACTTTCACTTTCACACTTTTTGGTGCGATCTTTTCAAAATGATCTTTGAACAATGCGCTGATCTCTTTCCAGTCCTGGTCGCTCACCAGGCGCATAGAAATTTTCGCATAGGCCTTTGACGGCAACACTGTTTTGGCACCTTCGCCGGTATAGCCACCCCAAATTCCGTTCACGTCAAGGGTTGGGCGAATGGAAGCTCTTTCCAGAGTGGAGTAACCTTTCTCGCCATGCACATCCTCGATGTTCAGCTTTTCCTTGTATTCTTTGAGATCAAAAGGAGCTTCGGCCATTTTCGCGCGCTCTTCTTCGGAATATTCTTTTACGTTATCATAGAACCCCGGAATGGTGATGTGGTTATTCTCATCCTGAAGGCTAGCGATCATTTTGCAAAGAATGTTGATTGGATTGGCCACTGCGCCTCCATAAAGTCCGCTATGTAAATCACGGTTTGGACCGGTCACTTCAACTTCCATATAGCTAAGTCCGCGAAGACCGGTAGTGATCGACGGAACATCTTTAGAGATCATTCCTGTATCGCTGATGAGGATGACATCATTCTCCAGTTTTTCCTTATTGCGTTCTATGAACCAGCCAAGATGCTCACTTCCTACCTCTTCCTCACCTTCGATCATGAACTTCACGTTGCAGGGCAGGGCGTCATTTTTGGTCATATACTCCAGCGCCTTTACGTGCATGTACATTTGGCCTTTATCATCACAGGCACCGCGGGCGAAAATGGCGCCTTCGGGATGAATTTTGGTCTCTTTGATCACCGGCTCAAAAGGTGGACTGTCCCACAGGTTTATAGGATCGGGCGGTTGCACGTCATAATGCCCGTAGATCAAAACGGTAGGCAGGTTAGGGTCTATGATCTTCTCACCGTAAACCACCGGGTGCCCGGGAGTCTCGGTAATTTCGGCTTTATCGCAACCGGCCTCGAGTAATCGTTGTTTGACTGCCTCGGCGGTTTTAAGCATGTCTTTTTTGTAGTTGGAATCTGCGCTTATTGATGGAATTTTGAGAAGGTCAACAAGTTCCTGTACGAACCTGTCTTTGTTTTCTTCCACATATTGTTTGGTGTCTTTCATAGATGTTGATTTTGTTGTCGCATAAAGGTAATAAAATTAGCTGTGAGAAGAGGAGAAGGGCAGGGCACGGCAGCTTCTGAAGGACGAATTGCAAAAAAGTGAACTTTCTTGTAATTTTTTTTCTGCTACTGTTTGCAGATTGAAACTTATGCTTATATTTGCATCCGCTTACAGCAAGTAAGTGATCTTATTGAAAGATAAAGCGGGCGTGGTGGAATTGGTAGACACGCTAGACTTAGGATCTAGTGCCTTACGGTGTGAGAGTTCGAGTCTCTCCGCCCGCACAGAAAGCCTCTCAGCAATGAGGGGCTTTTTTTATACTTTTTTTCAACCCTCATTTTTCCAATAAAGCTTTCGAATCTCGTAGTTTATCCTGAGCGAAGACGCAGGACCCGCACAGAAAGCTCTTCAGAAATGGAGCGCTTTTTTTTTAGTTCAATTCAATTCTTCCAAATGAACCACTGAGTCGTGCTGATTATTAAAACCACCGCAGCCCAATAGTTAAAAGCTTCGAAATTGTTTTCGGGAAATGAACGCGCCTGTGCGAGAAAGGCAAGAGCCAGCAAAAGTAAGATGAGTCCGCTGCCTAAAGAAAGGATGATCTTTTTTGCCCTTTTAGAGGTTTTATTCTCAATAGTGTTATTTTTTTCTAACGGTATTTCTTCTATAGAAAAATCAAGAGCTTTTGCCAGGGCATCTAACGTATAACCGTGTGGATAGACCTCTGCTTTTTCAATTCGCTGAACCGAACGTAAACTGATCCCTGCGATTTCTGAAAGTTCAGTTTGGGTAATGGCCCTTTTCAGACGTTTCTGTTTTACAATTTCTGCCAGTCTTTCTTTTTTTGAGCTCATGAGGAAATTTTCCGCTTTTTAGGATATGACATTTATATGCCATTTCACATTCTACCGGGTAAAAAGGTAAAAATAAGACTATTTATAAAAAGGGCTAATTACAGCATTTTAGGGACCTTTGACCGGTATGACATTTTGCAGGCACGTATGTGGCATAGAACGTTCCGGCTAAAGAGTTCTTAAAATTAGTTCTAAGTTTGACTGTCAAAAATGATCAAAAATGTTAGGTTTATTTGTAGTTGTTTTGATTTCCTGGGCAGTCTTAAAATTCTACGGGAGTAACTTGGGAGTGCTGGGTTTGCTGCCCACGGCCAAAAGGAGTATTCAGTTTTTTAGCGGATTTTTATTAGCAGCCATAGGTGCTGCCGTTTATTTTTATTCCCTCATCCAGATTCTGGATGCACGGGTTGAAGTGAATAGCAATTTCGGCTTCTTCAATTTTTTAAACGGTTCCTGGTGGGCTTTAAGATCTGTACTGCTGGAAGAATTAATGTTTCGCGGTGCATTATTATTTATTGCGATCGGCTTTTTGGGGAAGAAAAAAGCCTTTCTGTTGTCAGCCGTTGTTTTTGGTATATTTCATTGGTTTTCCTATAACCTCTTCGGGAATATGATTCAAATGATCTATGTCTTCATAATTACCGGCGTTAGCGGTTATATTTTTGCTTATGCCTACGGCAAGACCGGTTCGCTGTACTTACCCATCGGCTTACACTTTGGGTGGAATCTTTTAAGCATAGTTGTTTTTTCTGAAGGGCCTTTGGGGGAACAGCTGCTTATTTCACATACCGAAATTTCCCTGGGCGGTATCTGGAGCCTTTACAGTTTTCTTTACCAGATCGCCATACTTCCCATAATAACCTTAGCCTGCCTTAAAGAGATTCCCCGACTGAAATTCTTTTCAGCACCAAAGAGCACTAAAAAACTTGACCTCTAAAAAGGGCATTTTCAGGATTTGTTCTTAAATTTAGGAAAAGAACATTTTATGAGCGATCAACGAATAGCTATAGCCTTACTTGCAGTAGCCGGTATCTCATCCGCATTTATGCCATGGGTGAAGGTGACTTCGGGGGAGTATATTCTGGGAACCGATGACGTGGGCTGGATTTGCCTCGGTTTTTTCGTTGTGCCTCTTGTCCTGGCATTTTTGGGTGATCGATCAAGGCTTTTAAAAGGAGGAAGCCTTTATGTTGCAATTGCAGCCGCTCTTCTTGCTGCCGGACTGGGAATATGGAGGATCTTAGCGCTTGACCCAGGTATAGGTACGGTAGAATATGGACTTTACCTCCTGGTCATTTCTGGATTGGTCATTCCCCTGGCAGCTTATATCATAGGAGATAGAACCACTTCAATGTTCGATCACCGTGCAAGCCGTACCTCCTATGATACAGAGATCTTTAAAAGCGGCCCTCCCGATTAATTTTCCGATTCCTTTTCTGAAGAAAATGAGGTGATTCGGGTCATGTTTTATTTCTTTGCGCCGTCGTTACTTTGCTGTGACCTCAAGATATCCCGGAATGAAAAAAGAAAAGAATCGTTGGCTTATCGCGGCCTCGGCGGTAGGAATACACTTATCTATTGGCTCTGTTTACGCCTGGAGCGTTTATACCAAACCTTTAATAGCGCAATTGGGCTGGAATTTAAAAGAGACCCAATTCACCTTTAGCCTGGCAGTTTTCATCCTGGGGATTTCAGCTGCATTTTTAGGCCATTTTTTGGAAAGGAAAGGCCCCAGAAGAGCAGGGATCCTGGCAGCTATTTTCTTTGGTATCGGGATCATAGGTTCTGGATTGGCAGTGATGGTCAAATCAATTTACCTGTTGTACCTTTTTTATGGCCTTTTTGGAGGTATAGGTTTAGGCCTGGGGTACATTGCCCCTATCTCCACCCTCATCAAATGGTTTCCCGATAGACCCGGCCTGGCAACAGGTTTGGCAGTAATGGGTTTTGGTTTCGCGGCCCTTTTAAGCAGTCCGTTGATCGTATACCTCATTTCAACAGTAGGCATTTCTGAAACATTTTTTATCATGGGCGGCCTGTATTTCACCATCATGCTGCTCTCCTCGCTTTACCTTGCACCACCCCCGGCAGCACTTCCCGAAAATGACAAAAATGAAGGGGCTTCAGTTTCTGCGGAAAAAGGGTATGAGCTTACAGCCGGGCAGGCGGTAAAGACCAGGCGCTTCTGGTATTTGTGGTTCATGTTCTTTATCAATATCTCCTGCGGAATTGCAATAATTTCCGTGGCCTCTCCCATCGCGCAGGAATATACGGGAATGACCGTAGTAGCCGCAGCTGCAATGGTGGGCATTATGGGACTGTTCAACGGCGGTGGGCGAATTGGCTGGGCATCGCTTTCTGATAAGATTGGAAGGCCGGCTACCTTCACCTCTTTCTTTTTATTGCAGATCCTTGCCTTTATACTGCTTCCAAATACCGGAAATGGGATCATATTCCAGGTCTTGATCTTTTTGATCCTTTCCTGTTACGGCGGGGGCTTTGCTACCATGCCGGCCTTTGTAAAAGACCTTTTTGGCACCAAAGCATTAGGTGTGATCTTTGGTTATATGCTCACAGCCTGGGCTGCAGCGGGAATGGCAGGTCCATTGTTCGCTGCCTGGAGCAGGAACATGACCAGCAACTATGACGGCACGCTTTATTTCTTTGCCGCTATGCTGGGAATTGCGCTACTGTTTGCTGTGCTTATGCGGAAAGAGCTTCAAAAACTGAAGACCTGGGAAAAACCTCCTGAGGTTGAACCCGTAGCTGAAGTAGAAACTTTCTAAACTTCGTTGAAATTTGCCCTTTTTGGGCCTGTAGTAAAGTTCAGGAGAGCTCAATATTTCCTGTTTTCTCCTCGTTGATATCGAGATGCTCAAAATCAGGTTTAGGAAAAATCAACCTAAGAGAGGTTAAGCTGTTTACTTATAAAATATGAATTTCATCGAGCTGAAGCTGTGGGAGTTTTAAAGCTTTGTTAATGTCTTTTTTCGGAAGGAATGTATTTTTTACATTTATTCCCCCTATTTAGAATATGATGAAATTCCGATTTAATAAAGTTGTTGTCCTTGCTGTTCTCACATTTGTCGTAGCAGCAGCAGCTTATTTGCAGTACCTGTTTTCCCTTATATAGTCTTTTACTTTTCCAAAATTTCGAAATGTATAGGTTTAAAACTGCCATTGTTGCTGTCTTCGGCAGAACATGCGGTCAAAGCCACGATGAGGTCCATTTGTGCTTCAAAAAGCACGTAATCGCCTGCCTTGCTCAACGGCGGGTCTACACTTAGTTTCCCCTTTTCATCAAATTGTACGTTCATAAAGATGTTGAATGCCGTGGGCACGTCATCCGGTTCAATCCCGAAGGGTTTTAGATTGGTATACAAATTCTCAAAGCAGCTGGGATGATAGTTGTGGTTGTTATACATGATCTGGAAGGTCTCTGGGCTGCATGGTGCTAGCAAGAAGTCATTTCTGCCGTTGGTATCCTCCAGGATCTTCATCATTTTACGGCTGCGGTTGCTCCACAAAAAATTTCCTTTGCTAATAAGGATGCTCTCCTCAAAATCCAGGGTCTTACCTGAGGAGATCTTTTCCCGCGAATCTTCTGCGTTGAACAGCACCATATCGCTTACCTGTTCTCCTTGCGGATCGATCACCTTTAATTTTTGCCCTTTTTGAAGCCTGAAGGCTTTACCCGTTTGCTTTTCAATGATCTGTTCCATGTTCTTTTTTGATGTTTTTGCTTAATTCTGAAGAAAGTCCGTCCTCCCGCTGCTCAAGATGGCTTGTCACAGACTTGATATCCTCTTTTTGAAAACCCTGGTGCAGTTTTGCGATCGCCTGCACCCTTTGCGGCTCCATCCAAAAGCCGGTGATAAGCGGCAGGTGGTCGTCCAGCATTTGCTGCGGAAGATCCCTGTAGAAAATAGGATTTTTCTCACCTTTTTCGAAATGCCCTACAAGTTCATCCAGAGAAGAGATCAGTTCTTCGCGCGACTGAATTCTCAGCTTGACATTCACATGTACTGCCGAATAGTCCCAGGTGCTGATGTCCTTTTCTTTGTACCAGGAGGAGGAGACGTAGGCGTGCGGCCCCTGGAAGATCACGAGCGCCTCGAGCCCGTCCTTCAAAAAGTTGTATTGTTCATTTGCCTGCGCAATATGCCCGTAAAGAGTAAATTTTTCGGGAGTTCCTTTTACCAGCACCGGAATGTGTGTAGCCAAAAGTTCGTTTCCGTTGAGCACGAAAGTTGCAAAAGGATGTGCTTTTATGAATTCAAAAATGTATTGTTGATCTTTCTTTTTGTACTTGTTTGGCTGAAACATCCCTAGATTTTTCCGTTAAGAAAAGGACATTTCCAGTCTTCTCCAACTTTTCTTCCGCTGTACTGCCTTGCTTCAGAATTTTCTCCAAAGTCTTCCAGCATAGGATTGATGTCGCCTTGCAGCTCGGTGTCCCGCTCACGAATTTTGTCTCTCACCGTATGATATGTGCCCATTTCCCGAAGCTTCTCAAATTGCCAGTGCAGGTTGAAAGCGATGGCGGGATAAGGCGCCTGCCTCGCCTTGCGGGAGCTGTTGGGGTGCATTCCCACAATATAGAAGGCGCGACCACCAAGACTAAAGCTGAAATTCTGGCTTTCAGGATCGGGGTCTACCTCTTTGTCCCACTCGGCGTCGTCCAGTTCATGCAAATGCTGCAGCTGCTCCCACAGCTTCTGCTCAAATTCCTCTTCAGAATAATCCTGTCTGCCCCTGAAGGCGACCAGGAAAGTCAGAAATTCATTGGAATCAAAGTCGTAATTGGCGATATATTTTTTCAGGTCCTTCAGAATAGCTCTGGCCGTTTCTCGCGAACCAAAGTTGTCGTACTCGTGAAAGTCAACTTTATCCATGCTAAAAACGGTCTGGGCCATGAGGCAGGGGTGGTCTCTGTCTAAAACAAATTCGTTAAATTCTGCTTCTGAAGTTTTAGATTTTTTATCTTTTATTACTGTGCGGGACATAAGTGGGTTTTTGCTAAAAATAACTCTCAATCGCCCTCAGCGCAACCTCTTTAAGAGGAGTTTAATCAAACTTTAGCCAACATTAACAGGTATGGAATTTTGGAAGATCTTTTTTTCGTCTGTGGCCGGAACGGCTGCCATGACTGTATTTAGTTATATTATGGCCAACATTAAGAACGATCAATTCAAGGAGCCCGAACTGCTGAATAAGCTGTTGGATTCCTCCACAATGATTTCAGGTAATTTCAGTAAAAATAATGTTGCCGGTTGGCTCATTCATTTTTCGATTGGATTCGCCTTTATTTTCCTTTTCTCTTTGTTGTGGAACTTTACCGCTCTTGATCCCTCCTGGCTTACTGCTGCAGGCTTTGGATTTGTTGCAGGAATCATTGGGGTACTGGGCTGGGAGACGATGTTCAAATTGAATTCTGCTCCTCCCGACATTCAGCTGAAGAAGTTTTTTGTGCAGCTGCTTTTTGCGCATGTCATCTTTGCCCTGGCCGCCTTCTTGGTTTACGGGTGGTGGTAATGAGGTGTCAAAAATGTCATTTTTGACACCTATTCTTTTCTGTACTTATAGTAGAAGAACAACATAAGGCTGTTGAGCACAAACGCGGTGCCGTTGGTGGCAATAATTGGCAGGTCGTTGTTGATCACGCCATATACCACCCATAATGCCAGGCCGGTGATGAGCACCAGGAACATTCCCGGCGAAACATCATCCACCTCTTTGGTTTTCCAGGTCTTCCACAGCTGCGGCACCACAGCCGCAGTGGTACACGCGCCGGCGACCAATCCTAAAACTTCTGTCCAGCCAATCATGATCAACGGTTGACATCTGCCATGAGCCAGGCCTCGGGTGCATCACTGTTTTCGCCGTGTAGTACAGATATATCACCTGTAGTTTCAAAGACTACGGCTTTTACCTGGTCCAACCGCAAAACATTTGACTCTCGTAGCTTACTCAAAAGATCTCCTTTTGTGACATTTCCTTTCTTTAGATTTTCCTCAAGAATGTTCGGCCCGTCCATGAGCAATAGGGGAGCATTGTCGACTGCATTCCTGAAAAAACTGAACCGGCGCAGGACTGCAGCGGCCATTTGCAGCAGGTAAATGGCTGCCAGTCCCGCTATTCCCTGCAGCAAACTTATCGATCTTGTGAGTACGGTGGTGGCAATAATGGAGCCAATGGCCACAGTCATCGCAAAATCGAAGCTCGACATTTTTGAAAAGCTGCGTTTGCCGGCAACCCTGGTGAAAATGATCAGTGTAACATAAATACCGGCCGCTGTGAGCCCTATGGCTGCGAGAGAATCAAGAGAAGTGCTAAACCATTTTTCCATTGTTATATCTTTTGAATTAGCTTCCAATTATTTCACCTCCGTTCACATGAATCACCTGTCCTGTGACATAGCTAGCGTCTTGGGAAGCCAGGAACACATACGCCGGGCCTACTTCGCTGGGTTGACCGGCTCTTCCCAAGGGTACTTTCTGTCCAAATTCTTTCACGTGTTCGGCAGGGAAAGAGGCAGGGATCAGTGGTGTCCAGATTGGTCCCGGGGCTACGCCGTTAACCCTGATTTTCCTTTCTGCCAGCATTTTTGAGAGGGAACGGGTGTAGGCAGTGATCGCGCCCTTGGTGCTCGAGTAATCCAGCAGGTGTTTACTGCCGCGATAAGCGGTCACCGAGGTCGTATTGACGATCGAATCGCCTTCCTTCATGTGCTTCAAAGCCTCGGGAACTATATAGAAATAAGGATAAATATTCGTTTCAAAGGTGGTTTTCATTTGCTCGGGAGTGACATCTTCTGGCTCCTTCTGCGGAAATTGCATTGCAGCATTGTTCACCAAAACGTTCAATCCGCCGAATTTTTCTACCGTCCTTTTGACAGCATCTTTGCAAAAACTTTCATTTTTAAGGTCTCCTTCGATGATGAGACATTCAGAACCCGCTTTTTCCACCATTTTTTTGGTCTTCTTCGCATCCTCATCTTCGGCTAAATAAATGATCGCGACTTTTGCGCCTTCCGTGGCGTAATGCACGGCAACACTGCGGCCAATCCCGCTGTCGCCGCCGGTGATCAAAGCTATTTTTCCTTTGAGCTTATCGCTGCCTTTATAATTTTTCCTGATGATCTCCGGTTCGGGATGCATCTTCTCCTCCTTGCCCGGCTGTTGCTGGTGTTGCTTTGGAAATTCTTCTGGTTTGCTCATAACTGCTGGTTTTTCCACTAAAGTTATAAAGACAAATGAGGCCTGCTGCCTGTTTAAGAAAGATTTAGCGTGCCTGTCAACGGCAGTTTCAGCAAAATTGGCACCCGTCTATTTTCGTACCTTTGCAAACTTTACTGCGGAAGTTCCAAAGATGAGAAAATACGACATCATTATTGTAGGCGGCGGTGCTGCCGGATTTTTTACTGCCATCAATGCTGCGGAAATGCTTCCGCAAGCTCGAATCTGCATTCTCGAGCGGGGGAAAGAGCTGCTCAACAAGGTGAGGATCTCGGGCGGGGGCAGGTGCAATGTCACTCATGCAGAATTTCTTCCGAAGGAGCTTACAAAGAACTATCCGCGGGGAGAGAAGGAGCTGCGCGGGCCTTTCCACTCGTTCATGACCGGAGACACCATCGAGTGGTTCGAAAAGAGAGGGGTGCCGCTGAAGATCGAGGAGGACGGCAGGATGTTCCCCGAATCTAATTCTTCAGAAAGTATTGTGAACCTTTTTCTTGCTGAAGCCGATCGCCTAAAAATAGACGTGCTAACAAAACGCGCCGTGCAGGACATCCAAAAAGGGGAAAATGAATGGGTGTTGACCACCTCCAACGAAACTTTTTCAGCAAAAAAACTGCTTATCGCCAGCGGAAGCAACCCAAAGATGTGGAAGCTGCTGGAAAAACTGGGGCATTCTGTTGTTCCCGGCGTGCCGTCACTTTTCACTTTCAATATTACCGACAAAAGGATCAAGGAGCTGCCGGGCGTGGCGACAAATGCATCGGTCAAGCTGAAGAAGAGCAAGCTGGAAACTTCGGGGCCGCTGTTGATCACCCACTGGGGCATGAGCGGACCTGCCATTTTAAAACTTTCGGCATGGGGCGCAAGGGAACTCAGCGACAAGAAAAATTTTGAGATCGAGGTAAACTGGCTGGGCGACCGCAGTTTTGACGAGTTGCACGAAGAACTCAAGCAGCTGAAGCAGGAGCACGCAAAGCAGCATCCGTTGAAAAACGCACAATTTGAACTTCCGAAGCGGTTATGGCAAAGTCTGGTTTCCGCTGCAGGAATTTCAGAAAAAGATAATTGGGCAGATCTTAATAAGCAGCAGCTGGAAGAGCTGGCAAATCAGCTTACTAAAGGGGTGTTCCAGGTGCACGGCAAAAGCACTTTTAAGGAGGAGTTTGTTACTGCGGGCGGCGTGGAGTTAAAGGAGGTAAACTTTAAGACCTTTGAAAGTAAGGTTTGTAAAGATCTCTTCCTTGCAGGGGAGGTTCTGAACATTGACGCGATCACCGGCGGTTTCAACTTTCAAAACGCCTGGACCGGCGGATTTTTAGCGGCCCGGGCCATTGCTGAATCTTTTGAGGAGCATTCTTAAAGGAGTCTCAAAAATGCCATTTTTGGCCCTGCTTTTTCAGGAAAAACTATCTTTGCTGAAATTGCAGCAATGACCGAACAAGATTTTATTCCCGAGTCCTATTCCAAAGAAATCGAGGCAGGCAAATGCACCTGGCAAAGCCCCAGCAACATTGCACTGGTGAAGTACTGGGGAAAAAAACCGGGACAAATTCCGGCAAATCCTTCCATCAGTTTTACACTAAATAACTGCCGCACCACTACCGGCCTTAGCTATGAAAAAAAGCAACAATCGTCTGATTTTGACTTTGAGCTGTTCTTTGAAGGTGAGAAAAAGGACTCTTTTCAGCCAAAAGTGCAGCAGTTCATGGAGAGAACGCAGGAATATTTGCCTTTTTTGAAGGATTACCGTTTTAAGATCGAAACCTCCAATAGCTTTCCTCACAGCAGCGGGATCGCATCTTCGGCCAGCGGCATGAGCGCACTTGCTCTTTGCTTTATGAGCCTGGAAAGGGAGCTCAACCCGGGAATGACCGAAGAATATTTCCTTCGAAAAAGCTCATTTTTGGCGAGGCTTGGTTCGGGAAGCGCTTGCAGGAGCATTGAAGGAGAACTCGTGGTTTGGGGAGAACACCGCAATATCCCGGACAGCAGTGACCTTTACGGGGTGAAATTTTCCGGAGACGTACACGAGAACTTCAGAAATTATAGAGATACCATTTTATTGGTCGACAAAGGCGAAAAGCAGGTGAGCAGCACGGTAGGGCATGACCTTATGAACGGCCATCCTTTTGCCGGCAGGCGTTTTCAGCAGGCTCATGAGAATATTGACAGGCTGAGAGGCATTTTTGAGTCGGGAGATCTTGGCGCCTTCATAAAAGTGGTGGAAAGTGAGGCACTCACGTTGCATGCCATGATGATGACCGGCGAACCTTACTTCATGTTGATGAAACCCAATACGCTGGCCGTTATTGAGGAGATCTTCAGTTTTAGGAAAGACAGCGGCCTGCATCTTTGTTTTACACTTGATGCCGGTGCCAATGTGCATTTGCTGTATCCCGATAAGGAGGCTGCACAAGTGCAGGAATTTATAGAAAACCGTTTAAAGCAGTACTGTCAGAATGGTCAGTTCATCCATGATAGCGTGGGAAAAGGAGCTGAAAAAATGGCTTAAAAATTGATCTGGATCATGTGGCATAATAGATTCGGTTTCAGCTAAATGTATATCTTTGCAGAGTTAAGAGAAATTGAATGCCGACAGTACACCAGGGAAAAGGCTCTTGATTCTTTTTTATTCAAATGAACATTTGCCAAAGCACATCCACGTGCAGGGCAAAGGCGGAGAAATAAAAATTGACCTCGAATCCTTAACTTTGATGTAAAACTATAATTTTAAGAAGCAGGATTTAAATGCTGTTTTAGAAATTGTAAAACAGAAGCGGTTCTACTTTTTGAGAAAGTGGGACGAGTTTCACGGAAATGAAAACAGTTAAGACTGACATAAAAATCAAGGAAGTATTCTTTAGGGATGAGAAAGTTTTCTTTTCTTTAGAGGACGGTCGCGAAATTGGTGCGCCTCTACAGTGGTTTCCTAAGCTTTATGAAGCCACAGCAGAAGAGTTGCAGGATTTCTCGATCTCACCCGGAGGTTATGGGGTACATTGGAACAAAGTAGATGAAGATCTTTCTGCTTACGGAATGTTAACTTATGATCTCGACAAAAAGCCCCAATCGTTATGAAAGGACCTTTATTTTACTCAAAAATTTTGCTCTTCGGAGAATATGGGATCATCAAGGATTCCAAAGGTTTGTCTATTCCCTATAACTTTTATAACGGAGCGCTGAAGGTGGACGAAGATCCTTCTGAAGAAGCCAAAGAATCCAACCGCCGTCTCAAACTTTTTGCAGATTATCTGAACACACTTCAGGAGGAGAAGCCTTCTTTGGTGCAGTTCGATATGAAGGACCTGTACGCAGACATTGAAAAAGGAATGTACTTCGATTCCAGTATTCCGCAGGGATACGGCGTGGGCAGCAGCGGCGCGTTAGTGGCTGCTATTTATGACGAATATGCAATTGACAAGATCACCGTACTTGAAAATCTTACCCGTGAAAAGCTGTTGAAACTGAAGCAGATCTTCGGGGAAATGGAATCTTTTTTCCACGGAAAATCTTCGGGTCTTGACCCATTGAACTCTTACCTGAGCATTCCAATTCTTATCAATTCCAAAGACAATATTGAGCCTGCGGGCATCCCGTCTCAAACCCAGAATGGCAAGGGAGCAGTTTTTCTCCTGGACAGCGGTTCTGTAGGTGAGACTGCGCCTATGGTCAATATTTTCATGGAAAACATGAAACAGGAGCCTTTCAGAAAAATGCTGAAAGACCAGTTCGTGAAGCATACCGATGCCTGTGTTGACGATTTCCTAAAAGGGGACGTAAAATCGCTTTTTGGGAACATCAAGAAACTGTCGCATGTCGTGCTTGACAACTTCAAACCAATGATCCCGGCCCAGTTCCACAAGTTGTGGAAAAAAGGTATCGAGACGAACGAATACTATCTTAAACTATGCGGCTCGGGAGGAGGAGGCTACATTCTTGGCTTTACCGAAGACATTGAAAAAGCAAGAAAGGCATTGAAGGATTACCGCCTGGAAGTGGTCTATAACTTCTAATGATCTCCATATCAAAAAAACGACTTTTTCTTAAGGTATTAAGTCTTATCTCGGTCGTTCGCGGCTACAATATTCTGGTACTCGTCATCGCGCAGTACCTTACCTCTATGTTCATTCTCGCACCTGAGCTCCCGCTGGGACAGGTGCTTTTTGATCCTAATCTTTTCTTTTTGGTGCTTTCCACAGCATCTGTAGTCGCCTCAGGCTACATCATCAATAACTTTTACGACAGCGAAAAAGACCTGATCAACCGGCCGCAAAAGACCATGTTGGACAGGTTTGTGAGCCAGCGCACCAAGCTTTCGGTCTATTTCATTCTTAACCTTGCGAGCATCTTTTTTGCCAGCTACGTTTCCTTTAGGGCGGTGGTGTTCTTTTCGGTGTACATTTTCGTGATCTGGTTCTATTCTCACC
>JBAVJB010000049.1:0-7573 GCA_049687495.1 Salinimicrobium sp.
CTTCCTGCACGCGGCATGGCTGGATCAGGCTCTCGCCCATTGTCCAATATTCCTCACTGCTGCCTCCCGTAGGAGTCTGGTCCGTGTCTCAGTACCAGTGTGGGGGATCTCCCTCTCAGGACCCCTATCTATCAAAGCCATGGTAAGCCGTTACCTTACCATCCAGCTAATAGAACGCATACTCATCTTTTACCGCCGAAGCTTTAATCATTCAAGTGATGCCACTAAATGATACCATGGGATATTAATCCGGGTTTCCCCGGGCTATGCCCCTGTAAAAGGTAGATTGTATACGCGTTACGCACCCGTGCGCCGGTCGTCAGCGGTGCAAGCACCCTGTTACCCCTCGACTTGCATGTGTTAAGCCTGCCGCTAGCGTTCATCCTGAGCCAGGATCAAACTCTTCATCGTTAAATCTTAAATAATATAACAACTACTAAAGGAATTCCTCTCTCCCCTGAAACAAGTTCAGGGTAAAGCTCAAAACGTTCTTCTAGTCTTAATTCTTATTTTGCATTTGTTGTTAATAAAAACAACATACGCGCTGTCAATTCAATATGTCAATGAACTTCCACCCCTCTGTCCTTCGGACATCTCCCCTAATGAGGAGGAACTTTTCCTGCAAACAGGAGGCGTTTCGTTGTTAAGATTAAAGGAGTCGAACCTTTCTGTTTCACCTAATCCCGGGATCTTGTTTTCAATATTTTGTTATGAACCTGCCGGCCGTTTCAGGCGGGCTTTGCTCTTGTTCTAAGCGGCTGCAAATATACAACCGATTTTGAAACTGACAAGAAAAAATTTATTTTTTTTCGTTCTTCTCAGAACTTGTTTTGCCGTGAAAGCGGATGCAAACTTACAACCTTTTTCCTTTACAAAACAAACTAAATTTTGATCTTTTTTTTGGAGAACTTTTTTGTTTCAAAGCCTGCCTTATCTTAGATAAGTAAGAACTTCTTGGCGGGTGCAAACCTACAACCTTTTTCTAATCGTTTCCAAACAAAATTTCAAAAAATTTTCAGAGAACTTTTTGCCTCGATCGCCCACTATTACTGGGCTCACAACTCCTGCCGTAAAAGCTTTTGTTGTTTCTCAAAGCGGGTGCAAATATACGCCCTCTTTTTAATCCCGCAAGTGTCGCAACCAAAAAATTTAGCCTTTTTTTCACATTTTTGAAACCTTAAAAGATAAGGGGTTGAAAATGACATTTTTGGAAGAGAATTTTTTTTCTTGAACTCTTTCAAAGTTTGGAACTTTGGAAGAGTTTCCACTCCCTGCGTTAGCGGGTGAAGCGGCATCTTTTAAAGCGCTTGCATATAAGGCGCTTTAAAAATACAGCGGAACACGCGCCTTCTCACGCTTTGCGGGAGAAGAACGCCCAAAAAAGTTACATGAAGAAATTCCAGACGAGGCCGAAACGAATAGCAAAGTCCCTTGAGGGATACATAGGCGCGGTCAAACCCTTATTACCATTGATCAAAGCATCAACGCGCTGCAACTTAAAAAATATCCTTGCCTGGCGGATTTTGCCGTTAAAGAAAAAATCTACACCGGGAATACCGTCAATCTCTTCATCATTTTGCACATAAAACTCTGCGAGCACAGGATCATAAGCATCCATGTAATAATTGGTGAAGTAATTAAAGGTAAAACCTGTTTGCAGGTAAAGTGCACGTTTGAACCAATGATCCCTATAATAAAAAGTATTACGGGTCACCAGTTCGGGAACATGTAAAAAGCTCTGCCCGTCAAGCACTTTTTGAAACAAAACGGTGTTGTTAAGTGCAAACCTGCCATAAGAAAGCTCTTTTTGCCCCATGACCTTTAGGTAATTCACATCTCCGTCAAACTGCATTGGCTGCACGAAGCCTTCATCATTTAAACCGAAGTATGCATAATTACCAACTCTGGTATACTCCGCCTTCACGTCAACCCATTTATCTGAAATGAGCTTGAAGATCAAACTCTGGGTATTCTGATTTGAAAATGCGGTTTGCCAGTTGTAGTTGATATAATCGCTTTGGTGTAGCAGAAAATTGAAATTGGGAGCGCGGTTGTGAAGATCCAGCCCTACGGAAGCAAGAAGATCTTCTCCAATAAGTCCCGTAAGCTCCCCTTCCAGATCATACCCGTCATAGGGCCCGGTAATATTTAACATAGCCTCTGCACGTAATCCAAACCTGCCCACCCTATTCCTGTAGCTTCCCCCCACAGAGAAAACATCACCGCTTAGCTGACTAGGGATAATGCCATCCTCCAGCACCAGAACAGAATTATAGTGATAGTCAAAGTGGTCAAAGCCGCCCTTGATCGTTAAATCCCCAAGCACCGGGTTGGCCAGCTGGACAAAAAGCTCATTATATATATCCTCCAGGTAGGCTCTGTCAAAAATTTCTTGCTTTTCAAAGGAAGGACCAAAGACCTCATTGGCTGTTTGTTGCTCGAACACAAATTTTTTGTCGCTGAAGTTTAGCAGATGCCCCACTGAAAATTGCCTTTTTGAAAGGCTATCGGCAGATTTTACCAAATCATATGAATGCTTTAGAAAAAATCTTTTTCCGAAAAGAGTGCTTTGAGCGTCCTCAAACTTCACATCGAGCCTGGAGCGGTCATCAAATTCCGGGTTTTTGGCGAGGTATTGGTCCAGAGCACTATCTGTTAATCCGCCGTTCTCTTCACTCAAAAGATCCTGGGCTGCAAAATGGGTTTTGAGATGATACCTGCCGTTTGGAGTATTATAACTTACGGTAGTTCTAAAATTCCCGGAGCTCACCAGCATATGGCGGTAAATTCCCAATGAACGCAGGCCTTTATAAGCTAGTGAAAAATTAAGATTGGGAGAGGTGTTCATGGAGAACAGCGCATCCAGCGTTTGCCCTTGCTGAAAAACCGTTTTGAAATACAATTCCGTAAAGGGGGTAGGCACATGATAATAATCAACATCATCAGCCTCCATAAAGGCGTAGTGCCTGGCACGGGCTCCAAACTGAGGCAGCAGATGCTCATCTTCGGAGAACTCATACTTAAGCCTGTTATAGGTTTGTCCAACGTTAGGGAAAGGAAGAAGGCCGAAATTATCCTGCCTAAGGTAATTGAACCTGTAGTCTTTATAGATGTTGAGGGTAGTATCTACGTGAGTGGTATCATTTTGTACCGAAATGATCTTGTACAGGGAAACAGGTGCCGGCTCGGGATTTTCTTTTTTGTTTCTCTCCTGCGGGCCCTGTTGCCCAGATTGGTTCTGCCGTGGCTGGGGCCTGTTTTGGGCGAACGTAAATGTCGTAAAAGACAAAAAGAATAAAATGCTGAGAAGTTGCTTCATAAAATTTACCACTGAAAGCAAAAGTAGGATAAAACTCCTGAAAAAGCAGAAAAGCATTCAAAAATGCCTTTTTTGAGAGCTAATTGATTACAGGACTAACCAAGGACAAAAAAAAAGGCTGCCCATTTGGACAGCCTTTGTTAAACCTGGACTGAATCAATTATTCAGCAGCTTGAACTTTTGTGAACACTTCTGCTCCGGTTCCAAAAGAACCTGCAGAAACGAAATGTTCAAGAACCAATGTTACTGTACCTGTACAAGGTGAAACAGCCGAACCGGCCTTTCCCTGAACAGAAACATCTCCATAACTTGGGTGATTCCATCCTGGTTGAGTTGGAACAGTAACGGTAAGATCGGCATTCACTGTAAAGGTAATATCATACCCATCAGCAAACGGACTTTTCACTACATACTCGTTTTCACTTGCTCCGGCTACAATCTCTGCAGGAACTTCTTCCTCCCAGTACCAGGAATTGTCTACAAAGCTTCCGGCAGGATCAAACTGGCAAACTTTTCCTATATTAATAGTTAAAGGATTACCTGTATAAAGTCCTTGCTCTTTTTGTAGCTCAACCATAAGAACATCCCCGGCATTATCAATTCCAGACCCGGTAATATCTATAGATACAGTCCCTTCGTTGCTATTCGCAGGAATAGTCACTGTTGCAGGGATTGTATAAGTAGAAGGATCCAAAGTTGAACCATCAAGAACATTAATGGTGTAAGTACGTGATGATCCTGACTTGCTATTCGCAAGCACAGTAAGCTCAACGTTTTCTGAACCTGTTTCATCAACTGCCACAGATATCTCGTTAGATAAATCTGTAACTGAAGAAAAAGTCACATAATCTGGCGGATTGATGTTATCATCATCACTACAGCCCACAAAAAAGGTCGTAGAAATAGCCGCTATAAATAATAAAAGGTGTTTTTTCATAATCTTTTTTGTTTATCTGTTAGCGTTCACAGAAGCATCAATTGCATCGTTAGCATCGATCTCTGCCTGAGGGATCTTCAAATAGAAGTTAGGATCGTTTGGCTGAAGGCTTGCGAACACCCTGTGGTTACCTGTTCTGGTAATTCCACGTTGCAAACGCTTAGCATCAAACCACTCAACACCAATTTCACCGTAAAGCTCTTTTCTTCTTTCCAAAAGAATTTCTTCGAAAAGGTCAGCTCCTGTGTTATTTGATTTAACTGCTTGTTCTACGACATCTTCCGTTTCAGGATCATCGAAAATTCGACTTTGCTGTAGTTGGAAAAGCAGATCATGTGCTTGATCCTCTTTTGCCCCACCCTGATGGTAAAGTGCTTCGGCCTCTATAAGGATCATTTCCGGAGTACGCATTGTGATAAAATCTGCATCAAAAGTAAATTCAAACTTATTGGTTACCCAATATCTATAGTCTGTTGGATCATCTGTATACATGTGTACGAACAGGTTTCTAACATCTGTAGGAGCAAAAGTTTGAACAAAATCATCATTTACGTACATTCCGTAGTATGAAGTAGTTCTGTGATCTGCCTGGGCTGCAGGAGCACCCCAATAGTAGTTAGTTTGATCAGGATACTGGATCAACGCCCACATTACCTCAGGGCTATTGGTATCATCAAAACCATTGTCATACCATTCTGGATCAAGAGCAGCCTGAACATCACCACCGTAAGCAGCATGAGCCATTTTCTCTGCACCTTCCCAGTTTTCCATCACAAGATAAACCCTTGCAAGGAAGCCTTGAGCTACACTTTTGTTCACGTAAGACTTGTCAAGCCTGGCGTCAGTAAGACCATCAATCGCAGTAGTAAGATCTGAAACGATTAGGGTATACATCTCCTCAAGAGTTGACATTGGTTTGCCTTCCAGAGACAGTTCCAAATAAATAGGAGGAGCAGGCAAGCTTGAATCATAAGTATAAGTTTGCTGGAACTCCATAGCCAACTGGAAATAGTAGAAAGCACGAAGTGCAAGTCCCTGCCCTTTAAGATCTGCTTTTTCTTCAGGAGATAAAGTCTGAGAAGCTTCGACACCGTTGATCAAAGTGTTCAACTGGTTGATCATAAAATAGCTAAACTCCCAGGTAAATATAGTTCTCCTGTAGGTTGGCTCACGGTTATCATTTTCATAGTCGTACAAGAACCATGTTGGACCCTGGATGATGTCATTACCTTTTACCACTCTGGCATAATAAATAGAGTTCAATCCGGCAGCATCAGTATTTGTGAACTGAGCTCTGGCTCTTCTATGGATTCCCGAGATGTAAGCTTCTACACCTGCGCGGGAATTAAAGACTACATCTTCAGAAACCGAACCTGCAGGCTTGGGATCTTCAAGATAATCTTTTGAACATCCTCCAAGCGTCATTACGACCCCCAGAAGAATAAATAGTTTGTTAAAATGTCTTTTCATTATCCTTTTTTTTAAAATTCAATATTCAATCCCATTGAAACAGTCTTCAAGATGTAAGATCTACTGTTCGTAGTTCCTGCGATGCTCTGCTCTGGATCAATACCTTTATGTGACTGCCAGGTAAACAGGTTATCACCTCTAAGATACAAACGGAATTTGTTCATATCAAGACTCTCCACCACGTTTTTAGGAAGTGT
The DNA here is from genome assembly GCA_049687495.1 of Salinimicrobium sp. Taxonomy (GTDB): domain Bacteria; phylum Bacteroidota; class Bacteroidia; order Flavobacteriales; family Flavobacteriaceae; genus Salinimicrobium. The sequence goes on from JBAVJB010000049.1 coordinate 5,924, forward strand.
ATATCCTAAAGTAATCGCTTTTAATCTTACATAGTCATTGTCATATAAGAACCTGGTAGAAGTTCCCGCGAAGTCATTTTGAGAATTAAGCAGTTTTGGAACATTTGTAATATCTCCAGGGTTCTGCCATCTGGCAGCAAGGTCTGGTGACTGTTGGTAACCAATAGTTTCAAATCCTCCCATTAATCCTGCATATTCACTGTCATAGACTTGTGATCCATAGCTAAAGTTAAACAAAGCATTGAAATCAAAGTTCTTATACCTCATATCGGTTGAGAAACCACCAAGAACATCAGGTAGAGATTCTCCTACATAATATCTGCTGGCATTTGCATAGTCTTTAGTAAGAGTTTTTTCTCCTGTTGGATCTCCGTTCTCATCAAGAATATCTCTGTACCACATTGCATATCCGTCTGCCGGATCTACACCTGCATAGTCTCTAATGTAGAATTCATAAAGAGATCTTCCTTCTTCCCATCTTTTTGTTCCATTGATGAAAGACTCCTGAGTTAATTCAGTGATCTCGTTGTTATCCAGAGAGAAGTTCAAGCTGGTAGACCAGGTAAAGTCATCAGTAATGATGTTACGGCTTCTCAACATGAATTCCCACCCATAGTTCAATACAGAACCTACGTTTGTGGTAATACTTGCGTTACCTGTAGACAATGGAAGTGGTTGCGCATAAATAAGGTCAACAGATTCTTTGTTGTAGTATTCTGCACTACCTTCAATCCTGTTCTGGAACAAAGTAAAGTCAATACCTACGTTACCAAGAGCAGTAGTTTCCCATGTAAGAAGTGGATCTGTAACTCCTCCAAGAAGTACTCCTGTATTAGAGCCGTTGTTCCATCCGGTTTCGAATGCCTGAATGTAAGGGAAGTTTCCAATACCACGGTTGTTACCAAGTTCCCCGTAAGATCCTTTCAATTTAAGATAAGTAAGAACTGTGTTATCTCTTAGGAAGTCTTCATCAGAAATGATCCATGAAGCACCTACAGAGTAGAAATCACCCCAACGGGTATCTGTAGAGAATTTTGTTGAACCGTCACGACGGTAAGATCCTTCAATAAAGTATTTATCACCGTAGTTATAGGCTAACCTACCAAGGTAACCAACAAGTCTTTCTTCAGAAATATAACCTTCAGCTCCAGTTGGAGATGTTCTACCACTTAGGCTGGTTACGTTTGGAAGGAAACCTTCACCCTGAGCTCCAAGACGGTTAAATTCTGTCTTGTAAGATTCCATGATAACATCTGCAGAAACAGTATGTTCTCCAAAGGTTTTATTGAAGTTCAAAGAGTTCACAAAGTTCAAAGTCTTTGTGATATCTCTGTCATTGCTTATACGTCCATTAACGTTTGAAGCATATCCTACTTCGTTGTTCGCATAAGTAAAGCTATCAAAAACATACTCCTCGTAAGAAAGGTTAGAAGTAAAAGACAAATAATCAGTAAAGGTTAAAGTAGCAAACCCATTAGTGTTGATTTGCGTCCTTTTGTTTAGGTTGATATAGTTATATAAAGAACCAACTGCGTTCTCATTCCCGAACACAGGACGTACAGCGTTAAGGTTTTGTCCTGCAGTTGCACCATAGTCATAAATTGGCTCCCCAAAAGCATCAAGAATAAGATCACCATTCACATCTCTTCT
>JBAVJB010000050.1:0-1928 GCA_049687495.1 Salinimicrobium sp.
GTAAACGGCTCATCAACGAAATTATAAAGGTTCACAGCGATCAAACGGCAGGAATCTCCTCCCTGCATCGCGATCTCGCTACAGGGGTTGGTCGAGCTGTTCTTGAAGCCGGGGTAAAAAGACGAAGTAGAATAGGTATGCTGCTTATCCCAGAAAATAAGGCCGGGCTCGGCAGTATTGTGGGCACATTTGATGATAGTATCCCAAAGTTCTTTTGCGCGAACAGATTTTTTATAACTTGGGTTAGGGCTGTCAATTGGCCAACGCAGGGTAAAATCGGTATCTTCATTTACCGCCTTCATAAACTCATCTGAAAGACGAAGCGAAATATTGGCTCCTGTTACCTTTTTAAGGTCCTGCTTAATGGTGATGAAATCTTCCACATCAGGGTGGGCCACATCAATCGTCAGCATCAAAGCCCCTCTTCGGCCGTTTTGGGCAACCTCACGGGTAGTGTTGGAGAAACGATCCATGAAAGAAACTGCACCGGTAGTAGTTCCGGCAGCATTAGAGACCATGGCATTTTTAGGGCGTAACCCTGAAAGGTCCACTCCTACCCCACAGCGTCTTTTGAAAAGCTGCACCAGCTGTTGATCTGTATAAAGGATCCCGCCGTAAGAATCATAGACCGGCGGTACCACCACGCAATTTGAAAGCGAGGCGATCATCTGGTCATTCCCAAGGGCGGCCATGACGCTTCCCTGCGGAATACTGTATTTAAAATCTTTAAAAAGCTGAAAAATCCGCTCTTCTGTTAGCGCTTCCCTGTTTTGTCCGTACTCTGAAAGCTCTCCTTTCTCTACTGCCCTGTCGGCATATTTTGCCTCGACTCTGGCAAATTCCTTCGCCATTCTGCGGTGCATATCATCGGGAGTAAGCTCCAGGAAATTTCCGCTTCTGTCCTTAACTGCATACTTGTTGATCCAGGTAGTGGCAGCGAGCTCGTCATTTTTAAAATATTTTAATGATGCTTTTAGTACTTCATCGTACGTATAAGTCTGGGTGCTAAATAATTCTTCAACCATGGCCGTTTGTTTATTTTTATTCAAGAAAGTGAAGTAAAGTTATTTTAATATTTGACTTCTCAAATAAGTGAATCGTGTTTGTTATCAACGAAAGAGTGTTGAAAAATTTTTCCTTTTTTTCTTCAAAATTTGACATGCTTCCTCAGCCCTTGCTACGCCTTATTTAGTCGAAAATTTCGCAAAAACTTCCACCGAAATTTTTATTAACAGAACCTTAAAATTTTCCACTAAACTCTTGTTAAGTCACTGTGGCATAAGTCTTTTTTACAGTAACTTCAAGAGCTAACTTCTAAAAAAAACCAAAAATTATGGAAACTCAACTGGAAAATATTGGGGAGCGCATTGCTGCTTTCATTCCCGATCTTTTGGGGGCTTTGCTGGTGCTGTTGATAGGCTGGCTTATTGCCCGCGGAATTAAAGCCCTAATTGTAAAATTAATGCGGAAGACCACCTGGGACGAACGCGTTTTTGGCAGGGACAACATAGAAGACACCAATGTATTTGTTGGGAACATCTTCTATTACTTGATCATGATCATCGTCCTGCTTATTGTGCTGGAGATCCTGGGGATAAGCGAGGTACTCGCGCCGCTCGAAAATATGCTCAATGAGTTCCTGTTGTTCATTCCAAACCTCATTGGCGCCTTCCTTATCGCCTTTATTGGTTATGTGCTGGCAAAATTTGTTGCCAACCTCATCAACATTGGCGGCGGGATCATTGACAAATGGGTAGACAAGACAGGTTTTAAAGACACAGACAGGCTGGTGGATATCGCAAGAAAACTGGTGTTCATCATCATTTTCATTCCGTTTCTAATTCAGGCATTCAATACCCTGCAACTGGATGCAATTTCTGAACCTGCTAACGACATCCTCTACGGCTTTACCGAGATCATTGGGGAGA
>JBAVJB010000051.1:0-28993 GCA_049687495.1 Salinimicrobium sp.
AATATGTAATTGAAAAGCTCTTTCATTTCAGGTTTATATTTTAGACTTTTTTGCTTTATGTCTTCTTCATGCCCGCTGTCTTTAATTCCTGAATAATGATAGGCAGGATTTAAGGAAAAGGACAATTGTAGAAGGACCGAATCTGAGATATAGGGAAGAGATCCTCTTCAAAAATGAAATAAAAACTGAAATGCATAAAATTTAGTCGTTCTATAAAACCAAAACTCGTTCAGGTGTAGGAATTAAGAAGAATTTAAAGATTTTTTCCTACAGCTTTTTTGGAGGAATCGGGATAAATAAAGAAGTTGTAAATCAGTTGTAGTTCACGGTAACACTCATGAGGCTTGTGCTTTTGTAATTACCGGGAGTCTGGTTAGGGTTCACCTCGAGAGTAGCTCCTACTCTTACTGTACTACTACCTCCAACTAGATTTCCGCCTTTTTCAAGGCTACTGGTAAAATCGCCTATCAGCATATTTTCGCTTCCGTTGGAAAGCCTGTATTTCTCCTGAGGCAGGGAAATGGAAAAAGCAAATCCGGCTTCCCCTGTAACTTCAAAAGTAGCGGCAGAAACCATTGAGCTCCCGGCCAATGTGACATCTCCCGAAGTGCTCCTGCTGTTATCAGGCCTCAAAGTCACGGCTCCTCCCGATTTTGCATCTATACCGGCAAAATTCATATTTGAAGTAGTGGTTATTCCAATTGGTCGAATAATGGTAGCTGAAGCAGTAAAAGTGGCAGAGGCACTGGTTTGGGAAAAACATTTTCCACCCAGGGAAAGAAATACAAAACTTAAAAGGATGGTAAGGGTTCTCAAGTGCTATTTTTTTTCTTTTTCAACTGGAATAAAAGTAAGAATTTTCTATCGATTAAAAGCTAAAAATATCGATGAAATGCAATGCAGGATTTTAGTTTTTTATAAAATCCTGATTTACAGAGGCTATAAAATGGCACAATTGTACATATTTTTAATAGACAGTAGATGGGAAAGCGCTGGCAGATTTGAAGTTCTCAAAAAAAGCTAACTTTCTCTCAAAACCAACCAAATGAAACGCACCTATATCACCAACTTCAATCTTGGAAGCATTGATCTCGCGCTTTTAGTGCTACGTCTGGGAATTTCCCTTTTAATGCTCACTCATGGAATACCTAAACTTTTCACCCTTTTTGGAGGGGAAGAAATTCAATTTCTCGATCCATATGGTTTGGGTATAGAGGCGTCTTTGACCTTGGCAGTCATTGCAGAATTCATCTGTTCCCTATTACTCATTCTTGGACTTGGAACGCGCCTGGCATTGATCCCTTTGATGATCACCATGATCACGGCAGTCTTTGTAGTGCATGTGAATGATAATTTTACGAGACAGGAGCTACCTTTATTATATTTGCTGGCTTACATTGTTCTGCTTATCACCGGCCCCGGAAAATACGCTTTGGATTATTACTGGATAAAGCGGCGGAAAAAGGCATAAAAAAAGGCTGTCTCATGACAGCCTTTTCAATAATTCATCTTATTCTTATTGATCATTGGCCTCTAATAGAGCGAGGAATTTATCAAGATTAGGAATGATAACAATTCTGGTTCTTCGGTTTCTGGCCATGTTTTCTTTGGAATCATTAGGAACAAGTGGTTTAAAACTACTTCTTCCTGCGGCAATAAGTTTTGACGGTTCAACATCAAACCTGTTCTGAAGTAAACGCACAATAGCGGTAGCCCTTCTCACACTAAGATCCCAGTTGTCTACCAGGTAGGAGTTCTCAACCATGGTGCGGTCGTCAGTGTGACCTTCGATCATCACTTCCATACTTGGTTCAGAATTGATCACTTCTGCAAGTTTTTCAAGAAGAGGATAAGCATCGCGGCTTACACGGTGGCTTCCGCTTCTAAACAAAAGTTTGTCAGATATGTTGATCATTACCACAGTCTTGTCCACACTTATTTCCACATCATCTGAAGCTCCACTGGTTATGGTGTTTTCCAGGTTGTGGGAAACAGCAAGGTTGATGGAATCCTCAAGGGTTTTAGCGTTCTGCAGTTTTTCGGGATCAACGTTGCGAAGTGTTTTTCGCATTTTCTCCTTGTCTGCGTTAGACATTGCCGTAAGGTCGTTCAATTCCAGCTTTTGATCGTTTTCATCTTTAAGTGAATTGATCTTGGCGTTATAATCGGCTACTCTTCCTTCAATGGCATTTAATTTTCCTTCCAGTTCTTCTTTTTCCACCTGCGTCTTTTGAAGGCTGCTACGGGTATCGTTATAGTTTTCTTCAAGTTCGACATACTTCTTCTTTGACACGCAAGAAGTGAGCAGTCCTGCAGATAAAATTGTAACACTAAGAATTCGTTTCATAGTTCTTTTTTTAGGTTTATTCTGTAGATTTTGGTTTAACTGCTTAGTAAACGCAGACTTCGTGCCGAAAGTATTTTGAGCGAAAAATTTCCTTATTCATTTTAACGGAAAATTATTAGTTAAGCGCTTCAATTGCTAAATAAATATTAATAGTAGGGCTTCTTCCTGCTAAATCTTTACCTTTTTAGAAATAAAAGCGGCACATAAAGGTGGTTTTTTAACTGCTTTTTAAAGCAGTTCGCTGAGTATCAAAAATATACCTGCTCACAAACCTTAAATTCAAGTCAAAACGCTTCCTGATGTGCGCCCTATGAAATACATTTAAAGAAAAAGTCAACGCACAAGCCAAAGTGGAGGAAAAAAAAGATAAAAAGAAGGAGAAGAAAAAAAAAGGTTCAGGAATTAAGCTTTTTGGGAAGATCCTTCTCGGGATCTTCATTTTTATTCTTCTGTTGTTGCTCTTCATCCGCAGTCCCTGGGGTCAGGACATTATTACCAATCAACTCGTTTCTTATATTTCCAACCAGACCAATACAGAGGTTCAAATAGACAAGCTTTTTATCACCTTTTCGGGAGACATCAGTCTGGAAGGTGTATACCTGGAAGACAAAAAGGGAGATACCCTTGTTTACTCTAAAGAACTTGAAGCAGACATCCCTCTATGGCCGATAATTAGAGGCAATGGAATAGCCATTGACAACCTGAAGTGGCAGGGAGTAAGGGCTAATATCAACCGGCAGGATACTGTAGATGGCTTTAATTATCAATTCCTGATGGACGTTTTTGCTCCGGCCGATACTACTGCGACCACTGCAGCAGACAGTACATCAGCCATGGGTTTTAGCCTGGGTGATGTGCATCTGGAGGATTTTCGAATCAGTTTTGATGACAAGGTTTCGGGAACAGACAGTAACATTGATCTGGGCCTACTAAAAGTGGAGATGCAGGAGTTCGATCTCGATTCCATGAGATTCGAAATTGGAGATGCTTCCCTGGAGAACACAAAATTTACCTATCTGCAGACCAAACCTTTTCCCGATCAACCTCAGGAAGAAGATCCGGCCTCCCCATATTTTTCGGTAGGATCCCTTAAGATTAATGATGTTGTTGCTAACTATCAGTCTATACCAGACGGTTTTCTTACAGACCTATACCTCGATGATTTTCTTCTGAAACTGCCAAAGGCCGACATGGGAAAACAACTGGTTCACGTTGAAATGCTGGGCTTGAGAAATTCTGAAGTTCTGATAAAAACTTCGGAAGGCACAGCTCCTCAGACTTCTAAGGATACTACCGCAGCTCAAAAGCCTTTCGAATGGCCGCAGTGGCAGCTAAAAGTGGACAGGATCTCGCTTATTGAGGACAGGCTGAGCTATATTAATGGTGAGGCCCAACCCAAGCCGGGAGAATTCAACCCGAATGCTGTTGCCTTGCGAGGTTTAAATTTTGACGCCAATAACATCAGCATGAAACCCGGTGCTGCCGAAGCACGGGTGGACAAGCTTGAATTCAGGGATATCTCGGGCCTTGACCTGAAAAAAACGAACTTAAATTTGACAGTGACCAATGAAGCACTGCGGCTGAACGATCTGCTCCTTCAGCTTAATGGCAACAGTTTACAAGGAAACGCAAGTATAGCATATGAATCTCTGGCAGATTTTATTGAATCACCCGAAAATGCACGGCTGGACGTAAAGATTCCGAAGTTCAATATCGATCTGGCCGATCTTTATCTTTTTCAGCCAGATCTCAAACAGAACCAGTATTTCGCCTCACTTGCCAAAAAGCCGCTTTACGGGAGCCTTTCTGCGGAAGGGGAACTTTCTGAAGTGCATATTACCGATGCCGGCATCAACTGGGGCAGCAATACAAGACTGGCGGCAGTGGGTACGGTTTTTAACGCAGCAGATCCGGATAATCTTCGGTTTGACTTTCCGCGTATCAACTTCAGGTCTCAAAAAGGGGATATTCAGCAGTTCATCGCCGAACAGGATCTGGGTATACAGTTGCCTGCAGAACTGCGCTTAAGCGGAAGCTTTTCCGGAAACCCCGAAAACATTGATGTAGATGCTGTTTTAAATTCTTCCGCAGGAGATCTTAGCGTTGACGGCAGGTTTATTACCGCGCCACAGCTGTCTTTTGAGGCCGATGTGGAGGCTACCCAACTGGAAATAGGGCAACTGCTTCAAAACCCGGCGCTGGGGCCTGTAAGTCTTAATTTAACGGCTTCGGGAGAAGGTGAGGATATGAATTCTCTCGACGCGGTGGTCGCGGGTAATGTGAGCAGTCTCAAATATAACGACTACACTTATAAAGGAATTGAAGTTTACGCCCAATTGGAAAATGGGGAGGGATTCGCCAATGTCGATTATAAGGATGATAATCTAAACCTCGAACTGGAAAGCTTTGTAGAACTCGACTCTGTAGCTCCAAAAATAGCATTACAGCTCAACCTTATTGGCGCCGATCTTCAAGCCCTGGGACTCTCGAACCGCGGTATCAATGCAGCTCTTGATCTCAAAGCCGATTTTCAAGGCAATGCAGAAAGTTATGATGTCACTGCTAATCTTACCGATGGGGTTGCAGTTTATGACCAGGAAACCTATTTATTGGGAGATGTAGACCTGCTCGCTCATGTGCGGCCAGATACCACTTCGCTTGATGTGCAAAACCGTATGCTCAACCTCAGGCTGAGCTCCAACGCCGATCCTGCGGAATTTTTCGACGCCCTCAACAGGCATTATGAGAGCTATTTTTCTTCGACCGAAGCCACTGACACCTTAAAAAAACCGGTGAATATTGAAATGACTGCAGAAGTAAGCCCGGCGCCCATTCTTGAGGAGGTGCTGCTTCCGCAACTTGAAGAAATGGATACCATTCGTGTAGCGGTTGATTTTAATGAAAAACAGAAGAACCTGGAAGCCAGCGTAAAATTGCCATTTTTGAAGTATTACGGCGCCGCCGTTGATAGCCTTGATCTTTCGCTGAATTCAAATGAGAGCCAACTTAATTTTGACCTCGGCTTGAGAAGTGTTGACATTGGCCCGCTGGCTATCAACCAGACCGACCTCTCGGGAACTCTGGAAAATCAACAATTACAACTGGATTTTTCTTCCATGCACAAAGATTCCCTGCTGGTCAATGTGCAGTCGGTGATCAGCAAGACCAACGGAGATCTTAACATTCATGTTTTGCCGAAGGATTTAGTGCTTAACAGCAATCCCTGGAATATTTCCGAAGACAATGAGATTGTATTGGGCGACAATTCCTGGGCCTTCAATAATTTCAGGTTGACCCGAAACCAGCAATTAATGCGGGTTGGAAATGATATTTCGGGAGTCTCGGGAGAACATTTAGGCATACATTTCGAGAACTTCAAACTGGCGGCCTTACTTTCTTATTTCAACCCTGAAGATGTGCTTGCCTCGGGGACAATGAACGGAAATTTTATCGTGCAGGATCCTTTTGGCAGCACCGGTTTGCTGGCAGATCTTGATGTGAAAGAATTTTCGGTAATGAATGTGCTTTTGGGCAGGCTTAATCTGGATGCAGAAGCAGTAGGCAGCGATCGCTACAATATAGATCTTGCTATTAAAGAAGGTCCGGCAGATCTCGACCTTACGGGTACCTATGTCGCAACTGAAGAGACCGCCAATCTCGACATGCAGCTGGATCTAAATGAGATCAAGATGCAGGTGGTTGAGGGTTTTGCTCCCGATATCCTTAATAGCAGTAGCGGTAGTTTCTCCGGAAGGATCAATCTTGGAGGTACCACGGCCAATCCCGAATACGAGGGCAGTATCCATTTCAACCGGGCCGGCTTTACCGTGGCAGCTTTAGATGCGCCCTTTGTGTTGCCCGACGAAACCCTGCGGCTGGACAACGAAGGCTTCTATATGGACAATTTTGAGATACAGGACACCAACGGAAACAGTTTAATTGTGGACGGCTCGGTCAATACTGAAGATCTGCTGAATCCAGCTTTCGACCTCAGCTTTAAAGCCGATAATTTTACCGCCTTGAGTTCTACCGAAGAAGACAACGACTTGTTCTACGGAACTGCCATTTTTGACGCCACAGGTTCTCTAACAGGAGATCTCGAACTGCCGGTGGTAGAGCTGGACCTTGATGTGGAGGAAGATACAGATATTACCTATGTAATTCCTGAAGCAACCCTTGGAGTAGAGGAGAGGGAAGGAGTTGTAGTTTTCGTGAACCGCGAGAACCCCGATAGGATATTAACCCAAACAAGCGGCGAGGAAGAAAGTGTTTCATTCTCGGGCTTTCGGCTAAATTCCTATATCTCGGTTCAGAAAAATGCCACTTTTAAGATCATTCTGGATCCCGAGACCGGTGACAACTTCCAGGCTTCGGGAGAAGGTGATGTGCTGTTTGACATCTATCCAAATGGCCGCACCACGATGTCGGGAAGGTTAGAGATCAACGACGGGCATTACGAGATGAGCCTGTATAACCTCGTCAAAAGGAAATTCAATATCATGGAAGGCAGCAGCATTGTATGGGCCGGCGACCCTATGGATGCCGATCTCAACATCACAGCTGTCTACGAGGTGGAGACCTCTGCTTCGGCATTAATGGCCCCGCAGCTCACCAGCGCAGATCTTGACGTGAAAGACCGTTTTCGCCAGGAATTGCCGTTCCTGGTCTACCTCAACATCAATGGTACCATAACCGCTCCCAAACTTTCGTTTGGCCTCGATATGCCCGAAGATGAACAGGGAGCTATTGGCGGCCAGGTCTACGGAAGGGTGCAGCAGGTAAATCAACAGGAGAACGAACTTAACAAACAAGTATTTTCCCTGCTTGTGCTTAACCGTTTCTTCCCTGATTCGGGTAGCGACGGAAGTTCGGGAGGCACGCTTTCTTTTGCCCGAGACAACTTGAATGAAGCGCTTTCTGACCAGCTGAACATGTTCTCGGACAAATTACTTGGTGAGACAGGGGTAGACCTCAACTTCGGCCTTAATTCCTTTACAGATTACCAGGGAGATGCCCCACAGGAAAGAACGCAACTGGATATAAGTGCTCAAAAAAGCCTTTTTGACGACAGGTTAGTGGTAAATGTTGGTAGCGAGGTAGACCTGCAGGGCAGCAGTGCAGTTGGCGAAGAAAGTCCTGTAATAGGCAACGTGAGCCTGGAATATCTTTTGACCGAAGACGGACGTTTTCGACTGAAGGCCTTTCGCAAGAAAAGTTATGAGAACGTCATAGACGGGCAGCTTATCATTAGTGGACTTTCTTTGATATTTACCCAGGAATTCAACAAATTCCACGAACTGTGGAACGAGATCATCAGGAATGAGCAACAGAATAAAAAGAAAAAAGAGAAAGATCAGGAAGAATAAAAAAAATATGATGCTGAAAAAGGGGAAATTTCGATTGTTTTGGGTGTTAAGTTTTATGCTTGCCCTGCAATCCTGCAGCGTACAGAAATTCATTCCCGATGATAAATTTCTGTATACCGGTGCCAATCTTAACATGGAATCACAGGACGAGATCGAGGACAAGAAACAGCTGAAAAGCGATCTTGAAGCAGTGATCTCTCCAGATCCCAACAGCAAATTCCTGGGAAACAGGTTTGGCCTTTATTTTTGGTACAAAGCCCAAAAGGAGCATCCCGGTTTCATCAATAAATTTCTCAATAAAAAATTTGGGGAAGAACCTGTCTATCTTTCTGATGCCGATCCTTTTCAAACCGAAAAGATCCTAAAGAACAGGTTGGAGAACCGGGGATATTTCTTTAGCAGGGTAGACCATTCCGTAGAGAGAAATGACGATAAAAAAACGGCAAGTATATCTTATACAACCAGGCTTCCCGAGGAGCCTTATGTGCTGGAAAACTATAAGATGGACAATGATACCGTGCCCATCTATCAACAAATCAAACAGACCCTTGACGAAACGCTGCTGGACCCGGGAATGAATTTTAACCTGCCGGTGATGAAGGCTGAAAGGGAACGTATTGACACCCGCTTGAAAAAGGAGGGTTACTACAACTTCAGCTCTAATTTTCTCATTTTTGAGGCCGATACGAATCAATATGACCGTAAGAAATTCGATCTTTTTCTAAGACTGAAAAAAGACGTACCGCAGAAGGCGATTAAACCTTACAAGGTCAAACGGCTGAACATCTATCCTAATTATGCGGTGGGCACAGATTCCATTGCACGAGATACCACCCGCTTCGACGAAAAGAACTATATTCAAAACGAGGTTTTCTTTAAACCCAAAAAACTTGATCCTTTCATCCTTTTAGAGGAGGGGGAACTCTACAGCCCCGAGAAATCAAGCATGACCAGCAGGCGACTCACCTCAATAGGTACCTACAAATTTGTGAACATACGCTATGATGAACTGGATTCTCTTTCTACCGACAGCCTTGGCTATTTGGAAGCGAATATTTACCTGTCGCCGCTCAATAAGAGGGCTATTCGAGCCGAATTGCAGGGCGTGACCAAATCAAACAATTTTGCCGGACCTCATTTGATGCTTACTTATTCAAACCGCAACCTGTTTCATGGTGGGGAGATCCTGAATATTTCGGCAAATGTTGGCTACGAAAAACAACTCTCAGGAGGGAGCCAGGCGGGTCTTTCCAGTACTCAGCTGGGGCTGGAGGGGAATTTGATCTTTCCGCGGATGCTTTCTCTCATCCCTATTAAGAACGATTGGTTCAGGTACTCCATTCCTAAGACCAAGATCAGCGCAGGCTTTGAATACCTGAACCGGAGTAAACTCTTCAACATGTTCTCGGTCACCGGAAGTTTTGGCTACATCTGGCGCGCCAACAGGTTCATTACCCACGAGCTCAATCCTTTGTCGGTGAATTACGTGAAGCTGGGCAATACTACCCCTAGATTTGAAAAAATTCTCGACGAAAATTCCTTCCTGCGCAACAGCTTTGAACAGGAATTCATCGCCGGCCTTACTTATTCCTTCACCTATAACGGGATGATCGACGAAAGTAATCGTCACCAATTCTTTCTAAATTCTAATCTTGATCTTGCGGGAAATTTGGTTGATTTCTTCGGAAAGAAAAGTTCAGGTAATGACTACAAAGAATTTCTAGGCCTCAGGTATGCCCAATACGCCATGATAGATGCCGACTTTAGATATCACCTAAAGCTAAGTCGTGAACAAATCATTGCAACCCGATTGTTTGCCGGTCTTGGCTTACCCTATGGAAACTCGGATATTATGCCTTTTAGCCGGCAGTTCTTCGCCGGCGGGCCTTACAGCATCAGGGCTTTCCACATCAGGTCGCTTGGGCCTGGAGCATATCATCCCAAGGAAGACCTTACCTATTATGACCAGATGGGAAACCTCAGGCTTGAAGCTAACCTGGAGTACCGTTTTCCCATCTTTTTGTTCCTCAAAGGGGCTGTATTCGCTGATGCGGGGAACGTGTGGAATACAAAAGACAATTTACCTACCGGCGAAGATCTTTCAGACCAGCAAAAGGAGATCATTGCAAAAGGGACTTTTGGATCTAATTTCCTGAATGAATTTGCCGTGGGAACGGGAGTAGGTCTTCGAATAGATATACAAAGTTTTGTGATAAGATTTGACCTGGCCGCACCTGTGAGAATTCCGTGGTTGCCACAGGGAGAGCGTTGGGATTTCAGGTGGGATGAGCCGGTGCTCAACTTCGCTATTGGTTATCCTTTCTAGTGCTGCATTTTGCTGCCAAAGCAAAGATCGCCTGCATCACCCAGGCCGGGGACGATGTAACCTCTGTCATTTAATTTTTCATCTATGGTAGCTATCCATAAATGTGAATCTTCGGGGAAGTTTTGGGCTACATGTTCAATGCCTTCGCGGGCGCCGATTACCGATACCACATGGATCTTTGCAGGCTTGCCCATAGATTCCAGTGCCTTGAGCACGTTGACGAAAGAACGGCCGGTGGCCAGCATAGGATCGGCAAGAATAAGGGTTTTTCCTTCCAGGGAAGGAGAAGCAAGATATTCAACCAGGATCTCGAATTTCTCATCATTGTTAGGGTGATGCCTGTAAGCCGAAATAAATGAGTTATCTGCAGCGTCAAAATAATTGAGTAAACCATTGTGCAAAGGAAGACCCGCCCTTAAAATGGAACAGATCACGACCTCTTCGGAAGCTGTAGGAATATTTGCAGTTCCCAGCGGCGTAGTCACCTGCTTTTCCTTGTAGCTAAGCGTTTTGCTGATCTCATAGCCAAGTATCTCTCCCAGTCTTTCAATATTTCTTCTGAATCGCATCCTGTCGGTCTGGACCTGGCTGTCCCTAAGCTGGGAAACAAAAGAGTTAGCAATAGAGTTCTGCTGAAGTAAGTGGTGTATTTGCATCTTGTTTTTATTAGGTCTCAAAAATGGCATTTTTAAAGGCTCTTCAAAGTTAGAATTTTTTCAGTCTTTAAAAACCGGAAATTAGAGAGGGATTTTATTCAAAAAAGAGCAAAAGCTGCTCAAGGAGCAGGATATTTCCGCAGAAATCCATAAATATTCCTTTTTCAAAGCGACAAATAAGCTCAAAATATCTTATTTTTATGTAGCTAAAAATTTGAGGCACAAGCTACTGAAGCATTAAGCGCCAAAAATAGCATTTTTAAATACCATCCTGCAATGAGCGATAAAGAGAATTTTCTAAGGAAGGTGAACAAGGCCTTTGTTGAAGGAAACAGGCAATTTTTGCTTGAAGCTATTTCCGAAGATATTTGCTGGGATATTGTGGGGGAAAAAATGGTGAGCGGTAAAATGGAATTTTCTGATGCTTTAGAAAAAATGCAGGAGATGCCGCCAATCAAGATCGATATTCAGAAGGTGGTGATACAGGAAAATTCGGCGGTGGTCACCGGTATTGTAATAGGAAGGAACCACGTAGGGCAGAAGAAGAATTTCGGGTTTTGCGATATATACGAACTCGCAGGATCAAAGGATCTAAAGATCGATAAAATGACCTCTTACGTCATAGACATAAGTAAATACAAGCAATACAGGGAAACCTGTTAACGAAAAAGGCGGAATTTCTTCCGCCTTTCTTTTTTACTTCTCATCTTCAGGCCTGGTCTTTTCTGAAGGATCTTTATACTTCTTCGCTTTCTCGCCCTTATAAACGGTTTCTGATTGGGATTCTATATTATCGTTAGAGTTTGCAGATTCCTTGGGCCGCCTGTCCTTCTCAGACTGGTCTGCCTTGTTTCTGGTCTCGTTGAATTGCTTGTCATCCATTTCAGGCACGTCAAGATCGGCTCCTGCATAATCTACAGGTTCCTCGCGATCTTTGAAGTAGTCCCCCTTTTTCTCGTCATAGCTCTGGTTGTTGAGCGTTTCTTTATCTTCAGGAGTAATATCAGGGTTAAAAGGCAGGTCTTTGGGCTGTTTTCCTCTTTCTTCCTTATTTTCCTTTGGCATTTCTTCTTTCCTGGTCATGATTTCGTTTTTATTTTAAGGTACAGATTAAGCCATACTAAGGGGGTTAATATCCCGTTAAAAATAAATGAGATAAAGAATTATTATCTTTGTGAAACAGTTGGGAGAGGTTTTTGATAAACTCTCTAAAGCTGAAAAATGGCAGAAATGAAGAAGCTTTTTTTACTTGTTGGTTTTTTTATGTTCACTGCGGTGGGATCTGCCCAGGTGGATAATTCCACAACAACCCGGGCCCCGGGCGAACTTTTAGGATCTAAATCTTCATCTTTGCTGAAGCGGCAGGGCAATCACAGCCTTAGCAATCGCAATTCTCCCTACGGCAATATTGCTGAACCCGGAAAAGAAGAAAAAAAGCCACTCAACCTTACTACAGATAACGGGCTGATGGAATACAAGCTGGAGAATTTTACTCCCAAAGCTTTAAAAGAAAAAGAGTCCAAAACCGAATCCCGGGGTGACCAGTACCTGGGTGACTTTGTCACCGCAGGCGGTTTTGTAGAGCTGTATTGTCGCGATCATGAATATGTTGATGGCGATAGGGTGCGTATAAGCGTCAATGGGGTAGTGATAAGCCCCATGACTCTTTTAGGAGCAGGTTTGACACCTGTCTTTGTAAGGCTGAATTCCGGCCTTAATGAGATCGAATTTGAAGCTTTAAACCAGGGCACTTCTGGCCCCAACACCGCCGAACTTCGCGTGGTGGATGCCGAAGGTAAGGAAGTGATCAAACAGCAGTGGAACCTTACCACCGGGGCAAAGGCCAAACTCGTAGTGGTCAAGCAATAATTACCACCTAAGGTCTTCTATACTCTTAACATCTGCAAGTAAGACTTCTATTTCTTTCAGCTGTTTTTCAAGCGATTCTTCTATTTGGGCAGGAAATCTGTTCTTTTTCAGCTTTTCCTTGTAATCTTTTGCAGCCTTTTTCTCGCCGTTCAAGCACTCGTCAAGAAGGGCATCATCTCTGTGTTTGCCTATGGAAGTCTTGAAATTCGTCCAGGCCTTAAGAAGGTCGAGTTGATCGTCGGGATCTAAAGGATGCTCATTCAGGTCATGCAAGAAGCTGTCGATCTCGGTCGCAAAATGATTATGCCGTACTCTTCCTTTTTTACAGAAATCTTTCAGCACTTCTTCATCTGCGTGTTCCATAGCCTTTCTGTAATCCTTTTCGGCTTCATAATTCTTTTGCAGGAGCTCTTGAAGACACTTTACAACGCGCCTATGATTACTCTCCCGCACGGATTCTCTTGTAGTTTTCATGACACTCCGGTTTTTTGGGTTAACCTTTAAAGGTAGCTGAAAATCTACTTGTTAAGAATGACTTATATCAATTTTTGACTATAGTGCAGTGTAGGCCAGATATTTAACTGAATAAAACAGAATCATCAGAAAAGCCGGAAAATTTCGTAACTTAGGACTAAACCATCCATAAAATGAAAAGAGTACTCATTGCCCTGGATTATCATCCGGTTTCAGAAAAAGTGGCCGAAAAAGGATATGAGCTAGCCAGGAGCATGGATGCCAGGGTATGCCTGCTGCATGTTTTGGACGATGTGGGCTTTTACAGTACCCAGTATCCCACCTTTTTGGGATATGAAGGTTATCCAGATATTGGCCCCAGTTTTAATGTGGCAATGGAGATGCAGAACATAGCTAAAGAATTTTTGGATAAGGCAGCAAGTCATCTCAACGACCCAAATTTGACCACTCATCTGGCCGAAGGGGATACTGCCAAAGCTTTACTGGCTTATGCCGAGGAATGGGAGGCAGATCTTATTGTAATGGGCACCCACAGCCACTCGGCCCTTGAAAAACTCTTCATGGGGACGGTCGCCCAAAAGGTACTTGAGAAAACAAAGATCCCGGTCTACATGGTGCCGGTAAAAAAATAAAAACTAAAGGAATTTTTAATTTTTAAATGGAATTCAAGAAAGGCAAAAAGAAATGCTAACTTTGTGCAAACTTCGATACCGAATCTTCTTCGGCAAATAACTCCCCCGGATTTACTTGCAATATTAGGTTTGATATCGGGTATTAGAATTTTAAAAAGAACAGTTCAACAAATGGCCAAATCCCAGCAATCGTATAACAAATCAGAAAAAGAAAAGAAGCGTCTCAAGAAGAAAGAGGAGAAGCGTAAGAAGAAAGAAGAAAGAAAAGCCAGTGGTGGCAGTACTTCAGAATTCGCTTATGTAGACGAATTCGGAAACCTTACCGATACTCCGCCCGATCCCTCAAACAAGATCGAGGTAGATCCCGAAGATATAGAGATAGGGATTCCTAAAAAGGAAGAATCAGACGAAGAAACAGATTTCAGCAAGGAAGGAAAAGTGTCCTTTTTTGATGATTCCCGCGGATTTGGATTCATCCTGGACAGCGTGACCCAGGAGAAATATTTTGTTCACGTCTCCGGTCTTATTGATAAGATCGCCGAAAATGACAAAGTAACCTTTGAACTTGAACGCGGCCCAAAAGGCATGAACGCGGTCAAGGTGAAAAAGCTTTAATAAAAAAAGGCGGTAGAAAATCTACCGCCTTTTTTTAATCTTTCCGGTTATGTTAAGACTTAAGCCAGGCATGTCTAAGTTCTACCTGCTCACTTCCGGCACCGGGCATTTCTACCAGTTTCATTCCCTTTGCCATAGGTTTAATGATCTTGGATTCCAGCACGTTTTCCTCCCCGTCGCGTATAACTGTCATCTTAATATCATCTCCAACTTTCCAGCTTTGGCTGGCAATGATGAGATCATAAATGTTGCTCGCGTTATAAGCGGTACCGTTGATGCTCTTGATCCTGTCCATCGGCTTGAGCCCAACTTCTTTCATAAATGAATTCATTTCCAGGTCATTACGAACAATCAAGTTCCCCTGGGCATCAAGAGTGACATAAGGAGCAGACTGGTTCTTAAGGAAATAATCTACTTCGGTATCACCTTCAGCTAATTTAAGCCCCACCTTTTCAAAGAACTTGTCATAAGGAATAGGAGTACTGCCACTAACATAGGAATCAAAAAATTCCCGAATTTCAGGATAGGTCAATTCTACAATAGCAGGGATGAGCTCTTCATCTTTAAAGGGCTTATCCTTACCGTATTTGTTTGTGAGATCTTTCATCAGGTCCAAAATTCCGTAGCTGCCATTGCTAAGCTCACGCAGGCGGATATCCAGCGCCATGCCTATTAAAGCACCTTTTTGATACACATTGTTATAGCTGCTGTGGTATTTTGGGCTTAAGATATTCTTGCTCATTTCGGTAAAAGGCATGGTGTCATCATACCTTTTAGAAGTGTTGATCTTGTCGACCATACGGGCGTAGAATTCATCATTAGTGATGAGCCCCTGGTTCACCTGGAACAGGTTAGCAAAATATTCGGTCACGCCTTCATACATCCAAAGGTGCTGAGACATCTTTGGTTCATTAAAATCAAAATAATGGATCTCGTTGGAATGTACACCAAGCGGAGTGATAATGTGAAAGAATTCATGAGAAACAATATCTGTCATGCTTTCATTCAAAGCTTCCTTTTCCATGGTTCCCGGCATTACCACTACAGTTGAAGTATGATGTTCTAAAGCACCAAAGTTTCCTGCATCGCCCTGTCCCGGAGTAGGGGAAAGGTAAAGCAGGATCGCGTATTTTGAAGTGCTGTTGATGTCTCCCAAAAAGTTCTTTTGAGCGGTTACCATACGTTCCATAGCCGGTTTTAGATCGGCAGCAGAGAAGCTGTTGTTAGGGGAATACACATCAAGTAAAACCTCCATGCCCTGCACATCAAAAGAAGTGGTATCGGGTGCGGCATACATGATAGGATTATCGGTCACTTCAAAATACCTGTCCAGGTAAAAAATATCCTTTTTGGCTGTAGAGTTTTCTACCGGAAGGGTTTGAGCAATATTTAAAGCACTTCCGGCGACCATATCTGCCGGCCTTGTGATCTCAAGACGGTAATCTTCTTCCTTCATATTTTTGAAATATCCCACAAAGCCGTGAAGGTTGAGCAGGAAGTTCTTGTCCTTCAAAATATTTGTTCCGGCCATGGAATAAATTCCGCCTTCACCCTGCACATCAAAAGTATCGTTCACCAGGTAAGAGATCCTGTCAAGCTTTTGGGCATTGGGAATACTCCAGGAATTCTCGTCCAGCTTGGTAAGGCTCATCTCGGTTCCATTATAGTCGTAAGCCTTTACATCTTCAGCAAAGGAGCCAAAGTTGGAAGTGGCGTAAGTACCGGGTACGATCTTGGGAATGTAAAATACAGTAGTATCAGTTTTAAAAGGTCCCGGGTCTAAAGTGACCTGCACCTTGTCATTCATAACGTTTACCAGGTCAAGGCTGGTAATGATGGGCTGCTCTTTTGCCGGTTCAACCTGTGAGGTTTTGCACCCGTACACGGCAAACAAAAGAGTCAACGCGTAAGCGAATTTCTTCATTTCAGTAATTTATTGTTTGTTTAGTAATAAGACTGCGTATATCATCAAACGTTACAGTTCATGGACAATACCTCCCAAAAATGACATTTTTGAGGCTATTTCTTCCACAATATTACAGTCAATCCCTTAAATACATCTTAATATAATATTAATAAGACACTTAGGCTTCCCAATTAATAACTCCTTAACGGAGATTTTGTCAACTATCTTTTAAACTTGCCCTCAAACAAAAAAAAACACGAACTATGATTATGAAAAGATCTTACCTGTTACTGCTGTTGATGATCACGGCGGTAAGTTTTACATCCTGTAGCGACGACGATGATGAAGGAACCCCCATGGTTGAACCAACAGGAGCTTTGGTGGTAAATGACCAGTCTTTTGAAAACAACATGTTCACCATAAGCAGTATAACGATGAGCGACCCGGGTTGGGTTGTGATCCACCGGGATAACGGCTCAGGCGGACCTATGGTACCGGATATTATCTCTGTTCCAAAATATGTGGAAGCCAACGGTTCTACTGATGTTATGATTGAACTTAAAGACGGAGTGACTCTTCAAGACGGGGAAACGCTTTGGGTGATGCTGCATACAGATGATGGTGACAAAACCTATGAATTTGATGGCGGTGATGTAGATGCGCCTATTATGGACGCCAATGGAAATATTGTTGTCGAATCTTTTGTGGTGAGCATTGATGACCAGCCAATGTTGAGCGTAGATGATCAAGCATTAATGAACAACACTATTACTGTTGGAGACATCACTCTTGCCGAAGACGGCTGGGTTGTGGTTCATGCTGATAATGGAGATTCGCCACAGGTCCCGGATATCATTTCTTATCCTGTTTATCTTCCTGCCGGAAACTATTCAGGCGTAGAAGTACCGCTTAAAGATGACGCCAACGTAATGGCCAATGACCAGGTGTGGGTAATGCTGCACAGCGATACCGATGGTGAGGCTGTCTACGAATTCGACGGAGGTGAAATGGACCCACCAATAACTGTGGACGGGGAGATCCTTATGCAGGAGATCACAATTACAGATGTGACTTCCGAAGATATTACTGCTTCCTTTACCGTAGACGATAATTTATCCGTTACCGATAACCAGATCAATGTTGGAACCATAACAATGGGACAAGACGGCTGGGTGGTTGTCCATGCAGATAATGGTGGTTCTCCTCAGGTACCCGAAATTATTTCTGAACCTGTTTATCTTGAGGAAGGAGACAATAATGATGTTTCCATAACTTTTGATGATTCTGCCGATGTTAGTGTAGGAGACACAGTTTGGGTAATGCTGCACAACGACACCGGAATTAAAGGGGAATACGAATTTGATGGTATGAACGGACTTGATATGCCGATTGTAGTTGATGGTTCTGTCCTTGTCACTCCAGTTGTGATTATTGAATAATAACCATTCTAATTTATAGATTTTATAAGAGCCGGTTTAAAAGCCGGCTTTTTTATTGCGGAATAGAGAACAGCGGAATAGATAGTCCCGAGGCCATCATCCTCGTCTTGCTCTTGTGCACCAAAGACTCCCAGAAACCATATTCCTGCGGGATCATCACCAGCATTTTTGCATCGGTCTCCTTGATCTCGGCCTCTATGGCCCTAATCACGTTATCGGCATCCTTGCTTTTGAAGATATAATCCACATCTTCAAATTCTGGGATGACATTATCGGCCATGATCTGCCGGGTATGATGATGCGGATCTTCCACATGAAATACCTCAATTTTTGCCTGCAGCTGCCTTGCCAGCTCCTTCACCTTCTGTTTTACCTCTTTTTCTACCTTCTGAATATCTTCACAGGCAAATAGAATATTTTTCACCTCTTGAAAGTGTGCTTTTACAGGCACCGCAAGTACGGGATACTTCAGCTGAAGAATCACCGAAGTCGTCGTATTTCCGAAGATATCCTGCTCAATAGACCTTGAAGCCATTCCCATCACGACCATATCTGCATCGTACTTTGAGAAAAGCTGTTCCAGTTCATCTTCCAGCACCAGGAACAAACCTGATTGATATTCTACCTGTATCCCGTATTTATCGGCCAGGTTCTCTGCACGTTCCTTAAGCAGCAAGCGGTTGTTCTCTTCCAGCCTGGAAATAGATTCTGCAGGCAAAAGAGAATTGGCGGTATGAAAGGGCAGGCTGTAGGAGTTAAAAATAACCACCTTAGACCGGTTGAGTTTTGCCAGGGCTCCCGTATACTCCAGGGCATTTTCGGCTTCTTCAGAAAAATCTGTAGCGACAATAATGGTTTTCATGGTTCAAAAATTTTAGAGGGGCAAAAGTGTACTATAAATTTAATGAAATTGCAGCTCAATCCCTTTACCTGCTGCGGAAAAATAAGTTCCGGGCAAGTATAGTCCCTGTTTTAATTAATTTGCTTATTTTTTAATTGCAATGAGAACAGGAATAATTGAACTTCAGCTGAAGGAGATGCAGGAATACCTGCCTGTGATGGATCGCAAGAACTTGAATGTATCTGCGGTTACCGTGGGCTGGCATATCTCGCACAGTTTGAAGGTGCTTCGTAAGGTGTTCCAACTGTTGGAAGATTCAGATCCCGAAGACTACAAAAAACAATTCAGTTTCCTGCGGCATTACATCTTTCTCTTCAGGCGCATTCCCCGCGGTAAAGCAAAAGCGCCTTCAGCAGTACTCCCCGACAAAGACCTGCAGGCTTCAGTTTTAGAAATAGAGATCGGGGAATTAAGAGATCAGCTTCCGCAGCTAAAAGAGCTTCCAAAAAAGGCATTTTACAGGCATCATATGTTTGGGGATCTCGACCGCGACCAAACTATAAGGTTCCTGCAAATCCACACCGAACATCACCTTAAGATCATTCGTGATATCTTAAAATAATGGCCTTTAAACATGACACTTCTCATGTTTTCTCATATTTAGCGTATTTTTTTATAGCATCTAAGCTTTAAAAATGATAAATTTAAGAAGCAATTTTCAATGGAGTTAAACCAAAAAGAATGATGCTTCACACTTACATTCCGTCTCCTCAGGTAGATTGCAATTCCTATTTCACTCTTGTTCCAGTAAAACCAATAGATCATGAAAATTTATGATGACAAACACATCAAGAATGTAGTTTTTGTGGGTGCTCACAACAGCGGCAAAACTACTTTGGCCGAGACCATGCTTTTTGAAGCCGGCCTGCTCAACAGGCGCGGTTCGGTAGAGGCCAGAAATACAGTATCAGACTTTCACGAAATTGAGCAGGAGAAAGGCAATTCTGTCTTTGCGACACCCCTGCATACCGAGTGGCGCAACTTCAAGATCAATATTATTGACACTCCCGGACTGGACGACTTCATTGGCGAGATCATTTCTTCCATTAAAGTATCAGACACCATTGTGACGGTGCTCAACGGCCAGTATGGAGTAGAGGTGGGGACAGAGATCATCTGGAACTACATTGACAAATACCATAAACCCACGCTTTTCGTGATCAACCAGATCGATCATCCAGGGCTCAATTTTGATGCTTCCTTTAACAGCATCAAGGGTCTTGTGGGCAATAACGCGGTGAAGATCCAGTACCCGTTGATCGTTGATGACTCACAGTGCATTATTGATGTGCTTAAAATGAAAATGTATAAATTTTCTGCGGAAGGTGGCAAACCACAAAAATTGCCTATTCCAAAAGACCAGCAGGAGACCGCCAACAAACTGCATAATGAGCTGGTAGAAAAAGCCGCCGAAAATGACGAGGAATTGATGGAGCTCTTCTTTGACAAAGGTACGCTCAACGAAGATGAGATGAGAAAAGGCATTAAAGCAGGAATGCTCAACCACGACCTTTTTCCTGTCTTCTGCATTTCTGCATTGCTCGATATGGGCAGCGGCAGGTTGATGGGCTTTATAGACAACGTGGCTCCTTCGGCTGCAGATATGCCCGAAGAACAAAGCCGCGAAGGCAAGAACATCAAACCTTCCAAAGATGCCCCGGCCAGCCTTTTCGTATTCAAGACCGAACATCAGCCCAACCTGGGGCAGGTAACTTTCTTCAAGGTGAAGAGCGGCGAGGTAAGGGTAAATGACAAACTGATCAATCCACGCACGGGAGAGACCGAAGTGCTCAACCAGCTGTTCATTATGGACGGGAAAGATCGTAAACCTGTTTCCAAACTTACTGTGGGAGATATTGGTGCTACTTTAAAACTGAAGTCCACCGAGACCAGTGATACGCTTTGCGATCCTACACATGAGGTTACCGTGAAGCCAATTAATTATCCCCAGGCAAGGATTAGAAGGGCTGTGAGCGCCGTAAACACCAAAGACGAAGAAAAGCTGAGTGATGCGCTTAAAAAGATCCAAAGCCAGGATCCAACGGTGGAGATATCTTACTCCAAGGAATCCAGGCAGCTCATCATCGCCTGCCAGGGAGAGCTGCACCTGCAAACCGTGGACTGGGCTTTGAAGAACATCTTCGGAATTGAGGCCAATTTTGAAAAGCCAAAGATCTCATTCCGGGAGACCATACAACGCTCTTCGGCGGCCAATTACCGGCATAAAAAGCAGTCAGGCGGCTCCGGCCAGTTTGCACAGGTGCACATGAAGATCGAGCCCTGGGAGCAAGAGATGCCCGAACCCGAAGGTTTCAACATCCGCGGAAAAGAAGAACTTGACCTTCCATGGGGAGGAAAATTGGTGTTCTACAACTGTATTGTCGGCGGAGTTATTGATCAACGCTACTTGCCTTCGGTTATGAAAGGAATTCTTGAGGTGATGGAAGAAGGCCCGTTGACAGGTTCTTACATTAGGGATGTGCGGGTCATGGTTCACGACGGAAAAATGCACCCGGTAGATTCTAACGATATTTCCTTTAAGATCGCGGGCGCCCATGCCTTTAAAGAAGCATTTTTAAACGCCAATCCAAAACTACTGGAGCCTGCGCTGGAGCTTACTTTAAAAGTTCCTGAAGAAATGGTTGGAAATGTCATGACCGAGCTGCAAACCCGCCGCTGCATCATCCAGGGCATCGAAAGTGCCGATAATTACCAGATCCTAAAATGTATCGCACCGGAATCTGAACTCTTCGGCTTTTCTACCGAACTGCGCTCCCTAACCAAAGGTCGCGCGACCTTTACAACTTCTTTCCACGAGTATCAGCCTGTACCTACAAACGTTCAGGACAACCTGGTAAAGGAAAAGGAGCTTGTGAAGTAACTAGATAGAAAAGAGCTCCGGAAGTTTCCGAAGCTCTTGATCTAAAGCCTGTCAAAAATGACATTATTGACAGGCTTTATTTTTGCTCGTTAGCTTGCTTGTAGATCTTGCCGTCTTTCATTACAAAATCCACCTTTCTCATTGCTGAGATATCTTCTACAGGATTTCCCTCAACCGAAATAATATCGGCCAGGTAACCTGCCTTAATATTTCCTAAATCCTTCAGCTGTAACAGTTCTGCATTTCCAGAAGTTGCCGTTCTTAATGCTGCGATGGCGTTCATTCCGTAGGCAACCATCAACTCCAACTCGCGGTAATTCTCGCCGTGGGTGAAGACTCCCACATCTCCGCCAAAGACGATTGGAACCCCGGCTTGTAAAGCCTGCTTAAAAGTGGCCTTTTTCATCACTATTCTTTCAGGATCGGGCTGGCTGCCTTTCTTCCAGCCGCGGTACTGCTCCATGGCATCGCCGGCGGCAAGAGTAGGGCAAAGGGCGACGTTCTTCTGCTTCATCAGCTTAAATACTTCGGGAGTACCGTTGTCGCCGTGTTCTATGGTATATACGCCTGCATTCACCGCCCTCGTAATGCCTTCGGGAGTAGAGGCGTGGGCAACCACGTTTCGGCCTGCGCTGTGTGCGGTCTCTACAATGGCCTTTAATTCTTCTTCGGAAAAAGTAGGCATGGAAGGTTCCCCGCTGCCCCAGCGGTAATCTGCGTAGACCTTAACGATATCTGCTCCGTTCCCGATCTGGCGGCGAACTGTTTTCATAACTTCTTCCTTTCCGCTGGCTTCTTCGGCACCCAAAGGCACCTGCACACCCGAATGAAATCCTTTTGGGCCGTATGCACCTGTGGCTACAATGGCCGGTCCCGCAACCTGCAGTCGTGGCCCCGGAATAATGCCTTCTTCAATGCTCTTTTCCAGGTAAACATCAGTATAACCGGCACCTTCAGAACCCAGGTCTCTCATAAAAGTAACTCCCGCCATTAAAGATTTACGGGCGTGAACACTGCCTCGAATTGCCCTTTCTGCAGGAGATTCTTTCAAAACCTGGTCATTCCAGGAGGTCTCATCGTAAGGGTGGAGCAGGAGGTGGGAATGCCCCTCAATGAGCCCGGGCATCAAAGTTTGGCCCGGCAGTTCAATGATTTCTGCATTTTTGGGAACACCGGCACCTTCTCCCGGGCCGGCGTAGGTGATCCTGTTTTGTTCTACAATTACAATCCAGTTTTCATGCAACTCTTTCCCGTCAAAAACACGCGCCGGTTTCAGCAGGCTTTGCGCGAACAGGTTAAACGAGAAGAACAATAGGAGCAGGCTGAAATAAATTTTCTTCATGAAATCGCTTTTTTGGAAAGTACAATTTAACAAAATTTCGACTGGTCGGCTTATGATCATCTTTTGTAGAAAATATAATCGGTAACGGGCGGTTCAATTCCGCAGCTGCGAAGATCAGAGATCAACTGGCCTTTGTGATGAGTGGAATGATTAGAAATATGGAAAAAGATCTCACTAACCGTATTCTCGTACTCAAATCTCTTTGAATTCAAGTATTTGATCTTTTGATCCAGATCAAAACTTTCCAGGATCTCAATGCTGTCTTTAAAGTTAATTGCGTCAAGATTTTTACATTTTTTGAGGCTGTGTACCTCATGTACTCCCGGTTCTTCTGAACCTGTGATCCTTGCATTCCAGATCTGCTGAGCATTGATCACGTGAGAGAACAGCGGAATCGTTCGGGGGCTGATGCGCTCCTTGTTTTTGGTAAAAACATCGGCCAGCAACTGGTTGAAATAGTGATGATATTCCAAAACGTCTTTAAAAAAAGCTTTCATGGTTTCAATTTTCAGTAAAGAAATTTACAAAAAACAGTAGCTAGACTGCCTTTCAAAAATGGCATTTTTGGAGAGTATTCAGGAAAATTGATTCTTCGGAACATTTCTTACATTTGAGTTCTATCCTAAACAAACAAGATCTATGAATACTAAAAGTGCAATTGCCGGCGCTCTGCTGCTGTTGATGTCGGCTGCGGGTTTTTCCCAGGAGCTGTACCGGCCGCGGGACATAAAGGAGGCTTATGCCAATAAAACCCGGTCCCAGACAGGTGAGCCGGGCGCAAATTACTGGCAGAATAAGGGAACTTACGACATTGAACTTATCATTAATCCGCCGGACAGGATGGTAAGAGGTTCAGAAAAGATCACTTATATCAATAACAGTCCTGACACCCTAAGAAGTGTCAATTTTAAGCTTATTCTCAACAACCACAAACCCGGTGCGGCACGCCTGGGGCAAACTTCCGAAGAAAGATTTACCGATGGGATAATCATCGACAAATACGTAGAGAATGGAGTGGAAAAGGAATGGAAAGATAAGAATGACGGCACCAACAAGAGCATGGAGCTCTCAAAACCGCTACCGCCTCATGACAGCCTTAAGCTCAACATCGACTGGCATTTTGAGCTGGTTGAACAGAGCGGGAGGGAAGGAGCAATAGATTCCACCACCTTTTTCCTGGCCTACTTTTACCCGCGCGTGGCAGTGTATGACGACTACAGCGGTTGGGACAGGATGACCTTTACCGGCAGCCAGGAATTTTACAATGACTTCAATGACTACAACCTTTCTGTCACCGTGCCGGAGGATTACGTAGTGTGGTCAACGGGAGACCTTCAAAATCCTGAAGAGGTTTTACAGCAAAAATACCTTGAGCTGCTCAGGAAGTCGATGACCAGTGACGAAGTCATCACTATAGCTTCCCTGGAAGATCTCGAGAATAAAGAGATCACTAAAGATGGCCCGAATACATGGAAATGGACGGCCAAGAATATTACAGATGTTGCTTTAGCAGTAAGCGACCATTACCTGTGGGACGCCGCAAGCGTGGTGGTCGATCCAGTGACAGGCAGACGTGCAAGTGTGCAGGCGGCGTATGACGAACCTTCTAAAGATTTTCAAAAGATGGTAAGCTATGGACAGCATGCGCTGGAATGGTTTTCCAACAATTATCCGGGAGTGCCATATCCTTTTTCAAAATCTACCATTGTTCGCGGTTTTGCAGACATGGAATACCCAATGATGGTCAATGACAGCTCCACGCCAGATGATGATTTTACCAGGTTTGTGGCCGAGCATGAGATCGCCCACACCTATTTCCCGTTTTACATGGGCATCAACGAGACAAGGTTCGGTTTCATGGATGAAGGCTGGGCGACGGCTTTAGAGTACCTTATTAGCATTAACGACCTGGGAGAAGAGCAGGCAACCCAGAACTTCCAGAACTTTAGGGTGAAATACTGGATCAACGATTCTTCTATGGAAGAGGATATTCCCATTATTACTCCCACCAACATCTTAAGCGGCCGTGCGATGGGCAACAACGAGTACGGCAAGGCTGCCCTGGGATATTTGGCTTTAAAAGATCTGCTAGGCGAAGAGATGTTCAAAAAAGCGCTGCAGGGCTACATGGACAGGTGGAACGGAAAGCACCCTGTACCTTGGGACTTCTTCTATTCCTTTAATGATATCTCCGGAAGAGATCTCAACTGGTTCTGGGACAGCTGGTTCTTCAGCAATAACTATATTGATCTTGCAATTACAGATGTTCAGAAAAACGGAAAAAATGCCCTGGTTAAACTAAAGAACATCGGCGGAATGCCGGCTCCTGTTGATCTCGTGATTACTGCGGAAGATGGATCTGTGACCAAAAAACACCTTTCTCCTGAAGTGTGGAAAAATAACCTGAAACAGACCTCAGTAAAAATAGAATATTCAAAACCCATTAAATCAATCGAACTGGAAGGTGGGATCTTTATGGATGCAGATACTTCCAATAACAGCTGGAATTGATTTGCACGTGTTTCCTTCCGCAGTAAAAGCTGCCGGAATACTATCCTAAAAGAACGGCTTCCAAAAGGAAGCCGTTTTCTTTTATTGCGCCGGGCGATATTCAAACCGCTGACCACCAACAGAGATACCCGCCATGGCACCTCCTTTGGGCACAGTCACAACGGCAACTCCATCCCGGAATTCCAGATCTTCTGAAAAGCCTTCATCAAGAACAACTGCCGAAACATTGGCACTTAACTCATAACTTCCCTGCTTAAATTTCTCAAGCACTTCTTTATTGGAAAAGAAAAGTACTTCCACAAAAGCTTTTCCACCCAACTGCAGGCCTACATCAACCTGCTTTAAATCGGCATAGCCTATTAATCGACCGTTTTGGTAAACCGTTCCGTTTCCTGAAGCTCCGCCTATTATGTAAGCGCCTTTACCCACATTTGGAAAAATAGCATATGCTTCAGCCGAATTGAAATAATCGGCCATCATGGGATGTTCCCTTTCGATCATCGCTTTTTCCTGCTTTGCATCGATCACCAGGTCTTCACCTGTTTTTTTACCCGGTCCACAACTCACCAGTACAAAAAAGAGTACCAGCAATTTGAAGTTGAGGACATTTTTTACAACTGTTTTCATATTGATTTGATTTTGGTTTCAGAAATTCCACCTCTAATTTATTCGTATTTCTCTTGTAGTGCTGTTAAATGCATGTTATATATCATGAAAACAAGTAGTTACATTACTAGTTATCTATAAAAAGAAGCTTCCTGCTTTATATTTTCCAAGATTAATTTCTGCTGCTGCACATTTTGTAGTTTTGTTTTTCTTTAATTTTGAGGAATGCCTAAAAATGATCCTTACGCAGCCCTGCGTTACAGGGAATTCAGAACATTTCTATTTGTGCGATTTGCCTTTGTTTTCGCAAGGACAATGCAGTTCATCGTGATCGAATGGGAAGTTTATAACCTGACCAAAGATCCGCTGTCGCTGGGGATTATCGGTCTTATGGAGGTGATTCCTGCAGTATCCCTGGCGCTGTTCGCCGGCCATATTGTTGACCAGAAGGAAAAGCGTGGGCTGTTGCTCAAATGCCTGCTGGGCTTTTCCGTGATCAGCGTTGGATTGTTTCTTCTTACATGGCCACTGGTCGTTGAAGGAGTCTCCAAAAATGTCATTTTATACTCCATTTATTCCCTGGTCTTCCTGGGCGGGATTGTGAGGGCGTTTCTGGGTCCCACCAATTTCTCCCTTTTTGCGCTTATCGTTCCTAAAAAGGTGTATCCAAATGCAGCCACCTGGAATTCTTCAGTATGGCAAATGGGCGCTGTCCTGGGCCCTGCACTTGCAGGTTTCAGTATTCACTGGATTGGAGTGCACTGGTCTATGTGCCTCATCTTCGGATTTTCCCTTATGGCGCTCATTTTCCTGCTGCAGATCCCCGAAAAGCCCATTCTGAACCCTAAAATAGGAGAGCCGGTCATGAAGAGTTTGAAGGAAGGAGTAAGGTTTGTCATGAATACCAGGATCATTTTAGGAGCCATTGCACTCGATATGGTAGCCGTTCTTTTTGGCGGGGCAGTCGCACTTTTACCCATTTATGCGCAGGATATTCTAAAAGTTGGGCCTGAAGGATTTGGAGTTTTAAGGGCAGCCCCGGCTGTAGGCGCTGTAATTATCATGTTCACTTCGGCTTATTATCCGTTGAACAAACAGGCGGGCTTAAAGCTGCTGGCAGCGATCTTCGGGTTTGGCCTTAGCATCATCATCTTTGGGCTTTCCACCTGGTTCTGGCTTTCTGTATTCGCACTTTTCCTTAGCGGGGTGACTGATGGTATTTCAATGATCATCAGGCAAACTATTCTCCAATTGCGAACGCCCGATCATATGCGGGGCAGGGTGTCCTCGGTGAACTCAATGTTCGTTGGTTCCTCTAATGAACTGGGAGCCTTTGAGAGTGGGGTAACCGCAAAATTAATGGGAACTGTAACTGCTGTGGTTTTTGGCGGCAGCATGACACTTGTCACCGTTGTTTTCACCGGGTTCATCTCGCCGGCTTTCAGGAAACTTGACCTTCGGAAGGACCTTCGGGAACACGAGCAGGAAGAGCCTGTAAAGGAGACTTCCTAAAAATGCCTTTTTTGACTACCTTTTTTCCTAGGCAATTAACCACCTGAAAAAAAGCAAAAAAACCTGCTGCTTTTATTCCTAATATTGCCGTTCGAAAATTGAACTGATGAAAAAAGCTTCAGGCCTTATTGTTGCTGCCTTTTTCTCGATCTACGTGATCTGGGGCTCAACTTATTTGCTCAACAAGATCGC
This sequence comes from Salinimicrobium sp., assembly GCA_049687495.1. Classification (GTDB taxonomy): domain Bacteria; phylum Bacteroidota; class Bacteroidia; order Flavobacteriales; family Flavobacteriaceae; genus Salinimicrobium. Next base: position 27,576 of record JBAVJB010000051.1, read on the forward strand.
GGTGACAGAATTGCCGCCCTTCATGCTGGCCTCCATCAGGTTCATCACTGCAGGCCTGCTCATCTTTGGCCTTAGCAAAATCCTTGGCCTCAATCTCTCCATTAGCCGAAGACAGTTCTTCAATACTGTTATTGCCGGTTTCCTTTTCCTTGGATTTGGTAATGGAATAGTGGTCTGGGCCTTGCGATATGTGGACAGCGGATTTGCCGCGCTCGAAATTTCAGCTCAACCATTGGTGGTGCTGGTGTTACTCAGAATCCTTGAAGGAAAAAAGATCAAGCCAATGTCCATGGTTGGAGTAGTTCTTGGAGTTCTGGGAATCTATCTGCTGGTAAGTCAAAAAGGACTGGTACAGCAGGAAAATTCGCTCCTGGGAATATTCATGATCTTTTTGTGCCTCATGAGCTGGTCTTATGGCAGCATTTTCGTCGCCAAAGCCGACCTGCCAACAAATTATTTCGTGAATACGGCTTACCAGATGTTCACGGCGGGAATTACGCTGGCCCTTGGAAGTTTGGCGTTCGGGGAGGAATGGAGCTGGCCCGGCACCTGGAGTGGACCAACGCAGCTGTCTATTCTTTTGCTCATCATCTTCGGAAGCATTGTTGCGTTCACTTCCTTTAATTATCTGCTGAAAGTGGTCTCTCCCGAAAAAGTTGCGACATCAACCTACGTGAATCCTGTGATCGCTATGCTGCTTGGCTGGTATTTTCTTAATGAACAACTTACGCTACAGTCGATCATTGCGGCCGGTGTTCTGCTGACCGGGGTCTATTTTATCAATACCAAAAAGACCTTGTTGATCTTCTCAAGATTCTCCAATAAGGCTGCAAAAAGCCTGAACACAAAAACCTGATTTTAAATTACTTACATCGGTTTATTTACACTTGAAATTCATTTAAATAAGATCATTCTCCTTCCCCAAAATTGAACTCATAGAGCAGGTGAAGGTTGGCCTGCCATCCAGAATCACTTAGGCTGTGACGAACACCTCCACCAAACTCCCAGCCGCTGTCTCCATTCAAAACCAGGCCGGTGCCGGCATACCAGTTGAACTCTTCTTCAGAAACGGCGTTGAGCTCCAAAACGGGATGAACATTTCCTTCTCCATAAACCGCTGCGGCATTATAGAACCAGTTGGTTTCATCCTTCTGAATTTCGGCACCCGCGCTAAGATGTACCTGCGTCTTGTAGAACTGTAGAGCATAAGTAAGGGCAGGAGTATAGGAAGGGGAGTCTTCGGCTTCAATCGCCTCTATATCAGGTTTTTTGACAGGAAATTCAACTTCAAAAGAAAAGGTTGCCGCATTCTTGGGATTACTGAAAATTCCCACGGCGAGGCCAGTTTCCAGCCAGCCGGCATCAAACGGAATGCTTTCAACATTCTGGTGCTCAAGTCTATAACCGGCAGATATCTG
>JBAVJB010000052.1:0-29000 GCA_049687495.1 Salinimicrobium sp.
CAAAAATGACATTTTCGAGAGGTATTGGGCTAAAGCCCTTTTAAAAGAGAATATTTCTAAACCTCCGGATAAATCCGGAGGCAATTCAAGGGACTCCAGAAATGACATTTTTGAGGGGTTTGGAGCCGAATCCCTAGAAATATTTTGAACCTCCGGATAAATCCGGGGGCTATTCACTACTCTCTTCTATACTTCTTAGTCTCTTCGAAAACGTGTTCCAGGATTGCCTTGTCTACTTCAGAAAATTCAATAGCTCGCCTTTCCATAACCTTTTCGGCCACCTCAAAGGCTTTGCTGGTAAGGTAAGTCGTGGTACCACCGCTTCCGCCCCAGCTAAAGCTTGGAATGAAATTCCGCGGAAAACCTGCTCCAAAGATATTGGCGCTCACACCAACCACGGTCCCGGTGTTGAACATGGTATTAATTCCGCATTTGCTGTGGTCTCCCATCATCAAGCCGCAAAACTGGAGTCCTGTATGGGCAAACCTTCCGGAGGCATAATCCCAAAGCCGAACTTCGGCGTAATTGTTCTTAAGGTTTGAGTTATTCGTATCGGCACCCAGGTTGCACCATTCTCCTAACACAGAATTCCCCAGAAAGCCGTCGTGGCCTTTGTTAGAGTATCCAAAGATGACAGAATTATTGACCTCTCCCCCCACCTTGGAATGCGGTCCTACGGTGGTGGGCCCGTAAATTTTCGTACCCAGCTTCAGCGTAGCGTGATCACATAGAGCCAGAGGCCCGCGCACGATTGAACCTTCCATGATCTCGGCATCGGCACCAATATAGATAGGCCCTTCCGAAGCATTTAAAATTGCACATTCCACTTTTGCTCCCTCCTCTAAAAAGACATTTTCGGGGGCGATTACCTGGTTGGTCTTGGGGAGCGGCTGACTTTTCCTGCCTTCGGTAAGCAGCTCAAAATCGGCTGCAATCGCTTGGCCGTTAAGTTTAAAAATGTCCCAGGTGTGTTCAATACGAAAAGCTTTTCCTTCCAGCTCGATACTTGTGCACTTGTCGAACTCCACATCCTCCTCTTCATGGGCAAAGAAGGCCACCACATCTTCATCATAAAAAATGGCTTCTTTGGGCCGCAGGTTTTTGATCTGCTCAACAAGCTCGGCAGTTGGCAGAAAGGAAGCATTGATCATGACATTCTCGTCCATCTCGACCATGGGCCATTTTTCAGACAGGTATTCTTCGGTGATGGTTGAAGTGGTGGTATTGAGATATTTCTCCCATTTTTCGCGAATGCTAAGAATTCCTATGCGCATATCGGCCACAGGCCTGGTAAATGTGAATGGCAGGAATTGATCGCGGGCAGGGCCGTCAAAAAGGATATAGTTCATGCTTGGAAAATTTTGAAGGTAAAGATAGGGCTTAATCGGCAGCTTAAAAAAGCTGGATTTTCAGAAAAAATGAAACAAAAAAAGCCTCCTTAAAGGGAGGCTTTGGAATATTATTGCAAACGAAATTACTTTTTGTACTTCGCGTATTTGTTCTTGAACTTGTCGATACGACCGGCAGTATCCAAAAGTTTGGCTTTCCCGGTGTAGAACGGGTGAGAAGTTCTGGAGATCTCCAACTTCACCAAAGGATATTGCTCACCATCAACCTCAATAGTTTCTTTTGTTTTCGCGGTAGACTTAGTTAAAAAAACCTCGTCATTTGACATGTCTTTAAAAGCTACCAGTCTATAATTTTCCGGATGGATTCCCTGCTTCATCTCTTTATTCTTTAAAATCTTGTAATTTTTTCGAGGTGCAAATTTAACCAATTTTTGTAATTCAACAACTATTGAGACATAAATTTACATGAAAAATAACTTTTCCTTTAACATGTAACGTTTTGTTATATTTGTTTACCAATATCACATAACCAATCAACAAAATAACATGGAAACTGAAAACATTGCATCTCCCGGTAAAGTAGGCCTTAACTACGGTGTCTACATAGGAATTATTCTCGTTCTACTCCAGGTGGTCATGTACGCCACAGGTATGGCCCTGGAAGGAATTCAATGGCCAATGTACGTCTATTACATCATCTTTGCCATCATGATCTTTATGGCTGTGAGAGCTTTTAAAACTGCTAACGGCGGATTTTTAACCATTTCTGAAGCACTGAAAACAGGAGTTTCTGCAGCCGCAATAAGCGGGCTAATCTTCCTGGTGTACAACATCCTGCTTTTCTACGTGATCGAACCCGGCTACGGCGAAATGATCCTTGATGTCTCACGCGATAAAATGCTTGAAAACGGAAATATGACTGAGGACCAGCTAGAAATGGGACTAAAATTCACCAGATACATGATCAATCCTTTCGTGGGTGGTGCTTTTTGGATAGCTTTGAGCGCGTTTTTCGGCTTGATCTATTCTTTGATCGCAGGTGCGATCTGGAAGCAGAAACGTCCTTACGACGCGGTTTAAATCTTTTTGAATGCAATTATCTATCGTCATCCCGCTTCTTAACGAAGAAGAATCATTGAATGAATTATACAATTGGATCGCATCTGTCATGCGGTCCAATTCTTTTTCTTATGAAGTGATCTTTATTGATGACGGCAGCACAGACGATTCCTGGAAGATCATTAAAAAGATCTCTGCGGAAGATCCTAATGTAAAAGGAATAAAGTTCAACCGAAATTATGGGAAATCACAGGCGCTGCACGTGGGCTTCGAAAAGGCCGAAGGCGACGTGGTGATCACCATGGATGCCGACCTGCAGGATAATCCTGAAGAAATTCCCGAGCTTTATGACCTTATCGCTAAACAAAATTACGACCTGGTCTCGGGCTGGAAAAAGAAGCGCTACGACTCGGTTTTGGCCAAGAACTTACCATCTAAGCTGTTCAACGCTGCCGCAAGAAAAACTTCGGGTTTAAAGCTGCACGATTTTAACTGCGGGCTCAAAGCCTATCGTAAAGCAGTGGTAAAGAATATAGATGTCTACGGCGAAATGCACCGTTATATACCGGTTCTAGCCAAAAATGCCGGCTACTCCCGTATCGACGAAAAAGTAGTGCAGCACCAAAAGCGGAAATACGGCCGCACCAAATTTGGCGCCGAGCGTTTCATCAACGGCTTCCTGGATCTTATCACCATCTGGTTTCTATCGAAATTTGGAAAACGCCCCATGCACTTTTTTGGCGCCCTCGGAATTTTGATGTTTTTTGTAGGTTTTCTTTCTGCCGCATGGATTGGCGCTTCCAAACTTTACAAACTTTACCACGGCCTGCCCAATATTTTGGTAGCAAATAATCCGTGGTTCTACATTTCCCTTACCACCATGATCATTGGTACCCTGCTCTTTCTTGCAGGTTTCCTTGGCGAGCTAATTCTGAGAAGCAGCCGCGAAAAGGAAAGGTACCGCATCAGCGAAACAACAGGAGAGATTTAATTCCCTTTCCCACATAAATCCTTATTTTTGTTGCTGAAATAAATTAGACAGCATCATGAGTTACTACGATATTAAAGCGAAAGCCGAGTCATGGCTTTCTCCCGCATTTGACGAAAAGACACAACAGGAAGTAAAAGAAATGCTTCAAAAAGATTCCGATGAGCTTAAGGAAAGTTTCTATAAGGATCTTGAATTCGGGACCGGCGGGATGCGTGGTATCATGGGCGTAGGCTCTAACAGGATCAATAAATACACCCTTGGAAAAAACACCCAGGGTCTTTCAGATTATCTTAAAAAGCAGTTTCCCGAAGAGGAACTAAAAGTTGTGATCGCATATGATTGCCGTAACAACAGTAAGGAACTTGCGAGAGTGGTGGCCAATGTATTTTCAGCAAATGGAATTCAGGTGTACCTCTTTTCTGAATTGAGACCTACACCGGAACTTTCTTTTTCGGTTAAACACCTGGATTGCCACTGCGGAATCGTACTTACTGCAAGCCACAATCCTCCGGAATATAACGGCTACAAAGTTTACTGGCAGGATGGCGGGCAGCTGGTGCCGCCACAGGATGCAGAGATCGTGGAGGAGATCAACGGCATTAAGTGGGACAAGATCAAGTTTGATGCAAACGAAGATTTGATCACGCTTATAGATAAAGACGTAGATGAGGCTTTTGCTAATGCTTCGGTTAAAAACGGAAGTTTTGAAACTTCCGCAGCAGCAAAAAAAGATCTAAAGATCGTCTTCACTTCACTGCACGGTACTTCAATTACCATGGTACCTCGCGTTTTGGAACAGGCCGGCTATACAAACCTTCACATCGTAGAGGAGCAAAGAGAGCCTAACGGAAATTTCCCAACGGTAAAATCTCCTAACCCCGAAGAACCTGCAGCGCTTAAAATGGCCCTTGAAAAAGCCGAAAAAGAAAATGCAGATATCGTCATTGGAACAGACCCCGATTGTGACCGTCTTGGAGTGGCTGTAAGAAATATGGAGGGAAAAATGACACTTTTGAATGGTAACCAGACCATGCTTATTATGACCTGGTTCCTGCTTGAGCAGTGGAAAAAAGAAGGAAGAATCCAGGGCCGGGAATTTGTTGGCTCCACTATTGTTTCTACTCCAATGCTGCGCATTCTTGTTGAAGATTACGGTGTGGAATACAAAGAAGGCCTTACCGGCTTTAAATGGATCGCCAAAATGATCAAGGACAATCCTGGGCTTGATTTTGTTGGTGGTGGTGAAGAAAGCTTCGGCTTTATGGTGGGTGATTTTGTGCGTGACAAAGATGCCGTGACCTCTACCCTACTCGCCTGTGAGATCGCTGCCCAGATGAAAGCAAACGGCATTTCTTTCTATGAAAAAATGTTGGAGTTGTACACCAAATACGGTTTCTACAAAGAAGCTTTGATCTCACTTGTCAAAAAAGGAATTGATGGGGCAGAGCAGATCAAGAACATGATGATAAGCCTGCGAGACAATCCGCTTACCGATATCGCCGGGGAAAAAGTGGTTTTGGTAGAAGATTACCAAAGCTCAAAAGCCTTCCACTACGGCCTTACCGATACTGAAGTAAAAGAGCTTAGCGTTCCAAAATCGAACGTGTTGATCTATTATACCGAAAACGGCACCAAGGTAGCCGCCAGACCTAGCGGAACCGAGCCAAAGATCAAGTTCTACATCAGCGTGAATGCCTCTCTTGATGCGGTAGAAAATTTCAAAGAAGTAGAACAGCAGTTGGACGAGAAGATCGACGGCATCAAATCTGATTTAAAACTGGCTTAGGCCGCCCTGGATGAATTATTTCAAAAAGATCTTAAGCTTCGCCCGGCCTTACAAGAGGTTCGCCGTACTCAATATCATATTTAACATCCTGTATGCACTCTTCAGCACGCTGTCGTTCCTGGCATTGATCCCGGTGATCAATGTGCTGTTCGACAAGAGCAAAAGGGTGGCAGAAGTTCCGGAATGGACAGGCTGGAGTCATGTAAAAGATTACGTGATCGGGAGCTTCAATTACGAGGTCACGCAACGGGTGAACGAGGATGAGATCTCTGCCCTCGTCTTCATCTGCGGAATTGTCATCCTGTTATTCTTCCTAAAAAACCTTTTTGGATACCTGGCTGCCTTCTTTATTACCTTTCTTCGGAATGGTGTTTTACGGGATGTGCGAAATGCCATTTATGACAAGATCGTGGAGCTCCCGGTTTCCTATTTTTCTGAAAAAAGAAAAGGAGATACAATTTCCCGTATTACGGCCGATGTGAACGAGGTGCAAACATCTTTCCTGTCGATCCTGGAGATGGTGGTTCGTGAGCCGCTTACAATTATTTTCACCATCATCGCCATGCTGGTAATAAGTGCAAAACTCACCCTGTTTGTTTTTGTTTTTCTTCCTGTTTCGGGTTTTATTATTTCGGCTATAGGTAAAAAGCTAAAAAAGAAATCAGACGAAGCACAGAGGGAAAATGGACACTTTCTTTCTTTAGTTGAAGAAACCCTCTCCAGTCTTAAGATCATCAAAGGATTTACTGCAGAAGAAAAATTTAAAGGAAGATTTCATGAGTCAACAGGTCGATTAAAAAACATTCTTGACAATTTGCTCAACAGGCAGAACCTCGCTTCTCCTACCAGTGAATTCCTGGGAATTTTCGTTATTGTTATTATTTTGTGGTTTGGGGGAAATATGGTCTTGGTTGACGAAACCCTTGCTCCGGCGATTTTTATTGGTTTTCTCACCCTGGCATATAATATACTTACTCCCGCAAAACAGATTAGTAAAGCCTCCTACAGCGTCAAAAAAGGTAATGCCGCAGCCGAACGTATCTTTGAGATTTTAGAAACTCCTTCCAACATTACCGATGCGCCCGATGCCATAGAGAAAAAAGATTTTGAAGAAGAGGTGAGCATCGAGAACATCTATTTTAGGTATGAAGAAGAGAACGTGCTGCACGACTTTAGCCTCACCGTTCCTAAAGGTTCTACCGTAGCTTTAGTAGGACAGTCGGGAAGCGGGAAATCTACCATTGCCAATCTTGTGACCAGGTTCTACGATGTCAATGAAGGAGGGATCAAGATCGATGGTACAGACATCAGGAAGATCAGCAAAAAATCTTTGCGAAGCCTCATGGGTCTTGTCACCCAGGATTCAATTTTGTTCAACGACAGCATCAGGAACAATGTGGCTTTAGGAAAAGAGAACGCTACAGATGAGGAGATCATCGATGCGCTGAAGATTGCCAACGCCTGGGAATTTGTCAAGGAATTACCAAAAGGACTGGATACAAATATTGGCGACAGCGGGAACAAACTGAGCGGCGGACAAAAACAGAGGCTTTCTATCGCCCGTGCCGTGTTAAAGAACCCACCTATCATGATCCTTGATGAAGCTACATCAGCCCTCGATACCGAAAGCGAAAGGCTGGTACAAAAGGCTTTGGAGAACATGATGAAGAACAGGACTTCAATTGTGATCGCCCACAGGTTATCTACTATTCAAAATGCAGATAAAATCGTGGTGATGCAAAAAGGTAAGATCGTTGAACAGGGCAGGCACGAGGAATTGCTCTCCCAAAGATCAACCTATCAAAAACTCGTTGAAATGCAGTCCTTCGACTAAAGGACTATTAAAGAAATACAAAAAGACTTTCCGAAACTTGTATAAAAGAAAAAATGGATGAAGTAGGTTCATCCATTTTCATTTCAATCTTACCCCCATTCTTGGGGCTAACGGAGATAAGATCTCCTCTTGTTGGAGCAAAAAAGATAACTTTTTCACAATGTGAAGATACTACAAAAAACAGCATGAACAAATTTTTTGTGTATTTTATCTAAAATTTGTGTATTTCATCGATGAAATTAGATAAATCCTGCTTTCCCGAAGCTATTTCAAAACCTGAAAATCCCTTATCTTTATCGGCCTGAAAAAAATCATGAGCAGCCAGGACTTGAAAACTTCCGAAGAAAAACTTGTAGCCAGACTACAGGAGGCTTCCTCCCGCGAAGAAGCCTTCAGGGAATTGCTGCAGCAGTACCAGGAACGGCTCTACTGGCAGATAAGAAACATAGTGAAGAACCATGAAGATGCAGATGATGTACTGCAGAACACCTTTATCAAGATCTTCAGGAATATTGAAAAGTTCAAAGGCGAAAGTCAGCTGTTTTCCTGGATGTACAGGATCGCGACCAATGAGGCTATTTCTTTCCTGAACAACCGCGCCAAAAAACAAAGCATTACTTCAGAAGAACTTCAGCAACAAATACTCGAAAATCTTGAAAATGACGTATATTTTGAGGGAGATGAAATTCAGCTGAAATTGCAAAAAGCCATTGCCACTCTGCCTCAAAAGCAGCAGCAGGTGTTCAACATGAAGTATTTTCAGGAACTCAAATACAAGGAGATCTCAGAGATTCTTGAGACCTCGGTAGGTGCCTTGAAAGCTTCCTATCACCACGCGACAAAAAAAATAGAAGAATTTTTAAAGCAGGTTTAAACCTTAACTGGAAATTTCAGTCAAATAAGTAAATGAAAAAGAAAGGCTTAGCATACAAGGACTCAGGTTTTAAAGTTCCCAACGGGTATTTTGAGAACTTTGAAGCCCGTATGGTGGACAAAATTCAGCAAGGGAACGAGCTACCGTCCAGCAAACAGCCTTTTAAAGTTCCTGAAAATTATTTTGAAGATTTTGAACAACAAATGCTTCAAAAGATTGGGCAGGAGCCCCAATCAGGAAAGGTCATTCAGTTGTTTAGTAAGAAGACGCTGTCTTACGTTGCAGGAATAGCTGCAGTTTTGGCGGTGCTGCTTACTTCTACGCTGATGAACAACTCTCAAAAAGCCACTTTTGAAGACCTTGATATGCTGGCGGTTGAAAATTACCTTTTTGAGACCCTGGATCTTTCAAACCCCGAAGAAACCCCAATGATAGATCAAAAGGAATTTAGTTTTGCGCAAGGCGTAGACTCTAATTTTGATCACGAAGCGGTGCTTGAATATTTGAATGAAAATGTTGAAGAACCTGCTATCCTACTTAATGAAGAATAAAATGAAGCATTTGCTATTAATCGGCCTTTTCCTCTTGTGCACTGTAGGAACATCTGCACAGGACAGGGAGGCTCATCGTGAAAAGATCAAAGCACTCAAAACGGCATTTATTACCGATGGACTTGATCTCACCGCTAAGGAAGCCCAGGCTTTCTGGCCTATTTACAATGCCTACGAAGAAAAAAGAAGGGATCTATACCATCGTGAACATGCCGATGTTGGCAACCTGGAGTGCATGACGGAAAAAAGTGCCAACAGCAAGCTCAACGAATATGTTGAAATAGAGCGTGAAGATTACCTGCTTAGAAAACAATATTACGACGACCTTAAAAAGATATTTTCTGCCAAAAAGATCATGCAGCTTGAGAAGGTGGAAGACGAGTTCAATGAAAAGCTGATGCGGGAATACCGTGCCCGCAGGCAGAATTCGCAATAATTAGTTTTTAATTTTGGTTGGTTAGTTTGAGTGGTCCGGAGTTTTAAAAAGCTCCGGATCACTCTTTTTTGTACCTATCGAAAAATGAGTTTTGCGAGCCTGTTCTTTCCTGCCGCATAAGCGATAGAATCGTTGAGGAATCTTATTGTGTAAAAGCCTTCTTCGGAAATTTCCTTCCAGTTTTTACCTCCGTCTGAAGAATACGAGATTCCCGTAAAGCCAACAGCTACGATCTCTTTTGCAGCACCTCCCGGCACATACCTCACGCTGCTCTTGTAGCCCGGCCCGTTGCCTTCGCTGATAAGCTGCCAGGTCTTGCCGCCGTCTTTAGTAACCGCTTTGTTGGCAGAGTTTCCTTCGGGAGCAGTGTAGTCCCCGCCTACCATGATCCCCTGCTGCGCATCATAGAAATCAACAGAATAGGCGCCTTGAGTTTCTTTGCCCTGTACTATAGGCGTCTCATAAACTTCCCAGCTCTCGCCTTTATCCGGACTGAAGAAAATGCGAGATTTTTTCCCGCCCGAGATGATCCAGGTCTTATTGCCCTGCACAGCTATGTTGGAGTTGCTCGCCGCAAATGCCGCTTCTCCTTCAGCAGCTTCGGGCAGATCTTCGCAGTTCAGTTTTTTCCAGCTGTTGCCACCGTCCCGTGTCACGATAACCGAGAGGCAATTTTCCGTAGGATCGCCCATCGCAATACCTTCTTTATCGTTCCAGAAGATCATGGAGTCGTAGAACACTTTTTCATTTTCCTCCTTGTAAACCAGCTCCATTTTCCCGCTGTCACCGGTCTTGTACAGCAGGGCAGGATTGCCCACGCTCAACATGAAAAAATCATTTTCTGTACTTCCAACGGCGCGAAATTCGGGATAAATAGAATCGTACTGCTGCCTGTTGAGCTTCACCTCATCTTCTGCGGAATTGTACAAACCATAGTGGCCGTTTGAACCTGCAAAAGCAAGATTACTACCCATGATCTCAATGGCCCTGATGCTGATGGAATCCTCTAAAAGTGGCTGCACCTCAACCCTCGAAAATGGCATTTTTGGAGTCTTTTTTTCTTCGGAAGAATTACAGGCCGCAAGAAGCAGAACAGCCAGGAAAGCAAGTCTTTTCATGTCATTAATTTGCCTGTAAAGATAGATTTTTCCCATTTTAAAAAGCTTACCTTTGCAGCTTTAAACCGAATTTATGCGCTTACACAGGAACCTGGTCTTTGCAACCGTTGATGCACTGGGAGAAATATTTAATGAAGGAGAATACGCCGATAAAGTAATTGAAAAAACGCTGAAACGCGATAAACGCTGGGGTTCCCGCGATCGCAGTTTTATCGCCGAAACCACCTATGACATCGTTCGATGGAAAAGGCTCTATGCCGAAATCGCCGAGGTAAAAGCTCCTTTTTCGAGGGAGAATTTGTTCCGCATGTTCGCCGTTTGGGCCACCCTCCGTGGCATTGAACTGCCGGACTGGAAGCAGATCGAGCCCACTCCTACCCGCCGCATCAAAGGGAAATTTGATGAATTGAGCAATATCAGGAAGTACCGTGAATCTATTCCCGATTGGTTGGATGAAATGGGCGCAAAAGAACTTGGCGAAGAGGTTTGGGAAAAGGAAATTCATGCGCTTAACGAGCAGGCGCCGGTGGTGCTGAGAGCAAACAAGCTCAAAACTTCAAGAGAAGAACTTCAAAAAGCGCTTTCCAAAGAGGGCATAGAAACCGAATTTCTCAAAGGCTATCCTGATGCCCTGCAGCTTAAGGAACGTGCAAATGTTTTTAAGACCGAAGCCTTCAAAAATGGCCTTTTTGAGGTACAGGATGCTTCCTCACAATTAGTGGCAGATTTTCTGGAGGTTGAACCGGGAATGCGGGTGGTGGATACATGTGCAGGTGCCGGCGGAAAGACCCTGCACCTTGCTGCTTTGATGCAAAATAAAGGTCAGCTTATCGCGACAGATATTTACGCGAACAAGCTAAAGGAACTGAAAAGAAGGGCTCGCCGTGCCGGGGCTCACAATATAGATCCACGGGCGATAGACTCTTCAAAAGTGGTGAAAAAGCTGTACGGCAGTGCAGACCGTGTGTTGATTGACGCCCCCTGTAGCGGCCTTGGAGTGTTAAGCCGAAATCCTGACGCAAAGTGGAAACTTCAACCTGAATTTATTGAGACTATAAAGCTTACCCAGGAGGAGATCCTGAAACAGTATTCCAAAATAGTCAAAGACGGCGGAAAAATGGTCTACGCGACCTGTTCTGTCCTGCCATCAGAGAATCAGGAGCAGGTAGAAAAATTCTTAGCTTCAGAAGAAGGTAAAGATTTCAGCCTCAAAGAAGACCGTAAGATCCTTTCCAGCGAAACCGGCTTTGACGGGTTTTACATGGCGCTGCTGGAGAAGAAGAAATAGAACAATTAGGCTAAAGCCCGTTTTTAAATAAATTTTTAAGCCCCCGGATGAATCCGGGGGCTATTTATTTTATTCCTTTTGAGAAATACCTTTCAAAAATGTCATTTTTGAAAGGTCTTGGGCTAAAGCCCATGATCTAAGGGAAATTCTTTTCCTCCGGATAAATCCGGAGGCTATTTATTATTTCCATTTCTTCGAGATATATTAAGTTATCTCCATTGAGTTGCCTCCACTGAGTTGCCTCCGCCTTCAGGCGGAGGACCAAAGATCTCCTCTCTCCCGGGCTTTAGCCCAAACTTCCAAAATCAATACCTCCCAAAAATGTCATTTTTAAAGGGTCTTGGGCTAAAGCCCTTGATCTATAGAAAATCCTTTTCCTTCGGATATATCCTGAGACTATTCATTTTTGATTGGATCTGGATCGGTTAATCGAATTGAATTCCCTCCACCTTCAGGTGGAGGTTTAAAAAACCGAGCTCCCATGGCTTTAGCCCAAATCTTGGAACCAATACCTCCCAAAAATGTCATTTTTGAAGCTTCTTAAATTTTAGGCTTTTCTGTTTCCGGGAAGAATAGATGACTTAAAAAATGTAAATTTGTCTCACAACAACACACTAAACTTTCAGGAATGATCCTATTCTTCGGAAACAAACCTAACAAGGTATATGCGGTTGACACGCATAAGGCGCTTTCGGCCGAAAACATCGTCAAGTTAAACTGGCTTTTTGGAAATGCACAATACTTAGAAAAATCTGCCCTGGCAGATTTTTTTGTTGGTCCCCGTGCCGCGATGATCACTCCCTGGAGTACCAATGCGGTCGAGATCACGCAAAACATGGGTATTGAAGGCATTCGCCGCATCGAGGAATTTATCGAGGTAGATGAACACTATCACGACTTCGACCCTATGCTCTCGCAGCTGTACAAGGGCCTTGACCAAAAGATCTTTGATATTAACATAGAACCCGAACCGGTCAAAGAAGTTGATAATATTGCAGCCTATAACCAGAAAGAAGGCCTCGCGCTGAACGATGAAGAGGTGCATTACCTGGAGCAGCTTTCCAAGCGGCTTGGACGCAAACTGACAGATTCTGAAGTCTTCGGATTTTCCCAGGTGAATTCTGAACACTGCCGTCACAAGATCTTCAACGGGACTTTTGTGATCGACGGCAACGAAAAACCTGTTTCCCTATTCAAGCTGATCAGGAAAACTTCCGAAGAAAACCCTAACGACATAGTTTCGGCATATAAAGATAATGTGGCCTTTATAAAGGGGCCGCGAGTGGAGCAATTCGCTCCGAAATCGGCTGATAAACCTGATTTTTACAGGAAAACCGATTTTGATTCTGTGATCTCTCTTAAGGCAGAAACCCATAACTTCCCAACCACGGTGGAGCCTTTCAATGGGGCTGCAACCGGAAGCGGCGGCGAGATCCGCGACCGGCTTGCCGGCGGAAAAGGTTCTTTGCCTTTGGCCGGGACGGCGGTTTACATGACCTCCTACTCCCGACTTGAAGAGAACAGGCCGTGGGAAAAAGCATTCCCTGCCCGGCCATGGCTATACCAGACGCCAATGGATATCCTTATCAAGGCTTCCAACGGGGCTTCAGATTTTGGAAATAAATTCGGCCAACCGTTGATCGCAGGATCGGTGTTGACCTTTGAACATTCCGAAGACAGAAGAGCTCTGGGTTATGACAAAGTGATCATGCTTGCCGGCGGAATTGGTTACGGAAAAGCCAGCCAGGCGATCAAAGATGTTCCAAAAAAGGGAGATCAGATCGTGGTTCTGGGAGGTGAGAACTACAGGATTGGAATGGGCGGTGCCGCGGTTTCTTCCGCAGATACGGGAGAATTCAGCAGCGGGATTGAATTGAACGCCATTCAGCGTTCCAATCCCGAAATGCAAAAAAGAGCAGCAAATACCATTCGTGCAATGGTGGAGGCCGACGAAAATCCAATTGTATCCATTCACGACCATGGTGCGGGCGGACATTTGAACTGCCTTAGTGAATTGGTAGAAGATACCGGCGGAAATATTGACCTGGATAAACTGCCCGTGGGAGATCCAACACTTTCAGCAAAGGAGATCATTGGCAACGAATCCCAGGAGAGAATGGGCCTCATCATTGGTGAGAAGGACCTGGAGCAAATGAAAAAGATCGCTGAAAGGGAAAGAACGCCGCTTTATGCCGTGGGAGAAGTGTCCCAGGACAGGCAATTTACTTTTGAAAGCAAGACCAGCGGGGCCAAACCTATGGACCTGGCGCTGGGCGACATGTTTGGCAGTTCCCCGCACATGATCATGAAAGATAAGACGGTTCACAGGACCTACTACGATATAGATTATTATAAGGAAGACCTGCACGATTACCTGGAGCAGCTGTTGCAACTGGAGGCTGTAGGCTCTAAAGACTGGCTTACCAATAAAGTGGACCGTTGCGTGACCGGAAAGGTCGCCAAACAACAAACCGCCGGCCCGCTGCAACTGCCATTGAACAACTGCGGGGTGATGGCGCTTGATTACCACGGCAAGGAAGGAGTAGCAACCTCTATTGGCCACTCCCCTGTTTCGGCTTTGATCGATCCCGTAGCGGGCTCAAGAAACTCTATTGCCGAGGCTTTGACCAACATCGTTTGGGCGCCGCTTGAAAAAGGGTTGAGATCTGTTTCGCTTTCGGCGAACTGGATGTGGCCCTGCAACAATGAAGGCGAGGATGCACGGCTTTACGAGGCGGTGCAGGGAGTATCTGAATTTGCCATTTCGCTTGGCATAAATATTCCTACAGGAAAAGATTCGCTTTCGATGAAGCAGCGGTATGAAGACGGCAACGTTTTGGCACCGGGTACAGTGATCATTTCGGCAGCGGGGCATTGTGAAGATGTGAAAAAGGTTGTGGAGCCGGTGCTGCAAAAGAAAGGCGGCGACATCTACTACATTAATCTTTCGGGAGACAAATTCAAACTTGGAGGATCCTCCTTCGGGCAGATCGTCAATAAGATAGGGAAGGAAGCGCCAACTGTTAAAGATGACAAGAAATTTAGCGAAGCTTTCAACAGCATTCAGGAACTGATAAAGCAGGATCTCATCCTGGCCGGGCACGATGTTGCCTCGGGCGGATTGATCACCACGCTCCTGGAAATGTGTTTTGCAGACGTGGATCTTTCGGCTAAGCTTGATCTTTCTGGGCTTCGAGAAGAAGACATCATAAAATTGCTTTTTTCAGAAAACTGCGGAATTGTTTTCCAGGCCAAAAATGCTTCCGTAGAAGGCATTTTAGAGCAGCAAGGAATTGAGTTCTTCAAGATTGGAAAAGTGACCGAAGGGGAGCTGCTTAAGATCAAGAACGGCGATCACAACTTTGAATTCGACATTCCGAAGCTGAGAGATACCTGGTCAAAAACCTCATTTTTGCTGGACGAGAGACAAAGCGGCATTGACAGCGCTACCGAGCGCTACCGCAATTACGCGAAGCAGCCGCTGCATTTTAAATTTCCGGAGCAGTTCACCGGAAAATTACCATCCTCCCCCAGCCCCTCCAAAGGAGGGGAGCGAATAAAGGCGGCGATCATCAGGGAAAAAGGCTCCAACTCTGAAAGAGAGATGGCTTACGCCATGGATCTCGCCGGGTTTGACGTGAAAGACGTGCACATGACCGACCTTATTAGCGGGCGCGAAACTCTGGAAGACATTAGATTCATCGCTGTTGTGGGTGGATTCTCAAATTCTGATGTGCTTGGAAGCGCAAAGGGCTGGGCCGGGGCATTTTTGTACAACGAAAAAGCCAAGACAGCAATAGACAAATTCTTTGCACGTGAAGATACATTGTCAGTTGGGGTTTGTAACGGCTGTCAGCTGTTCATGGAGCTGGGGCTGCTGCATCCGGAGCATGATGAGAAACCAAAAATGCTGCACAACGAGTCTCACAAGTTCGAGTGTAACTTTACTTCCGTAGAAATTGCGGAAAATGAATCGGTGATGCTGCATTCCCTATCGGGAAGCAGGCTGGGTATTTGGGCTGCGCACGGCGAAGGAAAATTCAGTTTTCCTTATGAAGAAGAGCGCTATAAGATCGTTGGGAAATACGGTTATGAGGGCTATCCTTCAAATCCCAATGGTTCGCACTACAATACCGCAATTATTGCCAGTGACAATGGCAGGCATTTGGCTATGATGCCGCACCTGGAGCGCTCTACTTTCCCCTGGAACTGGGCATACTACCCTAAGAACAGGAAGGACGAAGTTTCCCCCTGGATCGAAGCTTTTGTTAATGCACGAAAATGGCTTGAAAAGCAATAATAATAAGGTGTCAAAAATGACATTTTTGAAGAGGCTCCTTTTCTGGGAGCTTTTTTTTGATCAATTGTTAAAGACTTTAACAATATCTTCTATATTTGTCGTTTATCAGAATTTCCCTACAACATAACACTAACTTTTAAAGCTTTTCTAATGAAAAAACTAAGTTTTCTCCTTCTTTTCATTTTTTCTTCTGTAGCCGCGATGGCTCAGATAAGGTATGAAAAAGGATATGTGGTAAGGGAAAATGAGACCACGAACGACCTCCTAATCAAAAATGAGGGATGGAAGAACAACCCTTCCGAAATAAGCGCAAAAACTTCCGAAGAAGCTGAACCGTTTGTGCTCAAGATCGATGAGATCAGGGAATTTGGCATCAATGGAGAGACGAAGTATGTAAAAGCCACAGTGTCGGTGGGAAGCATCGGGAAGAAAATTGAAGACCTGGATAAAACAGGAGAATTCAAAGCCGAGGATGAAACTGTGCTGCTGAAGGTTTTGGCCCAGGGTGACGCAAGTCTTTATCAACTTCAAAAAGATGGAGAAAAACTCTATTTCATTAGCACCACCGGTTCAGAAATTGAGCCGTTGATTTACAAGAAGTATGTGCCGCTGCGGTCTATCAAGATCCATGAGAATAACCATTTTAGACAGCAGCTGTATAACAGGCTGCAGTGCGAATCTATTGATGCTGACGAAGTTCAAAGCCTTAGGTATACCGAGAGTGACCTGCTTAACATTTTCGAAAAGTACAACAGGTGCAAAAATGAAGACTATACCAGTCTTAGTACCAAAAACGGCGAATCCAATTTTCACCTAAGCCTTAGGCCGGGAGTGCGGTTCGACCAACTAAAGATGGAGACTTTTACAACGAACCGCGAAATGGAATTTGATCAAAAAACTTCTTTGGTAATTGGCCTGCAGGGAGAATTTGTGCTTCCTTTCCAGAAGAATAAGTGGTCTATACTTGCAGAAACCTACTACCATTCCTACAGCGGCGAGGCGATGTTTCCATCGGGTAATGCAAACCTTCCGGACGGTGCAATTGAGGTGGATTATAAAGCAGTTGCTCTTGGCCTTGGAGTAAGACACAGCTTTTTCCTGAGTTCTGATTCGAAACTTTTCCTCAATGCTTCGGTGAGTGCAGATTTTAGTCTTGGTTCAGAAATGAAATTTGACTCTGTTTACGATACTTATAACGACTTTGAGTTTGAAAAAGTGGAGCCTGTTTTCGTTCTTGGAGGAGGATACAGCTTCAAAAAGTGGAGTTTCGAAGGTCGCATTGATTTC
Organism: Salinimicrobium sp.; assembly: GCA_049687495.1. Classification (GTDB taxonomy): domain Bacteria; phylum Bacteroidota; class Bacteroidia; order Flavobacteriales; family Flavobacteriaceae; genus Salinimicrobium. Next base: position 16,874 of record JBAVJB010000052.1, read on the forward strand.
CCTCACCCTTTGGCCGATAAAGAACTCAATACAGATTTCTCAGGGTATAGTTTGATCGTGGGATACCAGATCTTCTAAAAGTTTTTCTGTAGCAAATAAAAAAATCCGAAGCTCAACACTTCGGATTTTTACTTTTTCATAGCTAATTCTATTTCAAAGGATACTCTTCAAAAATGGCATTTACCAGGTCTTGTATTTCCTGTATCGTCGCCTGGTTATAAATACTTTCTGAAGCCACGCCTTTCCACACGGTCTCCTTTGTTTGCGTGTCTACGAGATTAATGATCACGGTACCTTCCTCATAGCGGTAGGTATCCACATCATAACCCACTAAATTATTGAACCCGGTATAACCTGAATAATAATAAGGATCATAGAAAGGGCTCACTGTGGTCATTCCCGGGGAATAAGGATAACGGGCATAAACAGGATCTGCCGTTGTTCCTACCTCGGTATTGGTCTTGGTGCTCACCAGCACAACAAGATCGGGATTTTGCCTGTCCAGTTCATATCCGGACTGGGTAAGGTTCATATTAATGGTTTCGATCACCGCCTGGTTCACAGTCTCATCGTCAAAGGATTTTGACGGCATATGGATCGCGGAATTTGGCAGATAAGCGAAAGAGTTGTAATTGCTAAGATCTTTATTAGTGGTTTTCATTGTCGCCACGCGCGGACCACACCCAAAGAGGACAGCTGCCGCGAGTAACATGATCATAAGGTTCAGTCTTTTCATAATATCTTTTTTTGTTTGTATTCCTTTTTAAAATAGCAAACTAAATCCTTAGAAATAAACAACTTAGACTTAGTTTAACCGAAAATGCAGGGATTTTAGGTAAATCTTAATAAAATATCTTTCCACTCCTGTTTTTTCTGCTTTTCCTGCAAGATTTCACCTTTCGCTAACACAGGTTTTGCAGCCGGTTTTTTATCTTCTGAAAAAAGCTATTATGGAAGAGCAGCAAAAAGAAACTTTCTTCGGCCGCGGAAATCCCGCCATGCTTCTGGAAGTGGTGAGTGCCAAAGGCAGCTACATTTATGGAGCAGACGGAAAGAAATATGTTGATTTCTTAGGCGGTGCCGGCGTGGGCAGCCTGGGCTGGGGCGTACCCGAGATAGAAGATGCCATCAGGAATTTTGACAGACCTGCCTATGTCTATCCCAACTTTCATTATAAACCCTGGAATGAAGTTGCCGAAATGTTAGCCGAAATGACGCCGGGAAAACTAAAGAAGAGCTTTAGAATGACTGGCGGGTCCGAAGCCGTGGAATCGGCACTGGAGATGGCCATGATGTACACCGGCCGCAAAAAGATTCTTTCGGTAGAGGGCGCCTACCACGGCAATACCATCGCAGCCCTTAGCATTGGCGCCAGTTCGAAGCACAAGAAATTCCCTAATCTGCTGGATGGCATGCTAAAAATCAATCCACCTCTTACTGTAGATAGCCTTGAAAAAGTGGAAAAAATGCTGTCGTCTAAAGAAGTTGCTGCGGTCATTATGGAACCGATAATAATTAACCTGGGAGTGGTCATTCCTGAAAAAGCCTTTATGGAAGGACTTAACAGGCTGTGTAAAAAGTATGGTACGCTCATCATTATGGATGAAGCCATCACCGGTTTTGGACGGACCGGGAAAATGTTCGCTACGGAACATTTTGATATTGAGCCCGACATTCTCTGCATGGCAAAAGCCATCACTGCCGGGCATGCGGGCATGGGTGCACTCATCGCTACCGAAGAAGTAGCCGCCAAGGCGGAAGAGAACCATATCGGATTTTATTCCACTTACGGCTGGCATCCGGTAAGCGTCGATGCATCGCTGGCGACTTTGAAATACCTTCAGCAGCATAAGAAAAAGCTTTTCAGAAACATTGAGAGGCTTGAAAAACTCTTCAAAAAAGAGATTTTCGAAGTAAATTTTAAAAAGGAACCTGAGCTGCGCATCAAAGGCCTGGCCATTGGGATCGATCTCAATGACAAAGATTATGCTGCTCAAATAAAAAGTAAAGCTCTGGAACAGGGCCTGTTAATAAATACTGAGGGTTCTTCCCTGCTCCTTTTACCAAACTTCCTAATGGAAGAAGAAACCGTCCAGGAAGGCATTGGCCTGCTCAAAAAGTGCGTGTAGCGGCAGTTTTTAAAATAAATATTTGAAATAGGTGCTTCTTTTGCTATTTTGCAAGGACTATTTTAACAAATCATTGAATGATCGAAATAAAAAGACTCTTTGATTTTCCCTACTTCCAACTGGAAAATGCACCGCAGGAAAAGTCTCTGGTAACTAAAAGAAACGGAAAGTGGGAAGCGCTTTCCTCACAGGAATACGTGGACAAGGCAAATGCGGTGAGCCGCGGACTGCTTAGGCTGGGCATTAAACCCAACGACAAAATCGCAGTGATCTCATCCAGCAACCGCAGTGAATGGAACGTACTGGATATTGGCCTGTTGCAGATTGGTGCTCAAAACGTGCCTATCTATCCTACTGTTTCTGAAGAGGATTACGAGTACGTGCTCAACCACAGCGAGTCGATCTACTGTTTTGTTTCAGATAAAGAGATCCTGGACAAGCTCAATACCATCAGGGCCAACACGAAACTTAAAGGCGTGTATTCTTTTGACGAAATTCCCGGCTGCGCAAACTGGGAAGAAGTCGTGGAAGGCGGCAAAGACACCGCCAACCAGGAAGAGGTAGAGCAGCGAAAAAAGGCGGTAGATGAAGATGATCTTGCGACGCTTATTTACACTTCGGGAACTACCGGAAGGCCAAAAGGTGTCATGCTTACCCACAAGAATATTGTAAGCGATGTACTGCTGAGTTCAGAAAGGGTGCCGTTCGAATTCGGGGAATATGTTTCCCTAAGTTTCTTACCGGTTTGCCACATTTTTGAAAGGATGATCCTGTATCTCTACCAGTACTACAGTGTTTCTATCTATTTTGCTGAATCCATTGACATGATCAGCGATAACCTTAAGGAAGTGAAACCCCACGTGATCTCGGCTGTGCCGCGATTGCTGGAAAAAGTATACGACAAGATCATCGCCAAGGGAACAACCGTAGGCGGAGTCAAGCAGAAGCTGTTCTTCTGGTCCGTGGAATTAGGTTTGGAATATGAGCCATACGGCGCAAACGGCTGGTGGTATGAGTTCAAACTGGGCATTGCCAGGAAATTGGTCTTCTCCAAATGGAAAGAAGGCCTTGGCGGAAACATTGAACTGATCGTTTCGGGAAGTGCCGCTTTGCAACCACGCCTGGCCCGGGTTTTCGCTGCTGCAGGAATCCCTGTGATGGAAGGTTATGGTTTAACCGAAACTTCTCCTGTGGTCGCCGTGAACGACCAGCGTAACCACGGTTTTAAAATTGGAACGGTTGGAAGAGTACTTCGTGATGTTGATGTAAAGATCGCCGAAGATGGCGAGATCCTTACCAAAGGTCCCAACGTCATGAAAGGCTATTTCAAAGATCCCGAAAAGACCAAAGAAGCCATCAACGGAGACGGCTATTTTCACACCGGCGATATTGGAGAACTCGACAAGGATGGTTTCCTGAAAATCACCGATCGCAAGAAAGAAATGTTCAAAACTTCAGGCGGAAAGTATGTAGCGCCGCAGCTCATCGAGAACCAGATGAAACAGTCTCGTTTCATCGATGAGATCATGGTAATTGGCGAAGGTGAAAAAATGCCTGCGGCTTTCATTCAGCCTAACTTTGAATTCCTGCGGGAATGGGCAAAGAGAAAGCATGTGGAAGTTGGGACGTCAAATGAAGATCTCATCAGCAATAGCGAGGTGATAGGCAGGATTCAGGAAGAGGTAGATTTCTACAACCAAAAATTCGGTCACTGGGAAAAGGTCAAACGTTTTGAACTCACGCCCGATGTTTGGAGCGTTGAGGGCGAACATCTTACGCCAACGATGAAACTCAAGCGAAGGAACATCATCAAACTGTACCAGAAGCTGTACGACAAGATCTACGAAAAGTAGAATTCTCAAAACCTCTCAAAAATGTCAATTTTGAGAGGTTTTATTTTTTATAAAATAGTACAAGGAAAAGCCAAAATCTGCAAAACAGGCTTCCTCAATATTGCGTAAATTAGAGGCTCTAAACCTTCCAAAAATGCGAAAAATACTCATTCTTGCTCTTGCAGCGACCTTTTTAAGCTGCAACCAAACTTCAGAAAAGATCCAGTTCTTCTCTTCAGAAAACCAAAACTTTAAATACTTCGGAAGACATACCACAAAGAGCGGCAGCGTAGCCCTCATCGGCTCGGCATCCTCGGTTGAGACAAAAGTCTACGGCGACAGCGTGGCCATGGTCTTTGAAACTGCTCCAAATCAGCATCATTACCTCGCGGTGGAGCTCAACGATGAATACAAGGGCCGCTTTCGGGTTGAGAATGACACTTTAAGAATGGCTTTACCCAATAAAGAAGAGGCTAATGAGCTGAAGATCTATAAAGACACCGAAGCAGCCAACGGAGATCTCATTTTTGTGGGCTTACAAGCCGACAAGATCGATGCTCCAACCGAAGAGGACCGAATGACCATTGAATTCATTGGAAATTCTATTACCTGCGGAATGGGTGCCAATACTTCTGAGATCAACTGCGCTGAAGGCGAATGGTATGACCAGCATGACGCTTACCAGGCTTACGGGCCCCTCGTGGCGCGAGCGCTAAAAGCCAATTTTAGGCTCAACTGCGTTTCGGGCATGGGCATGTATCGCAACTGGAATGATGAAGACCAGCCGGTAATGCCTGAGGTTTATGACAATCAAAGGCTGAATGCTGACGCCAGCAAAAAACAGGATTTTTCAGGTAATGCCCCGGAGATCGTTAGCATAGCCCTGGGCACAAATGATCTTTCTTATGGCGACGGCGAAAAAGAACGCACAGAATTTGATCAGGAGAAATTCGTAGAAAACTATACTGGCTTTGTAAAACACATTTTTGAGATCTACCCCGATACTCAGGTGGCCCTGCTCACCAGCCCGATGGTTGGCGAAAAAGAAGTCCCTGTACTCGAGCAAAGCCTTGAGCAGGTCAAAGAAAATCTTTCCGTCAAACCTGTTTCGATCTTCAAATTCGACAAGATGAACGGCCGTGGTTGCACTACACATCCCGACCTGCAGGACCACAAGAAAATGGCGCAGGCATTGATCCCGTTCTTCCAGGACCTAATTCAGAAAAAATCATAGAATGAACAACTATACCGCTTCAGAAGACAGATACGAAAAAATGGAATACCGCCGCTGCGGAAAAAGCGGCATCCTCCTGCCCCTGCTCTCCCTTGGCCTGTGGCACAACTTTGGCGACATTGACGATTTCGACACCTCAAGGAATATTCTTAGAACCGCTTTTGACAACGGGATCACCCATTTTGACCTTGCCAACAATTACGGCCCTCCCTACGGTTCTGCCGAAAAGAACTTCGGAAAGATCTTCGCCGAAGATTTTAAACAGTACCGTGATGAATTGATCATTTCCACCAAGGCAGGTTGGGACATGTGGCCGGGGCCTTATGGAAATTTCGGCTCGAGAAAATACCTCATCGCCAGCCTGGACCAGTCGCTAAAAAGAATGGGATTGGATTATGTCGACATTTTCTATCATCACCGCCCAGATCCTGACACTCCCCTGGAAGAAACCATGGGAGCTCTTGACCAGATCGTGCGGCAGGGAAAAGCGCTTTATGTAGGAATTTCCCAATATTCAGCAGGAGATACTGCCAGGGCTGCAGCCATTTTGAAACGGCAGGGAACTCCTTTCCTCATTCACCAGCCGCGGTACAACATGTTTGACAGGTGGGTTGAAAATGGCCTTTTAGACACCCTTGAAGCTGAAGGTATTGGCAGCATCGCCTTTTCACCGCTGGCGCAAGGCATCCTCACCGGGAAATATCTCAACGGGATTCCTTCAGATTCACGTGCCGCCCGTGAAGGCGGTTATCTTGACAAAAATGTCATCACGCCCGAAGTGGTCGATAAAGTGCAAAAACTGAACGAGCTGGCCACAAAAAGAGGTCAAAGTCTGGCTCAAATGGCCATTGCATGGCTACTGAAGGATGAGCGAATTACTACTGTACTTATTGGCGTGAGCAAAGTATCACAGCTGCAGGACAATCTTGACGGGCTTAAGAATCGAGATTTTTCGGATGAAGAACTCCGGGAGATCGAACACATTTTGAAAAACTGAAGCAGATCTAAAATGAAGAATTCTTTAATAATTTCGCTTTTTCCCCTTCTCTTTGGAAGTTGCGGCAGCGCACACAAGGCTTCTCTTATTGCTGAAGGAGCCCAGCTTAAACTTGTGGCCGATGGTTTCGAGTTTACCGAAGGTCCCGCCGCTGATGCTGCAGGAAACGTCTATTTTACAGATCAACCCAACAACAGGATCCACAAATGGGATGTGGGAACCGGAAAAGTTTCGGTTTATATGGACGATGCCGGTCGTGCCAACGGCCTGTATTTTGGCCCCCACGGGGATCTCTATGCCTGTGCCGATGGGAATTCAGAGATCTGGAAGATCAGCGATGGCAAAAAAGTGCAGGTGCTATCCGGCAATTTTGACGGGAAAAAATTCAACGGCCCAAACGACCTGTGGGTTTCGCCTGACGGCGGAATTTATTTCACCGATCCTTACTACAAAAGGCCTTACCGCAATTACCCCGAACAGCCCATCAAACAACAGAGAGTTTATTACCTCTCCCCTGACCGAAAGGAACTAAAAATTGCTGCCGAGGATCTTGTAAAGCCCAACGGCATTATTGGCACACCAGACGGAAAATCACTTTTTGTAGCCGATATTGAAGACAACATAACCTGGAAATATTCAATTGCCAAAGATGGCAGCCTGCAAAACAAGACTTTGTTCACCAATCTTGGTTCTGACGGTATGACTCTGGATGAAAAGGGAAATGTGTACCTTACCGGCGACGGCGTAACGGTTTTTAATTCAAAGGGAGAAAAGATCCTGCACATTCCTATAAATAAAGAGTGGACCGCAAATGTCACTTTTGGAGGCAAAGATCACAACCGGCTTTTCATTACCGCCATGGATTCGCTGTTTAGCCTGGAGATGAATGTGAAAGGGGCGAGATAAACTTGATTGTAAAAAACAGCCCTGACAGGTTTCTGAAATCTATCAGGGCTATGTTTTATAAAGACCTACAAGGTCTAACTTACATACACTTCCAGCAGTTCTGCGCCTGCTTCAGAAGATAAGGCTACTTTGTCATTTTTGGCAGGGATAAGCAAGGTTTGTCCCCGCTCGATGGTCTCGCTATTTCCTTCAACGCTTATTTGAGCTTTCCCGCTCACACACATGTAGATCACAAAAGAATCTAAAGCAGAATAATCTTTTTCCAGGCTGCCTTTCAACGGCAAATAATTCGTGGTGAAATATTTACAGTCTGCGATATTGTTGGACCTGTTTTCTTCCGCAGTATATTCCCTTTTAAAATCATCTTTTTTCTCAAAATCAATGGCTTCAAGAGCAAGATCTGTGTGAAGTTCGCGCGAATTTCCTTCGGCGTCAACACGATCCCAGTCGTAGATGCGGTAAGTAATGTCCGATGTTTGCTGGATCTCAGCCAGTAAAACTCCGGCGCCAATGGCGTGTACTTTGCCGGTGTTTATAAAGAAGGCGTCCCCTTTTTTCACTTTTTCAAAGTTGAGCAATTCGGTGATCTTTCCTGAATTGAGATGCTCGAGATAATCAGCTTCAGAAATGCTTTTTTTGAAACCCACGTTGATCTCGGCACCTTCGTCTGCCTGCATGATATACCACATTTCGGTCTTTCCGAAGGAGTCGTGCTTCTTCTTGGCGATCTCGTCGTGCGGGTGCAATTGTACCGAAAGCTCTGTCTTTGCATCGATGAACTTGATCAATAAAGGAAATTCGGCTCCAAACTTCTCAAAATTTTTCTTTCCGAGAAGATCGTCTTTGTAGGATTCCAAAAGTTCGTTCAGGGTCTTGCCTTTCAACTTCCCGTTTTCCACTACAGAAATGTCATTTTTGACCCCCGAGATTTCCCAACTTTCGCCCACATCCTCACGAACTGAATTCTTATTAAGTACTTCTTTTAACTTCTTCCCGCCCCAGATCTTGTCTTTCAAAATGGGCGTAAATTTTACTGGATAATTGAGCATTGTAGAATTGTTATGACAAACAAAGATATTACAAAATGAGAGAAGCCGGAAAGCAGCAAAAAAAGAGCTTTTAAAAATGGCATTTTTGAAGCCTCTTTTTTGCTATCTTTTCCTTTTGATTCTCATGAGGTACATTTTACTATTTCTTCTTCTCTCTACCATAAATCTTGCGGCACAGGAAAGAACGCCGGTTTCAGGCACTGTGACTACGGAAGAATTCCCCCTCGAAAACGTCCTGATAAAAAATATTTCTTCTGAAAAATTCACAGTTTCAGATGTTTCGGGAAGGTTTCTACTGAAGATGGCGGCAAATGATACCATTGTTCTTTCCCATGTTGGGATGCAGGACCTCATAAAATTCATTTCTCAAGAAGACCTGCAGCAGCAGCCTTTACTGCTAAAAATGTTGCAGGAGCCCGAAGAATTGCGAGAAGTTGAGATCAACGGCCACCCCGAGATCAACGCAGTTGCCTTAGGTATTATTCCGAAGGAGATAAAAACGCTTACGATGAACGAGCGAAGGCTCAAAACTGCAGGCGATTTCAAGGCGAAGAGCCTGCTTGGCCTCCTTTTTGGAAGCTTCCCGCTTGACCCTGTCATCAACGCGATCAACGGCAGGACCAAAAGATTGAAAAGAAATATAGGCATCGAAAAACAGCAAAGGAATATTGCTTTTTTGGAGATGAACGCGATGAACTACATGAAAGACGAAATGCAGCTTACAGACGCGCAGGCGCAGCAGTTGATCGACTATATCATTACAGATGAACGCTTACAGGATGTACTCGACCTGGAGAACGAGGCACGGTTGCAATTCTTTTTACAGGACGCCTGGTACCGCCTCCAGAACGAATCTTAGCTGAACATGAGGTCCTTAAAATGTCATTTTTGAGACTTCTTATGAAATGGCAGTTCGAAGATTCTCTTCAGCAACCTCCTGAGCCTCATTCAATCCTTCACATAAAACTCTGTTAAACTCCTCCTATACGGGGAGTTTTTCATGCGCTATTCTCATAAATTTATACAAGCCTTTGCATAGCTGAAAAAAAAGCGTCGTTTTGTTATGCGTGCATAACAAAATTTTTCTAACTTTGAGATCCATGAAAGATAAGACCATTGACTATGTACTGCGGGCAACCTGGATCTCGGTTGCAAAAATGTACAATGAAGAGGCCGGAAAAGAAGGCAGCACGATGGCCACAGGCTTCGTATTGCTGAACATTGACCCGGAAAACGGAACGCCTTCCACCTCCTTAGGGCCAAAAATGGGAATGGAGGCAACCAGCCTTTCCCGAACCCTTAGAACCATGGAGGACAAGGGGCTCATCACAAGGCGAAAAAACCCCGAAGACGGCAGGAGCGTGCTCATTTACCTCACCGACTTTGGCAGGGAAATGCGGGAGTATTCAAAAAAGGTCGTCCTCACTTTTGATGAGGCGGTGAAAAAGGAAATTCCGCAGGAAGATCTTGAAAAATTCATAGAGGTAGCCGCAAAGATCATGGAGCTTATCTCTTCAAAAAAGATATATAATTAATAGATTTAGGGAAACCACACAAGCTGTGATCACCAAAAATAAATGAACAACATGAAACGAAGAATCAACAAAGTTGCAGTAATCGGCTCGGGAATTATGGGGAGCGGGATTGCCTGTCATTTTGCCAATATTGGCGTACAGGTGCTCCTGTTGGACATAGTGCCGAGGGAATTGACAGATAAGGAAAAACAAAAAGGCCTTACGCTCGAAGATAAAAGCGTGCGTAACAGGATCGTAAACGACTCCCTGCAGGCGGCACTCAAGTCAAAACCCTCTCCTATTTACCACAAAGATTTTGCAAAACGCATCACGACAGGTAACCTGGAGGATGACATTTCAAAAGTTGGCGAAGTTGACTGGATCATTGAGGTGGTGGTTGAACGACTGGATATTAAAAAACAGGTTTTTGACAAGCTTGAAAAATACAGAAAAAAAGGCACCCTTATTACCACAAATACTTCGGGGATACCGATAAAACTGATGAACGAGGGCCGCAGCGAAGATTTCCAGAAACACTTCTGTGGAACCCACTTCTTCAATCCGCCGCGATACCTCAGGTTATTTGAGATCATTCCGGGACCGGATACTTCCGAAGAAGTCCTGGAATTCCTGAATGAATACGGTGAAAAATTCCTCGGAAAAACTTCCGTAGTAGCCAAAGACACCCCCGCCTTTATTGGGAACAGGATAGGGACCTACAGCATTATGAGCCTTTTCCATATGGTGAAAGAACTGGGACTAACCATAGAAGAAGTTGACAAGCTTACTGGACCGGTGATAGGAAGGCAGAAATCTGCCACTTTTCGCACCGTAGACCTTGTGGGGCTTGATACGCTTAAGCATGTTGCTGAAGGTTTGCATAAAGGCGTACCTACAGATGAGGAACACGATCTTTTTGCCATGCCCGATTACATCAACACCATGGTGGAAAATGAATGGTTTGGTAGTAAAAGCGGACAGGGTTTCTATAAAAAGATCAAGAACGACGACGGTTCCAGCGAGATAAAATCCCTTGACCTGGAGACTCTTGAATACAGGGATCAAAAAAAGGCAAATTTTGCCACCCTTGAGCAGACAAAAACCATTGACAAGGTAGAAGACCGTTTTAAGGTGCTTGTCAACGGTAAGGACAAAGCGGGTGAATTCTACCGCAAGAATTTCTCAGCCATTTTCGCCTATTCCTCAAGACGCATCCCCGAGATCACAGACGAGCTTTATAAAATAGATGATGCCATGAAAGCCGGTTACGGCTGGGAACACGGCCCATTCCAGATCTGGGATGCCATAGGTGTGGAAAAAGGTATCGAAATGATGAAAGCCGAAGGTAAAGAACCGGCGGCCTGGGTGAATGAAATGCTGGAAAAAGGCAACAAAAGCTTTTATGAAGTAAGGGAAGGAAACACCTGGTATTACGACATACCTACTAAGGAATATAAAAAGATTCCGGGACAGGATGCTTTTATTATCCTGGACAACATAAGGGAATCAAAAGAAGTCTTTAAAAACAGCGGCGTAGTCGTTGAGGATCTTGGCGACGGGATCTTAAACGTTGAGTTCCGCAGTAAGATGAATTCTATTGGTGGCGATGTGCTTGACGGCTTGAACAAAGCCATTGACCTGGCCGAAAAAGAGTACCAGGGACTGGTGGTCGCCAATAACGGAAAGAACTTTTCTGTTGGTGCAAACATTGGGATGATCTTTATGCTGGCGGTAGATCAGGAATATGATGAGCTAAACATGGCCATCAAATATTTCCAGGATACCATGATGCGTATGCGCTACTCTTCTATTCCTACCGTGGCCGCGCCACATGCAATGACTTTGGGTGGAGGCTGCGAACTTTCACTGCATGCAGATAAGGTAGTGGCAGCGGCCGAAACTTACATTGGGCTTGTAGAATTTGGCGTTGGAGTAATTCCGGGCGGTGGCGGATCTAAAGAAATGACCGTTCGTGCTGCTGATACTTTTCAGAAAGACGACGTAGAGCTCAACCGACTTAGAGAACACTTCCTAACCATTGGAATGGCCAAAGTTTCCACTTCGGCTTATGAAGCATTTGACACCAATATCCTTCAAAAAGGGAAAGATATCGTGGTGGTGAACCCTGACCGTCAACTGGCTATCGCGAAGCAACATGCGCTGTTGATGGCCGAGAACGGCTACACAAAACCAATCATGCGTACAGACGTGAAGGTGCTTGGAAAGCAGGCTTTAGGAGCGTTCTATGTGGGAACCGATCAAATGTTCGCCGGAAAATACATCAGTGAACACGACAAGAAAATCGCCAATAAACTGGCCTACGTAATGGCCGGTGGAGACCTTTCTGAAAACTCTTATGTGAGCGAACAATACCTGCTTGATCTGGAAAGAGAAGCTTTCCTATCACTCACCGGTGAAAGAAAAACACTTGAAAGGTTGCAGCATATGTTGAAAAAAGGGAAACCG
>JBAVJB010000053.1:0-1589 GCA_049687495.1 Salinimicrobium sp.
GATGAGATCAGTGAAGGCTTACCTTCCAAGAAATTGAGTGATGGAAGGGTTTCCCAGGTTACCATTGTGCCATTCTACGACAGGACAGAACTTATTCAGGAAACTCTGGGAACATTGAACGAAGCCCTTAGTCTGGAGATCCTAATCACTATCCTGGTAATCATAGTAATGGTCTATAATTTAAGAGCGTCTGTACTTATTTCGGGCTTGTTGCCGGTGGCGGTACTCATGGTGTTCATAGCGATGAAGACCTTTGGCGTCCCTGCCAATATTGTCGCCCTTTCGGGAATTGCTATTGCCATTGGAACTATGGTCGATGTGGGAGTTATTCTTTCGGAAAATATTCTGAGGCACCTCGATGAAGCAGGAACAGATGAGAATGGGAAGAAACTCCCTATAAATACCGTGGTCTATAATGCCACTTCTGAAGTTTCAGGAGCTATACTAACTGCGGTGCTTACAACCATTATCAGTTTTATTCCAGTTTTTACTATGATTGGGGCCGAGGGAAAATTATTTCGCCCGCTGGCATTTACGAAAACCATGGCCTTAACGGCTTCATTAATTGTAGCCCTCTTCCTTATTCCTCCTTTTGCAGCCGCTTTTTTTAAGAAAAGAACAGCTAAAACAACTGTAGGATTTGGAGTGAATCTGGTACTTGTGATTGCGGGGCTGGCAGGGATGGTTTTTGGTTATCTGGCGGGAATCATCCTTGTGGCCTTTGGATTGACGGGAATATTTCTTCTGAAGAAAAAGATCACTCCTAAAAAAGCAAATCTTATCAATGTGCTTATTTCAGCTTTTGCTATTGTTTATTTTCTAGCGGAATACTGGAGGCCATTAGGATTTGACCGAAGTGTGTTTATGAACTTTCTTTTTGTTGGTTTGATCGCCTTTGGACTGCTAGGGGCTTTCGCGGTTTTCCGTAATTATTATACAAGGATCCTGGCCTGGACTCTTGAGAACAAATTGCTGTTTTTGGCGGTGCCAACTGTTATTGTTGTCCTTGGCGTGTTGATCATGAGAAATACCGGGAAGGAATTCATGCCTTCCCTGAATGAAGGTTCCTTTCTTTTGATGCCAACTTCCCTGCCTCATGCCGGAGTGGAAGAAAATAAACGGGTGCTGCAACAATTGGATATGGCTGTGGCAAATATTCCGGAAATTAAAACCGTTGTAGGGAAGGCGGGCCGAACCGAATCAGCGCTTGATCCTGCACCACTGTCCATGTATGAGAATATCATTCAGTATAAATCTGAATATATGCTAAATGGAGACCGGGAGCCTCAACGTTACAAGGTCAATGAAGACGGGTTTTTCGTGCTGAAAAACGGGAAACTGGCCCTGAATCCCAATACCGAAATAAAGGAAGGTTTAGATTACAGGGAGAATGTTATTAAAGATCCGCTTCTGGTAACCCGGGAGCAGTTGATACCTGATAGCGACGGAGAATACTTCAGAAACTGGAGACCCAAAATACAATCATCCGATGATATCTGGAATGAAATCGTCAAGGTAACCCGGTTACCCGGAGTTACTTCAGCACCAAAATTACAACCAATCGAAACCCGCCTGGTAATGCTTCAAAC
>JBAVJB010000054.1:0-17636 GCA_049687495.1 Salinimicrobium sp.
TGGGGATATCTCCCGTAAACGTAAGCTGCTTGAAAAGCAGAAAAAAGGTAAGAAAAGAATGCGCCAGGTAGGAAACGTGGAAATTCCGCAGGAGGCGTTTATGGCGGTTCTTAAGCTGAACGATTAAAACCAAAAATTCCAAGATACAAGCACCAAATTTTAATAGGTCTTGAAAATGACATTTTTGGAAAGCTTTTAAGAGGCGCGCGATCAATCGCGCGTTTTTCTTTTTTAGAAGGCCACGAATTCACTAATGTAGAAGTGATTTTCTCTGCGCTCTCTTCGCAGGCTCGGCGGCCTTTGCGGGAAATGATTCAGGATTTAAAATTCAAGATTTAGAACTAGGGAGCGTCAAAAACGGCTTTTTAGCGAGGTCTTTTTTCTGAAAAAAGCATGATTCACGGATGCTTTTTCCGCCACCCTTAAAGGTCGTAGTAAAGCGGAAAAAGTGAGGCGATTCCAAATCTCTTTCCTCGATTCCTGTCCCTCCTTGATCCCGGCTTCATTTTTTTTAAATTTGTTAGTCACCACTATTAACAAATAACAATTAACCACGAACTACAATGGCCGGACACAGTAAATGGGCAAACATAAAACACCGCAAGGGCGCCCAGGACAAAAAAAGAGCAAAACAATTCACCAGGGCGATCAAAGAGATTAGTGTTGCCGTCAAAGAGGGGGGAGGACCAGATCCCGAAGCAAATCCGACACTGAGAAACGCCATCTCCAATGCCAAGGGTGTCAATATGCCCAAAGACACCATTGAACGCGCCATTAAAAAAGCGAGTGGGGCAGAAGCAGACAATTACGAAGCCGTTACTTTTGAGGGTTACGGGCCCCACGGCATTGCCATTTTCGTGGAATGCACTACAGACAATACCAACAGGACAGTGGCCTCTGTACGTTCCATCTTCTCAAAGAACGGCGGCAGCCTTGGAACAAACGGCTCTCTGGAATTCCTTTTTGACAGGAAAGGCGTCTTCACCATCGATAGAGAAAATATCGCACAAAACATGGAAGAATTTGAGCTGGAATTGATCGAAGGCGGTGCTACGACAATAGAAAAAGAGGAAGATAATCTCTATGTCTATACAGATTTCACCGACTTCGGAAGCATGAATGCCAAGCTGGAAGAGTTGGATATAGAGCCAAAAAATGCCGAAGTGCAGCGAATTCCTTTAAATACCGTGGAATTACCCCTTTCAGAAGCCAAAGAGATCATCAATCTCATCGAGAAATTTGAGGAAGACGACGACGTGCAGAACGTTTACCACAACATGGAACTCTCTGATGAACTAATGGCCGAACTGGAAAAAGAGGAATAGTTAATCCTTATCGGGTTCTTCAACGGTTTCCTCGTAGTTTTTTTCCTCTTCCTGCTTTTCTTCTTTCTTGATCTTTTTACCAAGATAGACCAGGTAATAACCTTCTCCAATTTGCACCTCAGAGCTGTGTGACGGGATGATCTCCAGTTCGCCGTCATCTGTCTTTACAAAAAGAGGAATGATCTCAGGATCGGTCTTGGAGATCTCTATGAGGCCTTCGTAATGCTCACGGCTGTTAAGCAACAGCTCATGGATCTTTGGATATCTTCGGGAAACCTCTGCCAGTTTAATATAATCATCTGTATGTGAAAAAAGGCCTTCGGTAGGGTTGTTTTCAGGGTCGTTCATTTCGTCTGGCGAGATGAGTCTGAAAGAACCTTTTTCTCCAAACTGTTTTCTAAACCTGTTGATGGCTGTCTTGTTAATATCAGAGTTGGCGGTCATGGCCATCAAATACCCTATATCGTTCAGCTCAATATTGTTCATAAGGTCGTCGGCAAAAACGCTGCCTTCAATGGCTTCAAGGCCTAAAGACCTGGCTTTTTTCACGTTGTCGGCGTTGTTGTCTACCAGCACCACGTGACGGTTATTATCCTGCAGATATTTGGCGATCAGTCTCGAAATAGAGGAAGCACCTACCACCAGAATTCCTTCGGAATTTTTGATGAACACTCCTACAAGTTTTGCGAAAAGCCTGGCGGTAGTAGCATTCAGCAGTACCGAAAGCAACACGACCATAAACACCAGCGGCGTGATGTATTCAGCACCGGGCACACCTTCCTGCACGAGTTTTAATCCGAAGAGGGAAGCGATACCTGCAGCCACGATTCCTCGGGGTCCAACCCAACTGATGAAGGCGATCTCCTTTTTCTGAAGTCCGCTGCCAAGAGAGCTTAAAATTACTCCAACCGGCCGCACAAGTAAAACCACGACCCCAAAAAGGATCAATGCTTTCCAGTTGTAGATAAGCAAAAGGTCTTCCACCTCGATATTTGCGGCGAGGAGGATGAACAAGATAGAAATGAGCAGTACGCTCAAAGATTCCTTGAAGTACAAAAGTTCTTTGATGTTGGGCAGTTTTTGATTTCCCATGACCATCCCCATGACCACCACGGCTAAAAGTCCGCTTTCATGCGCAAACTGGTCCGAAAGAACAAAAACTCCCAGCACCGAGGCCAGGGTAAATACGTTTAGTAAATAATGCGGAATTATATTCTTTTTGATGAACAGCGCCAGCAGGTGTGCGAAAGTGAACCCGAAGGTTGCACCAAAAAGCACAATTTTAGCAAAGCCTATAAAAGCCGTTTGGGTGAACTCCTTACCGCCTTCAACGAGGATGAATTCGTACATCAAAACCGCTATCAAGGCACCAATGGGGTCGATGAGAATACCTTCCCATTTTAGAATAGAGGAGACGTGCTTTTTCAGGGGAATGTTCCGCAGAATAGGCGAGATCACCGTGGGCCCGGTAACAATGATCAGGGAAGAGAACAGGAAGGAGATCTGCCATGAAAAGTCATAGATAAAATGTGCGGCGATCCCGGCACCAAAAAAGGTGACAACCACCCCAACGCTGATCAATTTTGCGATCACGGGACCTATGTTTCCCACCTCGCTCTTTCTAAGCGTTAATCCGCCTTCAAAAAGGATGACAGAGATGGCAAGCGAAACAAAATAGAACAGGCTTTCGCCGGGAAAGACGCCTTCTTCGCCGTTCCAGATAGGTTCCAGCCATTTGGTCCCGTCTTCGGTAAAAAATGTAGAAATAGGCCCAACGAGCAGCCCGATCAGGATCAAGGGCAAAATGGCCGGAGTCTTCGTTTTCCATGCCAGCCACTGCGCCAAAATTCCAAAAATCACTAATCCTGCGAGTTCAATCATCTAAATTTTGTTTTTTATGTCAGCTCCCGCTTTGTCCGAAAAACTGTTCAGCAGTAAAAATACAGATATTTCGTGACTCCAATTTCTCATTAAAGATCAGGGAGATGTATTATCGTTCGTTTTCAAAGGGTCTCAAAAATGGCATTTTTGAGGCTCCATATTTCAAGGCGGCTTCTTAAGCTGCCGGTTAAAAAGTTATATATTTACGCTGAAAAATATCGAAAATACTGAAAATTCTGTTAAAAGCTTTAAATGCTGAAGTTGCGGCCTGCATTTAGAAGCAGGCTTTTAGTATTTTGCATTGCGCACAATCTGCAGAAAAACAACAAATTCTATGAACTTATATCCTATTGAAGCCGGAAACTTTAAGCTGGATGGCGGAGCTATGTTTGGCGTGGTTCCCAAAAGCATCTGGAATAAGACCAACCCGGCCGATAACAACAATATGATAGATATGGCGGCCACCTGCCTGCTCATCGAGGAGGGCGACCGGCTCATCCTTATCGACACAGGAATGGGGGACAAGCAAAGTGAAAAATTCTTTGGCTATTACTATCAGTGGGGTGATGATACCCTCGAAAGATCCCTTAAAAAGCACGGTTTTCATCCCGATGATATCACAGATGTATTCATGACGCACCTGCACTTTGACCATTGCGGCGGAAGCATTAGGTGGAACAAAGACAGGACCGGCTATGAACCGGCCTTTAAAAATGCCACTTTCTGGAGCAATAAAGATCACTGGGAATGGGCCACGCATCCAAACGCACGCGAAAAAGCCTCTTTTTTGAAGGAGAACATTTTACCTATGCAGGAAAGCGGACAATTAAAATTCATGGCGAGAACGGGAGAGCCTTATCAGGAAACATCAGAGCTCGGCTTCGGGATTCTATACGTTGACGGGCATACAGATAAACAAATGATCCCGCACATCAAATACAAAGGCAAGACCCTGGTCTTCACTGCCGATCTTTTGCCTACTGCAGGACACCTGCCCCTGCCTTACGTGATGGGCTTTGATACCCGGCCGTTGCTCACTTTACCCGAAAAAGATACATTTCTGAAAAAAGCTGCGGAAGAAGATTTTTACCTCTTCCTGGAGCACGATGCCCACAACGAGGTGATAAGTGTGCAAAACACCGAAAAAGGCGTAAGATTAAAAGAAGTATATAAATTCAACGAACTTTTTAACTAATAGATAATTATGAAAATACCAATTTACAAACCCCTGCTGGTAGCCGGTTTGGCTGCCTCGATTTACGGATGCGGTAGTTCTGCTCCGGCAATTGTTTCTACCCCCATTGAAGACATAGATCAAATGCCTCTTAAGGTCGCTGACCTTACCGAAACACAGCTGAAAGGCTGGGGCGGCGCCGATCTTGTGGATGATACCATTCCCGGGATGAGCGTGCAAAAAGCGTATACCGAGATCATCAAGAACAACAAAGGAAAAAAGGTAATTGTTGCCGTTATCGACAGCGGTGTTGATATTGACCACGAAGACCTTGACGGGGTGATCTGGACCAATAAAGATGAAGTTCCCGGGAATAACAAAGACGATGACAACAACGGCTATGTTGATGACATCCACGGCTGGAACTTCCTTGGCGATGCAGTAGAAGAGAACCTTGAATATGTGAGGATCTTGAAAAAACTGAAGCCTAAGTACAACGGGATTCCTGCAGGTTCTATCAAGCCTGAAAACCGTGAAGAATTTGAGCTGTACCAAAGAGCCAAAGCCGAGTATGACAAAGAATACAACGAGGCGCTTAGCATGAAGAACCAGTATGAAGGAATCGCCCAACAGTTGAGGACTGCTCACGAGGCTGTTTCAGCAAAACTGGGAAAAGAAGATTACAGCCTTGAGGAGCTGCAGCAAATGGAGGCAGAGACCGAAGAAATGCAGCAGTACAAGGCTTTTCTTGCGCAGGTGATGAGCAATGTGAAAGGCGATATTCCTTCGGCAATGGACCAGCTGCAGGAGGCTATCGATTATTTCTCCGGAAGGCTTGACACTCACTTCAACATGGATCTTAACGGAAGAGCTATAGTTGGTGACAATCCAGATGATATCAATGACCGTAACTACGGAAACAACGATGTAACCGGACCAACTCCCGATAAAGAAGATATTAAGCATGGAACCCACGTTGCCGGTATCATTGCAGCCGAAAGAAACAACAATATGGGGATCAACGGTGTTGCTAACAATGTTGAGATCATGCCTGTTCGTGCGGTGCCAGACGGGGACGAGTATGATAAGGACATCGCCCTTGCCATTCGCTACGCGGTTGACAACGGTGCAACTGTGATCAATACCAGCTTCGGAAAATATTTCTCTACACATCCTGACTGGGTAAGAGATGCCATTCGTTATGCTGCAGATCATGATGTGTTGATCGTTAACGCCGCCGGAAACGAAGGCCTTGACCTGGATACTACAGAGATCTATCCTAACGATCAAACTCCTGATATGCCTTCAGAGATCGCAGACAACTTCCTAACCGTAGGTGCATTGAACTACGAGTATGGATCTGGGCTTGTTGCAGGTTATTCCAACTACGGAAAAACCAATGTTGATGTGTTTGCACCGGGATCAAAGATCTGGTCAACCACTCCAAACAATGAATACGAGTACCTGCAAGGGACTTCCATGGCTTCTCCTGCAGCAGCAGGTGTTGCGGCAATGATACGTTCTTATTACCCGAAACTATCGGCTGAGCAGGTGAAGCAGGTGATCATGCAAAGCGGACTTTCTACCAATGCCACTGTTGTCATTGGAGGAAATCCTTCGAACACAGCTAAATTCAGTGAACTTTCCACTTCAGGAAAAATGGTAAACCTTTATAACGCTATGATCCTGGCAGATAAAATATCCAGAAGATAAGTATGAAAAAAATAGTAGCAGCATTTACATTTTTAGCAACTCTGGGCCTCACGGCCCAGAATAATTCCACCTATTGGCAACAAAGGGTGGAATATGATATGAACATCGACATGAATGTCGAGAACTATCAATACACGGGAGATCAAAAACTGGTTTACACCAACAATTCTCCCGATACTCTTAACCAGGTCTTTTACCATCTCTATTTTAACGCTTTCCAGCCGGGAAGCGAGATGGATATTCGGCTTCAAAACATCGCCGATCCTGATAGCAGGATGGTGAACAACCTGGGAACAAGGGAAAATCCAAAGTACGAGAGCCGCATTAGCAAGTTAAAGCCAAATGAGATTGGTTTCTTGAAGGTGCTTTCTCTTAAGCAGGACGGGCAGGACCTAAAGACCGATGAGCAGGGAACTATCCTGCAGGTACAGCTTGCAAAGCCTTTGCTTCCGGGAGAATCGACAACCTTTGAGATGAAGTTCCAGGGACAGGTGCCGGTACAGATCCGCCGTTCGGGAAGGAACAATGCCGATGGCGTTGCGCTTTCCATGACGCAGTGGTATCCTAAATTAGCCGAATATGACTTTGAAGGCTGGCATGCAGATCCTTACATAGGTCGTGAATTCTTCGGCGTATGGGGCGATTTTGACGTGAAAATAAGCATAGATAAAAATTACATTTTAGGAGCCTCAGGTGTGCTTCAAAACCCTTCAGAAATAGGTTATAACTATCAGGAAGAAGGCACTAAAGTGAACCGTCCTAAGGGCAAAAAGCTTACCTGGCACTTTTTAGCACAAGACGTGCACGATTTCGCCTGGGCGGCAGATCCTGAGTATATTCATGATAAGCGCCAGACAGAAAGCGGTGTGACGCTTCACTTCCTATACAAGAACGATCCTGAAGTGGTAGAGAACTGGAAAGCTATCCAGCCAAAGACCGAGGAATTGCTTGAGTTTTATAACGAGCACATAGGGCCTTACCCATGGAAGCAGTATTCTGTGATCCAGGGAGGTGACGGCGGAATGGAATATGCCAATCTTACCCTTATCACCGGGGGACAGGACTATGACGGCCTTTTAGGTACTACCGCCCATGAATTTGCACATTCCTGGTTTCAGCAATTGCTGGGTACCAATGAATCTCAATACCCATGGATGGACGAAGGTTTTACTTCTTACATCTCGGGCCTTGCACAGGCGCGACTTTCGGGCAATGAGAGTGAAAATCCGCACGCCGGTTCATACAGAGGTTATAACTATTTGGCTACTTCAGGCAAAGAAGAGAACATGATGACTCATGGTGACCGCTATGATTATAATATGGCCTACGGAATCTCTTCCTACACCAAGGGAAGCATTTTCCTTTCTCAGCTGGGATACATTATTGGGAAGGAGAACCTTGAAAAAACGCTCAACCGTTACTACGATGAGTGGAAATTCAAACACCCAAGTCCAAATGACTTCATTCGTGTTGCCGAAAAAGTCTCTGGAGCCGAGTTGAGCTGGTATTTAAACGAGTGGACACAAACCACCAACACCATCGACTACGGCATCAAAAATGTTGAGGAAGACGGGAATCAAACGAAAGTGACTCTTGAAAGAGTGGGCGATATGCCTATGCCTGTTGAGGTTAATGTTACTTATAATGACGGGCAGGAAGAGACCTACTATATTCCGTTGAGGATGATGCGCTGGTCTAAAGACGCCAAAGCAGGGGAGAACTGGACAGAAAAAAACGACTGGCCGTGGGCTTTCCCAACTTATACCTTCAGCATTAATAAGCCAAAATCTGAGATCAAATCTATGGAGCTCGACAAATACGGCTTCATGGCAGACATCAATCAGGAGAACGATACTTACAAAGAGACCACTCAAAAATAGCATTTTTGAACCTCCTTTTTCAGAACCCTTTCCTTTCCCGGAAAGGGTTTTTTATTGGCCTTAAAATCCTACTTTTGAAACATGAATGAAAGCTTCGGAAAAAAAGAGAAACTAAAGAGCAAGGTCATTATTGACAGGCTTTTTGCGGAAGGAAGATCTGTTAAAAAATATCCTTTACGCCTCATTTATTTGCCGCTTTCCGAAGCTGAAGAACTACATAAGACCGCGGTTTCTGTCCCAAAAAGGAACTTTAAAAGAGCAGTTGACCGTAATCACTTAAAAAGGTTGATGCGTGAAGCCTTTAGAAAAAATAAGTATCTTGTATCCAATAATTTAGGTTCGGGTTACGCGTTCATGTTCATCTATACCGGCAGGGAAAAGGCTTCTTATGAAAAGCTTTTTCAAGTGGTAGAGGAATTACTGAAAAACCTGGTGCAGAAAGAAAAAAATGAGGCCTTATGAAAAAGAGATATTCCAGGAAAATAGCTGCAGCAATACTGCTGGTCATGCTATTTTTGAGCAGCTCTAGCTTTAAATCTGATTTTTTTGAGATCGCCAAGCAGATAGAGATCTTCACTACTTTGTTCAAGGAGCTCAACATGAACTATGTTGATGAGACCAATCCTGCCGAATTAATGGACACCGCCATTAATGCCATGCTGGAAGATCTTGATCCTTACACCCATTACTGGAACGAGCAGGAGGTGCAGGCAGCCAGGATCAACAACGCCGGGGAATATACCGGAATTGGTGCGACGGTGGGAATCAAGAACAACATCATTACCATTATAGAACCCTACAAAGATTATCCTGCAGATAAGGCCGGATTAAAAGCAGGAGACGAGATCGTACAAATAGGCAACATCAAAGTAGCCGATTTTGACCAGGATGCGGGAGAACTGCTTAAAGGCGCGCCAAATTCTACAATAGATGTTGTTTACAAGCGGCAGGGAGAAACCAGGAAGACCAGCATCAAATTAGGTGCTATTGAGATCAAGGCTGTGCCTTTCTACAAGTTGATAGGGGAGGACACAGGTTATATCGTGCTGTCACAGTTCAACAGGAATGCATCGGGAGAAACTTTAAAAGCTTTAAGAGAGCTGAAAGAACAGGGTGCCAAAAAGGTCATTTTAGATCTGCGAGGTAACCCGGGCGGCTTGCTTTCCGAAGCTATTAACGTAGCTAATATTTTCATTCCCGAAGGAGAATTGATCACCAGCACAAAATCGGTAATAGAAAAATACAACCAGACGTTTTATACCACGAGAAAGGCGATCGACCAGGAAATACCCGTAGCGGTGCTTATTAACGGCCGCAGCGCCTCTGCCAGCGAAATCGTAGCAGGATCGCTGCAGGATCTTGATCGTGGGGTGATCATTGGCGCCAGGAGCTTCGGAAAAGGGCTCGTACAGCGACCAAAAGACCTAACTTACGGCACGCAGCTTAAGGTGACGATCTCCAGATATTATACCCCCAGCGGAAGGTGTATCCAGGCGCTCGATTACTGGAATCGCGATGAAGAAGGCAAGGCACGCCGTATTGCAGAAGAAAATTACCGCGAGTTTCAAACCAGAAACGGCCGCAAGGTTTATGACGGCGGCGGAATTTCCCCGGACATCGAGATGGAAAGTTCAAAATTTGGAGATATGACCCTGGAAATACTGCAGCAAAATGCCATTTTTGACTACGCTACGAAATACTTTTACACGCACCAGGTAAAAGCTCCCGAAGATTTCGAGTTAAGCGATAAAGACTTTGCCGATTTCAAGAAGTTCCTGGCCAATACAAAATTCGAGTACCAGACCTTTACAGAAAAACAGCTGGAAGAGCTTAAAAAAGCTGCAGATCTTGAAGAATTTGATGAAGAGATCTCCGGCGGATTAAAGAATATTGAAGCCAGTATAAGAACTGCAAAGACCCAAACCCTGGATGCTCAAAAAGAGGAAATTTTGAGCCTGCTTTCTGACGAGATCATCAAGAGATATTTTTACAAGGAAGGCCTTTATGAATACTACACTCAAAATAATCCCGAAATACTGAAGGCCAGGGAAGTTTTGAACAACCCGAAGCAGTACAACAGCATTCTAAAATAGCATCAGGATTTTATCATCGCGATATGCGGAATACCGTCTTCCAGGTATCCTTCGCCTACCTGGGTAAATCCATGGCTTTCGTAGAATTTTGTGAGATAGGTTTGGGCAGAAAGCTTGATCTTTTTGGTTTGAAAACGTTCTTCTATAGCCTTGACCGAAGCCTTTAGGATTTCATGACCATACTTATTCTTGCGGCTGTTTTCCCTCACCACGACCCGACCTATAGCAGCTTCAGCAAAATAAATGCCGGGAGGAAAAACACGGGTATAGGCTACAAGCTTTTCATTATCATAACCCAGTACGTGCAGCGCCTTTTCATCTTTTCCGTCGATGTCCTGGTAAACACAATCCTGTTCCACGACAAAAACTTCAGAACGTAAACGCAAAAGTTCATACAGCTCATGAAGGCCCAGGGCTTCAAAAGTTTTGATCTTGATATCCATAAACAAAGTAGTAAGGCTTAGCTGCAGGCTATTTTTTCCACTCTTCGGTTATGTCTTCCACCGGCAAACTGAGTATCAAGAAAAGTTTCAACCATTTCTATGACCTGTTGTTTGGCAGTAAACCTTGCAGGAATACTCAGCACGTTAGCATCGTTATGTTCACGGGCAAGCGCCACGATCTCTTTGGTCCAGCACAGTGCCGACCTTACGCCCTGGTGTTTGTTTGCGGTCATGTTAGCTCCATTCCCGCTACCACAAATAATGATACCCAGGTCTACAGTCTTGTTTTCAACATCTTTCGCAACAGGGTGAACAAAGTCGGGATAGTCTACGCTATCTTCACTATCGGTTCCGTGGTTGGTCACCTCAATGTTTCTGCTTTTGAGGTATTCCACAACCGCGAATTTATATTCGGTTCCTGCGTGGTCATTTCCTATAGATACTTTCATAATAAAGGGTTTAAAGCTGTTGACAAAGGTAGAAAACGGGCTTATCAACTTCAATTTTTGCTATTGTTAATTAAATGTTATAATACCTTTAAAATTAACACTTTAAGAAATCAACATAATTGTTCATAAAAGAAGATGAAAAAATAAAAACGAAATTTGGAATTCTCACGGGAAATAGCAATAGGTAAAGATTTACGAGAACATCAAATTATAACTCTGGAATTTTTGGAGAAGTTTTCAGCATAAGATTTCAGTTTGTGAACAAGTTCAAAAGTTAAATTTTTTAAGACTTCGAATTTAGATTTCGTTATGAACAGTTGTTAATAAAGTCTTAAGATTATTTAAAAATCAGTTACTTAATCCGGTTAACGAATGTTGGTAACCTGTGGTTCGGTAAAGTTAATTTAGACCTCCAAAAAAAATCGAAAAAAGTTATTCTACATTTCAACAAGCCATAATACACCATCATTTTAATTTTTAAAAAAGAAGAAAAAAAGATATTAATAGTATAAGTGTTTATAACCTTAAACGATCTTGAGAGGAGAATTGAAATCGTTGAAGGAGTCAATGATCTCTTCGGCTCTTTCTTTATCTTCGAGATGTACTCTCAATTGAATGCCGCCAATGGCGTTGGAATAGAAGGGAAAGACGCCTATCATGGTCTCATTCTGGAAGAAATGCCTTATGTGCTCCTGTTCAAAAAGCAGTTTTAGCACTGCGTATTCGTGCGGATAAGTATAGGTGGCAAGAAGGATAAAATCTTTCATAGCAGGAGTTTCCTACTAAAGATACTATTTATTCTTCAGCCGGTCCCGCAAGATCTTCTAAAGATGATGAGCTATTGTGTGAAGTCGAATTCTCCAGGGTGTAATTGATGTAGGCGACAAAACTTAAAACACCCACAACAAAGATTAAGATAAAGCAAAGCGTGATCTTATTTGGTCTGCCCAATTTCATGCCTGTTTGAAGTTAAGCGGTTTAAGCAGCTAATTTAATAAAATATTAAGGTTTGGATCTTTAAATGTTAAAATTATCTCAACCTGTGGAACAAAATAAAGCCCTTGCTGAAGTTCTTTCTGTGCTATTTTTGTAGATTAACCGAAATTTGACACATATAAACGCCTAAGTGAGGTAAGAAGGCGTAATTTTACAGCTTAATATTAGAAATGACAAAAAAGAAAAGTAGAGGAAAGAAGGCTGTACAGCTTGAAAATGTTACAGAACGCATACTTTCCATTTTAAGAAATAATACAGGACAATCCTTCAATTATAAACAAATAGCGGCAAAACTGGGGGTAGATGATCCCAACAACCGCAACAAGATCATCAGGACCCTATCTCAACTCGCTGCTAAAAAGAAGATAGAAGAGGTTGAAAGGGGAAAATATCAGCTTAAAGCGGGAGTGGATTATTATACCGGCATCCTGGATATGACCGCTAAAGGCAGTGGTTATGTTGTTGTTAAAGAACTTGATGACGACGTTTTTATTCCCGAAAAAAAGATCAATAAAGCTTTTCACGGCGATGAGGTAGAGATCTATGTCTACAGGAGGCGCCGCAATCAAAAATCTGAAGGCGAGGTTACTAAAGTACTTACCCGTAAAAAGAACAGGTTCGTTGGGGTGCTTCAGCTTAAAGAAAACTTTGGTTTTGTAGCCATACAGGATCCAAAGATGTACACAGATGTTTTTGTTCAAAAGAACAAGATAGGGGAAGCAAAAGACGGGGACAAAGTGGTTGTCGAGATCGAGGACTGGCCTGAAAAAGCAGATTCTCCCTTCGGAAAAATTATAGAAGTTCTTGGAAGACCCGGAGAACACGATACCGAGATACATGCCATTCTTGCGCAGTACGGTTTACCTCATGAATTCCCTAAGGAAGTAGAAGAATTTGCCAATGGTCTTGATACTTCCATCAGCAAAGATGAGATCGCACAAAGGCGCGATATGCGTGACATTCTCACCTTTACGATCGACCCAAAAGATGCCAAGGATTTTGATGATGCTTTGAGTTTTAGAAAATTAGAGAACGGCAATTACGAGATAGGGATACATATTGCAGATGTTTCACATTACGTGAAGCCCGATACAATCCTGGACGAAGAAGCTTTTAACAGGGCGACTTCGGTGTATCTTGTTGACCGGGTAGTGCCAATGTTACCCGAGGTACTTTCCAATAATGCCTGTTCCCTGAGGCCGCATGAGGAAAAATACACTTTTTCCGCAGTGTTCGAGATCAATGATAAAGCCGAGATAAAAGACCAGTGGTTTGGAAGAACAGTAACATATTCAGATGCGCGATTTGCTTATGAAGAGGCGCAATATGTGATAGAAACTACGGGAGGAGACATTCCTGAAGATATTTCCCTTACCGGCGATAACTATGAGGTTGACGGCGAAATTGTCACTGCCATCCTAAAACTTGACGAACTGGCGAAGATCATGCGCAAGAGAAGAATGCGCGAGGGAGCCATCTCTTTTGATAAAGTAGAAGTGAAGTTTGACCTGGATGAAGATAACGAACCCGTAGGAGTCTTTTTTAAGACTTCTAAAGAGGCTAATAAGCTGATCGAGGAGTTCATGCTGCTGGCCAATAAAAAAGTCGCAGAATTCATCGGAAAACGCAAACCGAAGAAAACATTTGTATATAGATGCCACGATGAACCCGATACAGAAAAACTTTCTGCCTTGCAGTCGTTGGTTAGCAAGTTTGGACATAAACTAAACCTGAAGGATCAAAAAAGCATTAGTAATTCCCTTAACAAGCTGCTGGAAGACGTGCAGGGAACAAAGGAGCAGAACCTGGTGGATACGCTTACCATCAGGACGATGAGCAAAGCCTATTATAGCACAGAGAACATTGGGCATTACGGACTTTCTTTTGACTTTTATTCGCATTTTACGTCTCCCATCAGGAGGTATCCCGATGTAATGGCGCACAGGCTGTTGCAGCGTTACCTGGATGATGAGAAATCAGCTTCCGAAGAAGAATATGAAGAAAAATGCCAGCACAGCAGTCAGATGGAAAGCCTGGCAACTAATGCCGAAAGAGATTCCATTAAGTATATGCAGGTTAAATTCATGCAGGAGCACAATGAAGAGGAATTCCTTGGCGTTATTTCTGGGGTGACCGAGTGGGGAATCTACATCGAGATCATTGCCAACAAATGCGAGGGCATGGTGAGACTGCGGGACATTCGGGAAGATCATTTTGATTTTGACGAAGAACAATATGCCATCGTTGGTCGCAAAACCGGAAAGGTTTACCAGCTGGGCGATGAAGTTTATGTGAGCGTCAAGAACGCAGATCTTGTAAAAAGGCACCTTGATTTTAATTTAATTGGAACAAGAAACGAAGTTGAAAATGAGAACTAGCAGAAAATTTTTAATCCTGGCAGCAATGTTTTTTGCTGCTTTACAGGTCAATGCACAGGATGTCAATGAAAGCCTGAAGCCTTTCAAGGAAGTAAAAACCTTTAACGGGATCGATGTTGTAGTATATCCTTCCAAAGAAAACAGGATCAATATCACCGGCCACAGCAAGAACGAAGTCAAATATGAGATCGTTGAAGGCAGGCTTGAAATACGGCTTTCGCTGGATAATCTCTGGTCAAAAGACAATACGTTGATCAAGGTTTACGGGAATTCCATAGAGACTATTGATGCCAATGAAGGTTCAAAAATTCAGGTAAACGGGGAATTGAAGGGGGAGAATTTAACTTTTAGAGCGCAGGAAGGCGCCACAATAGACGCTGAAGTAGAGGCCAAAAAAGTGGAATCTAAAGCCATTTCCGGCGGAAAGATCACCCTTGACGGCAAAGCTGATTCTCAGCAGGTAGAAGCCAACAGCGGCGGACATTTCTACGGGAAAGACCTTAAGACTAAAGACACAGATGTGAGTGCGGGGACTGCGGGTAAAGCCGAAGTTTATGTCACCGGCTATTGCCGTGCTACAGCCAAGGTTGGCGGGGTCGTGAAGCTTTATGGAAATCCCGATGAAGTGGACCGCAAAACAAGCCTGGGAGGTAAAATTTTATAAGTGAGGTAAAATATTACCTTTGTGAAAACTAATAGCTCCTAATGTTCCAAGATATTCTGGCAGCCATCCCTTTGGGTTTCTTTCTTGCTTTTCTACTGGGTCCGGTATTCTTTGTATTACTGGAAACAGCTGCTATAAAAGGTTTTAGGGCAGCTTTATCCTTTGACCTGGGAGTGATCTCTGCAGATATTGTTTTCCTGCTTATCGCTTATTTTAGTACTACAAAACTGCTTAACCGTATAAAGGACGATCCGGCGCTTTTTGTCTTTGGCGGCGGAATTTTAGTCACTTACGGCATTATTCAATTCATACAAACCAAGCGTGTGCTGCAGCACGAGGAGGTGCCCGAGATACAAAGGCTCAACAAAAGAGACTATCTGGGCCTCGCTGCGAAAGGATTTCTGCTGAATTTTATTAATATCGGCGTTCTGGGCTTTTGGTTAGGCTTGATCATCATTTTTGGCCCTAAACTGGAAATGGAGACCAACAGGATCATGCTGTTCTTCGGAAGTGTTTTAGGAACCTACCTGGTTGTTGATGTTTTCAAAGTACTGGCGGCAAAAAGGCTTAACCGTAAGCTGACTCCAAACCGTATCTACAACGTTAAAAAGGGCATTAGCGTGGTGCTGGTGGTCTTCGGAGTGTTCCTTATCAGCCAGGGCTTAATTCCGAAGGAGATCAATCAGATCCAGGAGCGGATAGATGAGATAGCACCATCTTCTACGCGAGATACCACGACTTCTTTTATGCCGGCGGAGTGATTTGTCATTCTAAGCCTTAGCGTAGGATCTCTTCTTTTCAGAATAACGAAATTGGAGCAGAGAGAAAAGACCTGTCAAAAATGGCATTTTTGACACCTGGTAATTTTGAATA
Source organism: Salinimicrobium sp. (assembly GCA_049687495.1). Lineage (GTDB taxonomy): Bacteria > Bacteroidota > Bacteroidia > Flavobacteriales > Flavobacteriaceae > Salinimicrobium. The sequence goes on from JBAVJB010000054.1 coordinate 15,870, forward strand.
TTAAATCAGGAATTTTGAATCTTTTCGGAACCTGAAAAAGGCATGGCTTTAAAAATAAATTTTATTACATTTGCCTTCTTTTAATAAGGCATCGTGGCCGAGTGGCTAGGCAGAGCTCTGCAAAAGCTTGTACAGCGGTTCGAATCCGCTCGATGCCTCCAGAACAAAAAAGCTCCTGAAAAACGGGAGCTTTTTTTTATTCAAAAAACTGTCCGAAAATCCGGTTAATATAATAGAGTTTGTACAGCGGTTCTCCCGAAGCCTCGGGACGCTCGATGCCTCCAGAACAAAAAAGCTCCTGAAAAACGGGAGCTTTTTTTATTCAAAATGACCCGTCCTAGAATAAGTTGACAACAATTCGACTTATTTATGAAATCACCCACAAACAAAAAAGCTAAGAGGACACAGAAGGATTACAGCCTAGGCTTTAAATTAGCAGTAGTATCCCAGGTAGAAAAGGGCGAGTTGACCTATAAACAAGCTCAAAGGACCTATGGGATTCAAGGAAGAAGTACGGTATTGGTTTGGTTGAGAAAACATGGTATTTTAGACTGGAGCCAACCAAGACGAATAGCCATGCCTAATTCAAAAGAGACACCAGCCCAGAAAATCAAAAGATTGGAAAAGGAACTTTCTGATGAAAAATTGAGAAATGAGATTCTTAATAAAATGATAGATCTCTCTGACCAGCAGTATGGTACTGCTATCAGAAAAAAGTTTTCTCCCAAACAATCTGGGGAATCCGGCAACAAAAGCAAATAAGTCTCTCTCGTTGTTGTCGATTGTTTGGGATAAGCAGACAGGCCATTTACCAGGGGCAGATCCGCTTAGAGAGAAGAACTAAAGAACTTGCTCTGGTTAAGCCAATGGTTCATGAGATCCGCAGGAAAATGCCCAGGCTTGGCACTCGTAAGCTTTATTATCTTCTTCAGGAGGATTTTAAACGGTCCAATATTAAGATTGGAAGAGATGGCTTGTTCAAATATCTACGGTCAGAGAATATGCTGGTCAGGCCAGTCAAAAGTTATACTAAAACCACCTACTCAAAACATTGGCTGAAGAAGTATCCAAATCTAATGAAAGAAGTAACTGTAACACGTCCTGAAGAATTCTTTGTGAGTGATATCACTTACATAAAAAGTAGAGAACGTACGCATTATCTCTCCCTGGTAAGTGACGCCTTTAGCAGGAAAATAATGGGATACCAGCTTAGCGATGATATGTCTTCCGACAACGTGGTAAAGGCGCTTGAAATGGCCATCAACAAAAGAAAGACATCTCTTCCTTTAATCCACCACTCTGATCGCGGTCTGCAATATTGCTCTGCTACTTATCAGTCTGGCCTGAAGATGGGCAACATTAAACCATCAATGACAGATGGGTATGATTGCTACCAGAATGCAATGGCTGAAAGAATCAATGGTATCCTTAAACAGGAATTTCTAGTAAGTCAATGCAACACAGGGGAAGAGCTTGAGCTTCTGATAAAAGAATCAATAAACACCTATAACAACAATAGACCTCACTTGAGCCTTCAGATGAAAACACCTAACTTTATTCATGAAAAAACCTGTGAAGAATACTCCACAGGTTTATCTAAAACAATTATTTAAACTGTCAACCTATTTTAGGACGACACATATAACTCTTCCAAAGTTCCAGCCTTTGCCTGAGTTAGTTAACAATTCTTATACTTGTCATTCAATCCCACCCCGGCTTTTATCATAGGGCTGATCTTTTCCAGCCTACTTGTCTTTGTGGTTTCTC
>JBAVJB010000055.1:0-9217 GCA_049687495.1 Salinimicrobium sp.
ATATAAACTCCGTTTTCCAATAAACCGTGGAAGAATTTTTTAAAGGTATCATTGTTCCCTTTGGCAGCCGAATCAAAATCCACTACCTCATCTTCGGCAAAATGTACCGAGATCATCGAACCCCTGCGGTTGATCGTATGCGTGATATTATTTTCGCTTAAAACTTTATGGATCCCTTTTTCCAGGTATACGGTTTTGTCATGCAGACTATCGTAGATATTGCTGTTCTGGTTGAGTTCAGAAAGCATGGCAAGCCCGGCAGCCATCGCCAGCGGATTCCCGCTTAAAGTACCTGCCTGGTACACCGGCCCTGTTGGTGCGAGGTGGTCCATGATCTCGTTTCGGGCTGCGAAGGCTCCAACCGGCAGTCCTCCGCCAATAACTTTTCCGAAGCAAACAATATCGGCTTTCACGCCGTACAGTTCCTGCGCGCCTCCTTTTGCCAACCTGAATCCGGTCATCACCTCATCAAAAACGAGCAGCACTCCGTGCTCATCGCACAGTTCGCGAAGACCTTCCAAAAATCCGCTTTTTGGAGGGATACATCCCATGTTCCCTGCCACGGGCTCCAGGATGATGCAGGCAACTTCGTCTTTATTTGCCTCGAGCAGCTGTTTTACGCTCTCCAGGTCGTTGTATTTTGCCAGCAAAGTGTCTTTTGCCGTACCCTCTGTCACTCCGGGGCTGTTGGGCGTACCAAAGGTGACCGCACCACTTCCCGCCTGGATAAGAAAGGAGTCGCTGTGACCATGATAGCAACCGGCGAATTTGATGATCTTTTCGCGGTTCTGGAATCCGCGGGCAAGACGCACTGCACTCATGCAGGCCTCGGTCCCCGAATTCACAAATCTTATCTTGTCAATGTTGGGTACCATTGCTACCGCCAGCTCGGCAACTTCGGTCTCGATCTCGTTGGGTGCGCCAAAAGAGGTTCCTTTTTTGGCCTTTTCGACTACCGCGTCCACCACGGGTTCAAAGGCGTGGCCAAGAATAAGTGGCCCCCAGGAATTGATGTAGTCAATGTACTTGTTCCCGTCTTCGTCATAAAGATAAGCTCCTTTGGCTTCTTTGATGAAAAGCGGTTCTCCTCCAACTGCACTAAACGCGCGTACGGGAGAGTTGACGCCCCCGGGAATTACTTTTTTGGCCGCAGCAAAAAGTTCGCTGCTTCTCCTATAGATCATAAAAATTATCTTTTTCCGGTTACGGGGCGACATAAAGCACCTGCCCGATGCTGATGGCCGTCCCTTTTAATTTGTTGTATTGTTGTAACTGCTCAACAGTTATTCCGAATTTTTTCGAAATGGCATAGAGTGTATCTCCCTGCTTTACCACGTATTGCCGCGGACTCGAAGATCTTTCATTGTACACTATGGGTTCTTTTCCCAGCACCTCGCCGTCATACCTGTACAGCTCATAGCGTTCGATAAGGCTGATCAACTTATCGGGATATTTTCTGTCTGTGGCATAACCTGCAGCTTTTAAGCCCCTTGCCCAGCTTACGTAATCGTCGATATCGAGGTCAAAAAGGCCGGCATATCGTTTTCTCTCGGTAAGAAAAAGCGAGTGGTCTCTAAAAGAGTATTTTGGGTCATTATATTTTCTGAAACATTCCTGCGGCCGGTCATCATCATGAAAAACGCTGCCGCCCTGCCAGCCGTGACATTTAATTCCGAAATGATTATTGGCCTTGAGGGTAAGCGTGCCTTCGCCGGCGCCCGATTCCAGAATCCCCTGCGCCAGGGTAATACTTGCAGGGATCCTGTAAAGTTTCATCTCTTCCTGGGCAATAGGTGCGTAAAGTTCAATATACGCGATCACTTTATCAACATAGGTAAGCGGCTTTGCCGGCACTTCGGGAGCTTCTTCCTTTTCTATCTTCTCCACTTTTACCAGCGGCTTTTCCTCTTCCACACGCTGTTCAACTTTATGCTTTTTACGCGAAGCTACTTTTTTGTGGCTTCCGCAGGAAAATGCGCTAAAAATGAGCAACAGGCTCAGGATCCTAAAAGTGATTTTCATCCTTTACATTAATTTGGGGTAAACTTTTCTTTTTCAGTTGGTTGTTCATGCCGCGAATGCCCTGTAACCCTCCCGTATGAACGGCTAAAATACGAGTATTTTCTTTAAATTTTTTATTCTGCATAAGATCGAAAATGCCAAACATCATTTTGCCGGTATATACCGGGTCAAGCTGCACGTCAAACCTGCTTTTGAAGTCGTTGATAAACTCAATAAGCTGCCGGTCCACCTTTGCATAACCTCCAAAATGATAATTTGTTATGAGCTCCCAGTTATTTTTTTCGCTGAATTTCTCTACTTCGGAAGTTAAAAAGTCCCCCTTCAACGCGGGAAATCCCAGCACCTTCTGCCCTTCAGCCGAAGCATTTATAAGACCCGAAATGGTCCCGCCCGTACCCACGGCACAGCAAATGATGTCGAATTCTTTATCTTCTTCGGAAAGTATCTCTTCACAGCCTTTTACCGCCAGCTCATTGGTCCCGCCTTCGGGAACAAGATAGAAATTCCCGAATTGTTCCTGAAGCAGCTTCAGAAATTCTTCCGAAGTTTTTTGCCTGTAGTCACTGCGGCTTACAAAATGCAGCTGCATTCCGCAGGAAGCGGCGAAATTCAAGGTGGAGTTTTCCTTAAGCGTTTGCTGCATGTCCTGCCCCAACTCCTCTCCACGTATGATTCCTATAGATCTAAGGCCGCTTTCTTTGGCCGCCGCCGCAGTCGCCGCAATGTGGTTAGAGTACGCGCCGCCAAAGGTGAGCACCGTGTTATACCCTTCAAAAATGGCATTTTTGAGGTTGTATTTTAGCTTCCGGAATTTGTTTCCCGAAACCTGAGGATGCAGGAGGTCTTCCCGTTTTAAGAAGAGGGAAATTCCGTTCACTTTGGTGATGAACTGGTTCGGGATTTCTGGATGTTGTTCAAAAATGGCCGGCATACTGCTGCAAAGGTCACAAAACTTTTTCCGAAGAGAAAAAATGCTTAAAGATATTTCCAGAAGGCCCAGGTTTTTCGGCTCTTAAGGTAATCCAGGTTCTTTTCATGGGTATAGGCCTCCCGTTCAAAACAGATCTTGTTATAGGCCTTGTAAGAGTCACGGTATTTGATCAACCTGATGAAATACTCAAAAAAATACCAGATGAAAAAGAAGAGGATTAGCAGCTCCAGCTGCTGCTTCAAATGAATTCTTTCGTGGTTGATAAACACAGGATCGTGCTTAAGCTCTTCCCGCCTCACAACGATAAAGGGCCACAGCGTCACCCCGTCAAACTGCTTGGCCAGGAAGAATTTATTTACCACCACGAACATGCCAACAAGGTAAGAAAATGCTACTTTTGTGGTATGAGTTTTTTTAAGAAAAAAATTCCTTTGGAAGACGGGGATTATTATCTCACCCCCGAAGGCTACCGCTGTTTTACCGAACAATACCATCTCAAGCGCGGCTACTGCTGCCAGAGCGGCTGCCGCCACTGCCCTTACGGCTATAACAACAAGACCAATCAACAGAAAAAATCCTGATCTATGGACTTCAAAAATGCTATTTTGGAAGGCATTCCCAATCAGCTTCCCAAGCCCAAATCTTATGATCCAAATGTGAACCATGCGCCAAAGCGCAAGGACATTCTCACTGCCGAAGAGAAAACACTGGCCCTGAGGAACGCCTTGCGTTACTTCGATAAAAGTCAGCATGAAACGCTACTTCCGGAGTTTCGGGAAGAGCTGGAAAACTACGGCAGGATCTATATGTACAGGCTGCGGCCCGATTACGAGATGTATGCCCGGCCCATAGAAGAATATCCGGGAAAAAGCGGGCAGGCAAAGGCAATTATGCTGATGATTCAAAACAACCTGGACCCGAAGGTGGCGCAGCATCCGCATGAATTGATTACCTACGGCGGCAATGGCGCTGTCTTTCAAAACTGGGCGCAGTACAGGCTGGTGATGAAATACCTGGCCGAAATGACCAACGAGCAAACCCTGGTGATGAACTCCGGCCATCCTCTTGGGCTGTTCCCTTCACATCCCGATGCCCCACGCGTGGTAGTGACCAACGGGATGATGATCCCCAACTATTCCAAACCCGATGACTGGGAGAAATTCAACGCGCTTGGCGTGACGCAGTACGGCCAAATGACCGCGGGCAGCTATATGTATATCGGCCCTCAGGGAATTGTTCACGGTACAACGATCACTGTTTTGAACGCGCTGCGGAAGATCGGTAAACCCTCAGATAAAACTGAAGAGCCTTCCCTGTTTGTCACTTCGGGATTGGGAGGCATGAGCGGCGCTCAACCAAAAGCCGGAAATATCGCCGGCTGCATCACGGTTTGCGCCGAGGTGAATCCCAAGGCGGTAAACACCAGGCATTCGCAAGGCTGGGTAGATGAGGTTGTGGAAGATCTCGATGAGCTTGTTCAAAAAATCAGGGCTGCCAAAAATGACAAAAAAAGCCTGTCTTTTGCCTATTTAGGAAATGTGGTAGAGGTATGGGAAAAGTTTGATGAAGAAAACCTGCACATCGACCTGGGCAGCGACCAAACCTCGCTGCACAACCCATGGGCAGGCGGTTATTATCCTGCCGGACTTTCTTTTGAGGAAGCCAATGAGATGATGGCCTCAGATCCCGAAAAATTCAAAGAAAAAGTTCAACAAAGCTTAAGACGCCAAACCGAGGCCATCAACAGGCACACCGAAAAAGGCACTTATTTCTTTGACTACGGAAATGCCTTTTTACTTGAGGCTTCACGTGCAGGCGCAAAGATCTTTAAGGATGAAAAAGGGCATTTCGTAACAGCTTCCGAAGCGGGAGAAGGCAAAGATTTCGCCTATCCTTCTTACGTGCAGGACATCATGGGCCCTATGTGCTTTGATTTCGGTTTCGGGCCTTTCCGCTGGGTGTGTGCTTCAGGCAAAGACGAAGATTTGGATAAGACTGATGCTATTGCCACCCAGGTGCTTCAGAAATTAAAAGAAAACGCTCCCGAAGAGATTCAGCAGCAAATGCAAGATAACATCAGGTGGATACAGGGAGCACGGGAAAACAAGCTTGTGGTAGGCTCCAAGGCACGTATCCTTTATGCCGATGCACAGGGCAGGATCGAGATCGCAAAAGCCTTTAACGATGCCATTGAAAAAGGGGAAATAGAGACGGTTATCCTGGGGAGGGATCATCACGATGTTTCGGGTACAGATTCCCCTTACCGGGAAACCTCTAATATCTACGACGGCTCCAGGTATACAGCCGATATGGCCATTCAAAATGTTATTGGCGACAGCTTTAGGGGCGCTACCTGGGTGAGTATTCACAATGGCGGCGGCGTTGGCTGGGGCGAAGTGATCAACGGTGGCTTCGGGATGGTTCTCGACGGTTCTAAAGAAGCCGAAAAACGCCTCAACTCCATGCTTTTCTGGGATGTGAATAATGGGATCGCCAGAAGATCCTGGGCGCGTAATGACGGGGCGCTTTTTGCCATTAAGCGAGCCATGCAGGCAGAACCGCTCCTAAAAATCACGCTTCCAAACATGGTAGATGAAGATTTATTTTCTTAAATTGTAAGGATAAAAACCTGAAACCATGAGATCTATAAAAACCCTTGCAGTACTTCTGCTGCTTGTTATGATGCTGTCTTCATGTAATACCGTGAGGGTCGCAACAGATTATGACCGCGAAGCAAACTTTGGACAATACCAGACTTTCGCCTTCTTTAAACCGGGAATCGACAAAGCCGAAATTTCAGACCTTGACAAAAAACGTATTTTACGAGCCATTGAGGACGAGATGCAACAAAAAGGATTTACAAAGTCTGATAACCCCGACCTGCTGGTGAGCATTTTCACCAAAACAAAAGAGAACATCAACATCTACAATAACAATTATGCCTACGGCTATTACGGCTGGGGCTGGAGTCCCTGGTATTGGGGATCGGGGTATAACACCGTGAACTCGACTACCGAAGGTACGCTCTACATTGACCTTATTGACGCCGGCGAAAAACAGCTGGTATGGCAGGGAATGGGCACAGCAGCTCTGGCCCGTGATGTAGACCGTAAGCAGGAACGCATTAACGAGATCGTGGAGGAAATCTTGAAGAAGTATCCGCCATCGTTGAATTAACGTACAGCACAAGATGATCAAGCCGCTTTTTAGCGGCTTTTTTTATGCTTCGGAAAAAGTGAAAGGCAGCAGCTCAAACGATTGAAAAAGCAGAATTTTTGTATCTTTAGAGTCCTGTTATCTCAAAATTTTTATGGAACAAGAATTTGAATCAAACGAAATAATTGACCGGCTTCCGGCCCACCTGAAGCAGTTTATAAAACCGCAGAATTACGAGGACTATACCGCCATCAATCAGGCGGTGTGGAGGTATGTGATGCGCAAGAATGTCGAGTACCTCAGCCAGGTAGCGCATTCCTCTTACCTCGAAGGGCTCAGGCAAACCGGTATTTCCATAGAACACATCCCCAACATGTACGGGATGAACAGGATCTTAAAAGAAATTGGCTGGGCTGCAGTGGCAGTGGATGGTTTCATTCCGCCGGCAGCTTTTATGGAGTTCCAGGCTTTCAATGTGCTGGTGATCGCCAGTGATATCAGGCAGCTGGAGCATATAGAATACACTCCTGCTCCAGATATCATCCACGAAGGCGCAGGCCACGCGCCTATTATCGCCAACCCGGAATATGCCGAATATTTGAGACGTTTTGGAGAGATTGGCTGTAAAGCAATTTCCAGTGCCAAAGATTACGAGATCTACGAGGCCATCAGGCACCTTTCTATCATCAAGGAAGCCGAAGATACTCCCGAAGATGAAATAGCTAAAGCCGAAAAAAGGGTAGACGAACTGCAGAATGACCTGCGGGAGCAAAGTGAAATGGCGCAGATAAGGAACCTTCACTGGTGGACCGTGGAATATGGTCTTATCGGTACACTTGAAAATCCCAAGATCTATGGCGCCGGGTTACTCTCCTCTATTGGGGAAAGCGCATGGTGCATGACAGACAAGGTAAAGAAGATCCCATATACCATTGAAGCCGCACAGCAGGAATTTGATATTACCAAACCGCAGCCACAGTTGTACGTTACGCCAGATTTTGCTCATTTGAGTTCAGTTTTAGAGGAATTTGCCAATAAAATGGCACTGCGCGTAGGCGGGTTAGAAGGCCTGCAAAAATTGATCAACTCCAAAAATATTGGCAGCATAGAACTGAGCACCGGCCTTCAAGTATCCGGGAACTTTAGCCGGGTTATCGAACATGAAGGTAAACCGGTCTACTTCCAGACCGCAGGAAAAACTGCGCTCGCTTCCCGTGAAAAAGAATTGGTAGGCCACGGCACCGAAAATCATCCCGATGGTTTTGGTTCTCCCGTTGGAAAATTGAAAGGCATTAATCTCGCCATTGAAGATATGAGTCCGCGCGACTTGCGGGCCTATGATATCTACGAAGGTGAAAAGATCACCTTTGAATTCGAAGGCGGAGTGGTTGTCAAAGGAGAGATCATTACCGGCACAAGGAACCTGCAAGGCAAGATCATTTTGATCAGCCTGAAAAATTGTTCGGTTACTTATAAAGACGAAGTGCTCTTCCAACCCCAATGGGGAAAATTCGACATGGCCGTTGGTAAGGAAGTGACCTCGGCTTTTGCAGGCCCGGCAGACTGGCATTCATTTGACATGATCACGCACAAGCCAAGCAGCACAACCATTAAGAGCAAAAAGACGCCGGAGAGAGAGGAGCTGGAATCGCTTTACGCATCTGTGCGCCACCTTAGGGAAGGCAAAAACACCAAGTTCTCTTTACAGGCAGCTTTCGACATTTTGAAGAAGCACCACCAAAAGGACTGGCTGCTTTCTGTAGAAATATTTGAACTGGCACACGGCAAGGATGAAAAACTGGCTCAGGAAGTATTGGAACACCTTGAAAAAGTAAAAGAGCAACGTCCTGAAGTAGCACATTTGATCGACAACGGCATCAATCTCGTAAGATCAGATTTTGAGCTGAGCAAAGACCTACAGTTTTAGGTTGCACCCGATTCTTAATCAAACTGTTGAAACGGTTTCACAATTTCTAAATTTATTCCATAGCCCCGGATTTACAATGACCTCAACCTGGTAGATCAGATTTTGAGCTGAGCAAGGACCTACAGTTTTAGGCGCTGCATCTCTTCGGGATCTTTGAATTCTTCATTGTTGTACTTGAGCGTCCAGCCCAGGCTGTTCGTGAGAATGTAGATCTTTTGCAGTTCACTTATCAGCCTGTTCTTCGCATTTGCCTCTAAACCCGATTTTCGGATTTTAGAGCGAATTGATTTGTTCACCCGGCTCTTAATGCGGTTGTAATCTTTGGCCTCAAACTGGTTGAGATAATCCTGAGTGATGTCGTAATACTGAATGTCGGGGTAAATTGAGATCTCTTCTTTAGGAATGTGCTTGATGAGCACCGTCTTATTCTTCTCGTCCAGCTCCACCTCCAGCTTGCTCAGGTCGTAAGCCACGGTGGCCTTCGCGTTGACGATGATCAGCGCCTTTTTACGGGCAGAAAGCACGTCTAAATAGAACTTTTTAGAATCGTTGTAGGTGTAGACCTGCGAGAAGGTTCCCTCGGTTACCACCAGTTTTCCTACATTTTTGATCTGCTGCTGAATAAGCGCCGTACTTTCCTCCAGCTGATCCCTTTCCTGATTCCGGTTTTCGCAGTAGCGAAAAGTAAAAACCATGATCAGGACCAGGAGTGCACCAATTAGAATATTCCTCATAAGCTGAAGTTACAAAGAAGTTTTTCGCTTTTTTTGAAGAAAATGTGAAGATCTTTCCAGCCTGGATCAAAACCGTTGAAACGGTTTTAATTTTCTCTCAATTATAAATAGCCCCGGATTAAAATACGGGGCTATAAATTGCATATGGAAACAGAAATGGTTTCAACCATTTCGCCTTAGAACTTCATGTGCGGCCACTGCCGTTGCAGTTCCTCTTTTTTCTTTTCAAGATCCTGCAGAAATTTTTGATGTGCCGCAGAATCGGTGTTAAAAGGCCGGTGTAAAAGGCCTTTTTGAAGCTGCTCTACCTTTTTCATTAGAGCTGAAGCCTCAGCAGAGATCCAGCTTTCGCTGAATTTTTCCCAGATATAGTCGATCGCGATCTTGTTGGGATGCAGCATATCTTCGGCATAAAAGCGGTAATCGCGCAGCTCGTCCATCATAATC
>JBAVJB010000056.1:0-14266 GCA_049687495.1 Salinimicrobium sp.
GCTTTTACCAATATTATTTGGTCCGACTATCTGTAGAGAATCACAATTTGCAAGTTCAATATCCGCTTTTGAGTATATTTCAGAGTTTAGTATTATTAATCTATTAAGCATTCAATTTTTTCTGTCAATTTAAGTTATTATTATCAATTTTATGTTCAGTTAAGCGTTGGCAAAAAACAGCTCTTTTGGTTTTTTCAGCGTTTGCTTATGTATCGGCAAAAAACCAAATGTGCTGTTTGTGTGATGGCGTTTTTAGTTCAAATGTTCAATTTCAGCACGATTTTCCGCATTATGCACAACGTCTTATACCACAACAAAAACTTTGTGTTCATCACATTCTTTCAGCGATAAAGGCAAGTTCTATTGTCGCTTCGTAAATCTATTAATTTTTTGTTAAAGAAAACTGTGGAAAACCCTACCCGGCACAGGTCTCAAAAATGTCATTTTTGAGATCACTTCCAGGAGCTGCACTAATTGAGCTGCTCTTCTTTACAAATCTTCCCGTTGATGCTTACCGGCTCCCCGTTAATCTCTGAAGTCGATCTATAGTAAAAACAGCCGTCTTCGATCTTGATCATTTCCACCAGCACCCGGCTGTGTTGATCACTATATTGTCCAGAAGCGGCCGTCGCGGAACTGTCCTTTCGGGCATAATAACTGCAGTTGTCTATCCATTCGAGCAGAATATGCTCTTCCCTGGGGAAGCCTGGCGGCAGTCCCGGCAGGCTGTCCAGCAGGACCTCTGTTTGCGAATTGCCGTCCCTGATGATCCTAAAGTGTATTTCCTTACCAAAGACCTCAGAGGTGGAAAGGAAGCTGCCATTCTTAAAATCGGCACAGGTGAGTTCCTGGCCAAAGCCGTTGAAGCCACTCAGGAACAGTAAAAGAATGATCTTATCCATAGTTGTAGGTTTTTTTTAGCGTCTTACTCTGTACCCAAAATTCGGGCTGAACACTTCATGTCTTAACTCGAGGCCGGTACCCAGGAATTCCAGGGCCCGTTGGGCGATCTCTTCCGAAGTTAGCCGCATCAAAAGATCCCTTTTTAGGTGGTGCTCGTTGAGGGCGTACACCTCAAAAGCATTGAACCCGTAGGCCATATCCGGTTGTGCAGCAGCAAAAAAGGCATATTTTCGGCGCTTTTTGAACTTGAGAATAGACACCACCGGTCGGTCCTCCAGGTTGATCTTTTTCCGGCTGAGCACTTGGCCGCGAAAGAATTTTGCCTTGTAGAGCTTTCCGTTGGCTTTAATAAATCCTTTTTTTGAAAAGGCAAATAAGACGACCACTGCCAGGATGCTGAAGAGGAAAAATACCAAAAGGTCACCTTTCCAGTTGAGGTTGCTAAACGACAGATCTGCAAGAAAAATAGGAATGGGGCTTGCCAGTCCCAGCATATGTACCTTTTGATGCGTATTAAAGCTGTCTTCTAAAATAATTTTTTCGGGAGCTTGCATGAAAATGAGTTTTTTCCGCAGGAAATGCGATACTTACTGTTGATTTACCCATTCGCCGAAGCTGTTGATCTCTTCCTTGTGCCGGTCCAGCCAGGAAACGGCTTCTTCCCCTTCTGTGAGGGCGATATAATAGCTGTAGGTCTCGGTATGGCCATTTTCTGCAAGCTGAGAAAAGAAAGGTACATACAGCTCCCAAAAGATGCCGCCCTGTTCCTTTTTAAGTTCGCCCAGCATTTTAAAGATCTTGTCGTTGTTTTCGGCAAAAAGCTGCAGCCGAGGCTTGTCCCGGTTCTCCTCCAGGTCTTCGGAACTCTTGAGCAGGCTTATCATCATCTCGGCGGCATCGAAATCAGAATTTCCGCTCACCGGTATGTTCACGTCAAGAGTGCCTTCGTCTGTTTTCGAAACCCCGTGATCCAGGTACTTCCGAAGGTCGGCGAACCTCGTCTTGGCCCTTTCGGTATGGTTTTCCGTCAGCAAAAAGAAGTACAGCGGCAATATGGCCTGTATCCTGCTGTTCTTGGCAGCCATTACATCGCTCAACAGCAAATGACTGCTGCCATGCATGGGGTTCAGATCAATGGCACTCACGGCAGATTCAAAAGCTTTGTCTAATTTTCCTGAATTCATACAGGAGATCCCGTGGTTGTAATACAACAGGTAACTTTCATGTTCCTTCAGGCCTTCCTCATAAACTTTAATGGCTTTCCGGGTTTTTCCCTGCGCATCAAGGGCATTCCCGTAGTTGATGTAGGCCAGGCCTGCATATTCCCCGTCCAGCTCGATGGCCTTTTTACTGTGTATTTCAGAATTCCTATAATCTCCTGCCGCATAATAGGAATAACCTATCTCCACGTGGGCCTGGTCAGAATTTGGATCTAGCTCCAGTGCCTTCTTGTATAGCTCGATAGCGCCGGGATAATCTCCCGAATCGTGCAGCTCAACTCCCTGGTTGATAAGCCGGTCGATCTCACTTTCCTGGGCTGTAGCAAACTGGCCTGCGCACAGGAGCAGGCAGAGGAATAACTTCCTGAGGGTCTTCATATCAAAAGTGGTTAAGTGGCAGACCGCGAAGTAGGGAGTTCAGGATCTTTTGTTAATAAAGTCTAAAAATATTAAATTTTTTAAAAGATAAAGCTGTTCAGGTGCAGGAAGGATTAATTTAAAAGAAGAATACCTTTCAAAAATGTCATTTTTAAAAGGTATTCTGAAATGTAAGTGTCCTAAACTATTGTTCCAGGAGCTCCTCAAGATCGAGCTGCTGTTTGCGGCTTAATTCCTTTATAAGTTTGCCTTCTTTATCGATCACCAGCGTAGTGGGAAAAGAGCGAATGTTGAGTTTGGCGGTGAAGTTAGCGGCATCGGGCACCGCACTGAAATTGGATTCCTGAAAATCAAAACCTTTCTTCACCTGTTCTGCGGAATTCATGAAAAGAAGAATGGCGGCGACTTCGTGTTTATGCGGAGAAGCATTTATGGTTGCGTCTAATTCCTGCACGAGCTCTTTCTGAAACCTTGGTGTGTTGGCATCTGTATCCCAATGTAAAATGATCAATTTTCCTCTCAGGTCTTTGAGCTTAAGGCTTTTTCCTTCGACCGTGGTGAATTCCAGTTCCGGAAAATCTTCTCCGGGTTTGGTCTTTTCAGCCCAGTTGTTCATCAGCGGGGAAGGTTCTGCCCCGGGATCGACCAGGATCTTTTCCACCTCCCCTTTGTTGTTGATCACCCGTTCCATAGCCATGTTCGGGTTCTTGGACCACAGTGCGTAAAATTCCTTTTGAGAAAGTTTTTCTCCTGTAGGTTTAAGGTAGAGCTTAGCGGTAGCCACTTCCCGTGTTCTTCGCACCACCTGCCGCTTCACAGCAACCTGTTCCTGAGCCAAAGCCGGAAAACCGAGAAGTAGAATGATTAAAAAAGTAAAGATCCTGTTCATTTATGTTTGATTAAAAGAGCTTATTCATTATTTACGTTAGAAGGTAAGGGGGGAGGCGGCGGAATTCTTGTAGGGTCGTATGAGGAAAACAGAATAGCGTATTCAAAAAATCCCGGTTGTTCTTCTGTATTCATTTTTTCAAATGATTCCACTATTTCTTTAAGCACCTGTTTGGTGGTCGAAATATCTTCGGCTTGGTCTATATACAAGGTGATCAGTGCGGGTTTCATGACGTCTTCCTGAAGCTTATAACTTGAAGGATGGGCAGTAAGGGAAACAAGTTCTGAGTTCAGTTCTTCAATGGGTATTCTACGTTTGTTATAGGCTCCGGTGACGATTGAATCATTCTTAATATTGATGAAATTTTTTCTGAAGTAACAGGCAACCTCGTTAGAAGTGGGGCATTTGGCATAACCGGTAAGGAAATACCTCTTGTCCTCATTTCCAAAGGTTATAGCTGCAGGCCTTTTTTCGCAGGTGAGCCTGCCCATTTCGATTCTCAGTTCGGCGAAGTTGCTCATGGAATCCAGGTCGATCAAGACCAAATTTTCATCAGCTTCAAGTATTCTAAAATTTGGGGAATAAACGTTTGTTGTGTCAGGTTCGGTATAGGTTTCGCAGCTTCCAAACAGCAACCCAAAGATCAATATGTAGAAAAACCTTTTAATTTACCGGAGTTTTTGGCTGTTTTCTCTTATTAAATAAAGCGATAAACATCAGCCCGATTCCCAATCCTATTAGAACCCCGTTGACAAAATCGGGTAACTCCATAAAGTGCCAGGTCATTTGAGAAATGGAAACAATAAGAAGGCCGGCGGCGATAAGTATCATTTGTTTTTTTGGCTTTTGCATTTTTCAGGATTTATTGGTCTTTAAAACTACAAATTTATTTTTATAATTTTTCCCCGGTTGCCGTAGCCACCTTTAATACCAAATATCCATACCTAAATCACAGTTGCCGTCAGGCTCTCTTACCTCTCAAAAAAGGTATTTTACTGTGCTCTTTTTACCAGGGTTCTTGATCTTCTAAATTAGACTATTTCGGCTAAGCTCGATTTTTGCAATTACCGATGAAGGCGTTATATTACTTTTCCCTTAATTCCTCTACTCTCTGTTTATAGTAGTCATCGCTGTTTAGCTCATAAGCTTTGGTTGCATACTTAATTGCATTAGAAGCGTCGCCTTGTGCTTCGTAATAATCGGCCATGGAATCATAAGCATTGGCACTTTCCGGATAGGATTCAATAGCAAGTTCAAAGTACATTTTAGCCTTTTCGGGTTGTTGCATATCCATGTTCATGTAACCTAACATATTTAGAAGCTCTTCGGGATAAGCCGGCACAGCATATCCAAAATGTTCTTTTAATTTCTTTTCCCTGTGCTTTATGATACTGAAAAGTTCCTCTTTTGAGGTGTCAAAAGAGTTTATTTTTTCGGTATTTTCCATTTGATACCATTCAAAAAGTGAAATCAAACCGTTCATTATGGATGGAAGGGGGACGGTACCATGTAGATCTTCGGGATAAAATTTCCATTCAAAAGACAATCCGTCTTCCGCGTTTTGTTTTACCAGGTTTGAAAAGCCAATGTTCGAGCGGGCGAATAGGGTGAAGCCGGTTGTGTCCTGCATTACGTTGTCTATCGTGATCTGTGGGTTCTGCAGGTGCAATTGACCACTCAATGACATGAATAAAGCTTTGTTTTTATATTTCTTGTCAGCAAATATTTTTGGTGCTTCTTTCAGAAGTTTTTGGTCGTCCCAATCCAGGCTTGGGTCAATGGCTAAATAATTAGCAAAAAGTTCCGGTTGATGGAGCAGGGTGAAGATGGTGAACAGCCCTCCATAAGAGTGACCAATAAGTGTTCTGTAAGTAGTGACAGGATATTTGTTTTCAATAAAAGGAATGAGTTCTTGCTGAATGAATTTCCTGAAATTCTCTGCCTCTCCGTTCTTCCCGGTAAAAGGCCTCCCGTATTTTGTGGTTATGGTTGAAGTAGTCAGGTCCCGAACTCTGTTCTTATCATTAGAGATGCCAACCAGGACCATTTCGGGCGTAAAACCGCCGCTGTAATAGTTTTGCACCTCATTTACCGTAGGCAGAAATTTTTCTCCGTCTAAAATATAAACAACCGGATATTTTTGATCTTCCTCTGGGGAAAAACCGGCAGGCAGTTGTATCCAGATCGTTCTGGACTCCTTGAGAACTTCTGAAAAGAGACTATCTGCAACCCCTGTTCTTTGCAAAAACTGCTGCTCATGATCTGTCTGCGCTTTTACAAATTGCTGAAGAAAAATCAGGAATCCTATTGTCCACAGTAGTTTTAATTTCCTGCTCATCTTATGGTTTTTGATGGGTTTATTAATAGATAATTGTGGAAATCTCATTGATCACAGACTACGTCATCTTCAAAATCACCTGCTATTTTTGTAGACGGTCAATCTTTCTCTGGAGTTCATCAATCTTATGGACTTCCAGTTCAATTTCTGATACTAATAAATTTTGATAAAGTAAATAAAAGGCTTTTTAATTGATGCCATTGCTAAAGACCTCAATAACTTCCGAAGAGAGCCTTCTAAAATGTCATTTTTAAGAGGTATGAAATAATGGGGATTGTTCTACGAATTCTTATTCTTCTTACGAACCGGTTCCTTGAAGAAATATTAGCACCCCAATTCCGAAAAGGCAAGACAATATGATTATTCCCCTTTTTATTGTTTTACCATGTTCTTTGGTCCAATTGCGGTAACTTGACTTTTTTGATTCAGACACATTCCATTTTCCGTCTGCATATCTATATCCAAAAAACATGATCGAAGTAAAGGCTATTACAATGTTGATTGTAGCCATAGTAGTTGGTTCCATCTTAAGGTCTCATTTGCCGTTAATATCTTTAGTTGATGGCATTTCATATAGTTTATTATGAATCAATTCGATCATAATTCAAAGATAAATGAAACTTCGATTAATACCTACGCCATCTTTTATGGCCATAACTTCCTTTTCAACATCTTTTTGTTGTTGATTTCCCGCTTCCTCCGGTCTAACACTATAAAAACTGCGCTTCAGTAAATCCGGGTCAGTTTCGTTCTCAAATTATTTATTACTCTTTCTTTGGTCTACTAACTCCGATATTCACTTATTTCAAACAAGTGACCATCCGGGTCTCGAAAAAAGCATCTGGTTTCAGCTCCTCTTTCAACTGGTGGTGTCAGGAATTCCACTCCTTTTTGTTTTAATAATTCGTAGGACCGGCTACAGTCTTTTACCCGAATAGTAAAAGAATGACTAACGTTATTTCGGTTTGATGGAACAACAAAATTAGTCTCCGGTTTATCTTCGGTTGGCCCCCCTGGAGTGACTAATAAAATCCAGTTGTCTAAAAATTCTAAAACCATCGAGTCTCCACCATACTCACGAAAAAGATTTGCTCCTAAGACATCTACATAATACTTTTTTGATTTTGACATGTCAGATACCACCAGGATGTTAGTTAATGCTGAGTCTTCAAACGGATCATTTTGATTCAAATTCATTTTAATAAAATTATTGCGAAGGGAAATTAAATTAGCTGTCGAATTGGTGTTCTGCTTTCATGAATCTTCTGTTGTTTATGGGGCAATTATCTAAAATACAATAAAATATAATCTGTTTTTTAAGACTTTTTAGAAAATTGACAGGCAGGGATTCGGCTTAAGTTAGCTGTGTCAGTTCTGCTGCTGCCGCAGTGTCAGCTGTTGCTGTAACTGAGGAATTGGAATGTCAGCTGTGTAGGAATTCCACACTTTTTTCCGGCAGGCCTTTCAAAGAGGCTTTATATACAGCCTTTTAGTAATTGGTATGTGGATTGCTTAATGTAAGTCGACAGCTGAGATAACTGTCAGTTAAAAAATAGAAAGCACAAGCATGAAAGATAACTTAATAGCCCCCGATCAAAAAAAATCCACCGCAGAAGAAGCGGCATTTTCAAATCAAAACACCAAACCCAGAGATCTTAGAGGAATCATGGTGCGCGCGAGCAGCCTGCTCTTGCTCATGGCAGCGGCTTACCTGGTCTACATTTTACAGAACGATTTTGAGCGCTACAACCTTGGCAAACTTGACTCTGCCTGGGGTACGGTTTTAATGATCATTGCCGGCGGACTTTTCCTCTTCAGGGCTGGATTTTTTGTGTACAACCTGTACCTGTACTTTCGCTATAAACCAATTGAGACCGTTACCAATGAGGTTTTGCCTACTTGTACGGTGATCGTTCCCGCTTATAATGAGGGTAAACAGGTTTGGGCTACCTTGATGAGCCTTGCAAAGAGCGACTATCCTGCACATAAGCTGCAGCTGCTCGCCATTGATGATGGGAGTAAGGATGACACCTGGGAATGGATGCAAAAGGCTAAAGAAGAGCTGGGAGACAGGGTTAGTATTTACCAGCAGCCCGAAAACAAGGGGAAACGACATGCGCTTTACCGCGGTTTCCACCTGGGGACGGGAGAGGTATTTGTTACCGTAGACAGTGATTCTGAAGTTACTAAAGAAACGCTTCGCAACCTGGTAAGCCCGTTTGTGCTGAATGAAAAATGTGGCGCGGTCGCAGGAAACATCCGTGTGCTTAACAATGGCAAGAAAGCCTTGTTGCCCAAGATGCTTGATGTGAGCTTTGTGCTGAGCTTTGAATTCGTGCGTTCCGCAGAAAGCAGCCTGGAATCTGTAATGTGTACCCCGGGAGCTTTAGCGGCCTATAGGAGGGAAGCAGTATTTAACTGTCTTGAAGAGTGGATCAACCAGACCTTTATGGGACAACCTTCAGATATTGGGGAGGACAGGGCGATGACCAACATGATCCTTAAACAGGGTTACCACGTGCTTTTCCAGAGAAATGCCTATGCTTACACTAACGTACCCGAAAAATATTCAGGCCTGTACAAAATGTTCATCAGGTGGGGGAGAAGCAACGTGCGGGAAAATATCGCAATGGCCAAATATGTCTTCACAGATTTTCGTGAAGGTTCCAAGATCGGTCCGCGCTTGTTGTTCGTGAATCAGTTGATCAAACTGTTGATGAGTTACCCGTCTATCCTGTTGATGCTGTTCTTCGTGGCAATGCACCCGGTGCTGTTCATCAGCTCCACGCTCTTGAGCATCTTGATCTGGTCCAGCTTTCCGGTGCTGTTCTATGCGAAACGGTATAAGCTATCAGAATCTTTCTGGGCCTATTCTTACAGCATCTTTTACACCTTCGGGTTGTTTTGGATCACACCATATGCTATTGCTACCGCAAATAAAAGGGGATGGCTTACCCGCGGCTAGAAAATTTAAGCTATTGAAAAAGAGAAAAGAGGAACCTTTGAGGGTTCCTTTTTTTTGCTGCGGAAGGGGTGTCAAAAATGACATTTTTGAGAGGTCAATTGGGCAAGTTTCAGTGGCTTCTGAAGGCATTTTGGAGTAAAGGAAGGATTGGCTTAACAGCAGCAATCTTATTTTGAAAACACCCGGAATAGAACCAACGCCACGCCTATTGCAAATATAGAAGTAAAGATGATCTTGTTGTGCCGGGCGATCCAGTTGGGAAGAAAGATGTCGAAATTATCCATTTTTGAATCGGAATATTTTCGCGCCAGTAAAGTTAGCGGACAGAACATTTTGAAGATGAGCAACACCAGGCCTTCAGCCAATACGAGCCCAATACCGATCCAGGTGAAAGAGGTGATCTCGTTGGTCACTCCGGACCACACAACATAAAAGATTATGGCCACAAAGAACAACCACACGAAGGTGTGTACCAGTTTTATGGTGAATAATTTCTGAGCAGGTTGCATATTTTGTTTTCACTGAGATCAATCCCGCAGGATCTTTTCCATTTTCTTGCCTCTTGCTAACTCGTCGATTAACTTATCCAGGTACCTTATCTTTTGCATTAGTTCATCCTCTATCTCTTCAACCCGATAGCCACAAATAACACCTTTGATCTTTGAAACGTTTGGGTTCAATTGTGGGGCCTGGTCAAAAAATGTTTCAAAATCTGTTTTATTTTCCAGCTTTTCGGAAAGGGATTTTTCATCGTAACCGGTAAGCCAGCAAATAATGGTATCTACTTCTTCCTTTGTCCTTCCCTTTTTCTCCGCTTTATTGATATAATGCGGATAAACACTAACAAAAGGGGTTGTGAAAATGCGATGTTTGTTCATGAGAATAGAGTGAATTTTTCCAATCTAATTTAAGCATTTTACGATCAAGGGAAATGAAAATGAAAATGAGTGCCAGGCTTCATTCTTGTTTTGGTGGCAAACACAATGTTCAGGCTGCTATAAAAATGAGGTATCATCTAATTTAATGTAAAAAACTGAGAATGAATCTATTGGAGAGAAGTGGTAGCAGGAACAGTAGCCGGCCAAATGCCAACAGCTAATGCCGAAAGGCCAACAGCCATCAGCTTCATACTAAGATTCCTTCTGAATATTGATCAGATTTTCGAGGGTGGTGAGGTGTTCCTCGAAGGCCTTTCTACCCGTGGTGGTAATTGCATATTTGGTGTTGGGTTTGCGGCCCACGAAGCTTTTCTTTACCTCCACAAAATGCTCTTTTTCGAGCGCCTTGAGGTGGCTGGCAAGATTGCCGTCGGTAACATCCAGGTACTGCTTGAGCGTATTAAAGTCCAGCACTTCATTGACCGCCAGTGCAGACATGATGCCCAGCCTCACCCGGCTTTCAAATGCTTTATGTAATCCTTCTATGATAGGTTTCACTTGTCGTACTTCTGCTGCATATAGATGCCGTAGGCGATATGCATTAATCCAAAACCCAGGCCCCACAGGAGCAGCGCATAGCCTATGAACCAGGAGCTCAACAGCCCCAGCACCACCTGTGTGATGCCCAGTGATCTCAGTTCATCAAAGGTAAACCTTCCCGCGTTAACAAGGGCGAGTCCGTAGAAAATTAAGCTCAACGGAGCGGCAAGGCCAATAAAGCCCTGGAACATGAGCAGTAGGATAAGTATGCCTCCCGCAACCAGTGGGATCGCCATGCTGCTCACCAGCCGACGTGCCACCGGATTCCATAGCGGTTGCCCGTTCTTTCTTGCTTTGCGGTAAGAAAGGTAGACCGCAGTGCCTACGGCCAGAACAAGAATTAAGGTGCCCAGCGATACCAGGCTCAACATATTTGCAGTTACTTCCTGTCTTTCAAAACTGCTGTAGAGGAATCCTTCCGGCTGGGAATAATAGAGGAGGTACGCTATGTATGTCCCCGCTAAAGCATAGATGCCGGCCATGATGCCCGCCCAGCCCGTGAGCGACAGGAAACGCGTGGAGCGTTCCATCATGGAGCGGATCTCGGAAATGTCCTTAATATATTCCTGCTCGTTTTTCATGGAAAAGTACTTTGAGGACCAAAGTTAGAAAAGTTATTTCAATTTTAGTGCCTGTCCAGAGCTTTGATCTCGCGCTTATATTGTGTTGGAAGAAAGACGGCTTTGATTAGCTCATCTGCTCTTAGCAGTCGGCTGAATTTATACGCCAGCAGGGCAGGAGGGATCACAGGATTAGCCTTTAATCCCAGCAGCTCCTTCACCCTCGGCGGACAAACCATTTGCTGCACCTGTAGCAGCAGCCAGAATCGCACCGGCCCCAGGTGCTTTCGGTATTGCCGGTAAAGATCTGTAGTGAATTCGCTCTCCAGCAGGTCCTGCTCCAGGTGCTGCTGCCTGTCGTCCAGCCAGGCGTCGAAGTTCTTTGGCAGCTGTTTAATGCCCATCCTGTCACCTACGCGGGAGAACACGTCATAAACCTCTTCTTTTTCAGCTCTGGTGAGTCTATGCTCCAGCAGCTCAAAAGAGCTTATGGAGTAGCCAATGAGCATGTACAGCACGTCGCGGTATGCCCACTGCGGAATTTTATCTTCCCGCGCTGCTTCCACCCCCTGATGAATGGCAGTGATATTGTCAATCGCCGCGAGGGCTTCCTCGTAGGGCAGGAACACGATCCTCTTGGCGTATGCGACGGTGGAGAACAACCTGCCCAAAGGATCGGCGGGTAAGCGGCCGGTAAAGTACAGCCAGTCCACTGCTTTGTTGAGGGCAAACTCGGCCGATGCCCCCGCAAATATGAAGAGGATGGTGTCGCTCTTGCCCCAGATCCTGCGTACTATGGAATCATGACTGACGAAAAATGACATTTTTGACAGGTTTTCTTTCCCTAAAAGTTACAGGATTCTGAAGAGAAAATTTTGCTCCGGCAGGATTTTTTGTTGAAGTCCACTTCTATAGATCTTGCTTTTCGATCTCGTTCCCGTTTATGAAACCGTCCAGCAGCTCTGCCGAACTCACCCTGCCATTATCATCTTTTTTGAACCTGATGGCCGCTTCACTGTTGTTCATGAAGAACTGGTTCTCGCTCTGCGGCCTTAAATGCACTTTTTGAGGCCCCATCAATACGAACAGGGAATCATGTTCTGCAACTACTTTTAGTGCTGCACCGGGCCCTAAGGTGTAAGATCCGGCGTATTCCTTCAGAAGGGCAGGAGACACTTTGGTTTCTTTCCGCGGCAGGGGCAATTGATAAGGTTTTCTTAGCCATAGCTGCTCTACACTGTTTGCCATTTCTCCCGCCACGGGATGCCTGCGGTTGCTCAGCACGATCACGCTCAGGTTTCCGTTCTTTCTTATGGCATAGCTAAAACCACCATTTTCTGAATATCCGTCCTGGATAAGGCTTTCCCCTGAAATGGTTCTTAGCAGGTTTTGAAGGTCTGTGGAATTGGTCCAGAGCTGTAAAACGCTGTCCTGAAGAATTGGCTGTGTTTCGGGGCCCTCAGCTCCTATGGAGTGAACATATCCTGTTGCGGCATGCTGTGGAGCTTGCTTTTGCAGAAAGGTGTTTTTTAGATCCAGCTCCTCAATAAGAGCGCTCATTGCCTTCTTTGCTACAACTTCTAGAGAATCTGTTGTCTTCTCAGATTCGAGTTGCTCTCCCACGTCATTCCTTATAAATTCTGAAAAAGGCCCTAGGGAGAAAACTGTATTTTGCGAAAAAGGCTTACCCGCCTCATAATTTGCTTTGCCGAAGAATTCGTGATAAACCACTGCCCCGTTCTCAGACACCATGATGCTTCCGCTAAAACGGCCAAGGTCATTGTAGCGCTCCCCCAGCTCATCCACTTTTTGAGGGTTCATTTCTAAGGAAGAGACTATGGTGGAGGAGGTGGCCACAGGTTTTTTTCTTTCTTTACAGGAGAACAGGCAGAGGGCAGTAAGGCCAAGGCCTAAAAAAGTAATTTTTCGCATGAATTCTTTGTTTTACAGGACTAAAACTACGGAAAAATGTTAAAACTTTTGCGAAAAACATGAAATCGGAACAGGGAGCAGCCAGGCCCTTCCGAAAAAGAGGCTTCAAAAATGGCCTTAAACATGCACTTTTCCGTAGTACTTTTTCCGAAGCCAAAAGGAAACCCTAACCAGTAAGATCAATGCCGGGACTTCAACCAAAGGGCCTATAACTCCTGCAAAAGCCTGTCCTGAATTTAGCCCGAAAACGGCGATGGCAACCGCAATAGCCAGTTCAAAATTGTTTCCTGCTGCCGTAAAAGCTACCGAAGCTGTTTTGTCATATTCCGCGCCCATTGCTTTGGTAAAGAAAAACCCAATGAGGAACATGAGGCTAAAATATACCAGAAGCGGAATGGCGATAATGAGCACGTCCATTGGGATCTCAACGATCAATTCGCCTTTCAGCGAAAACATCACTACAATGGTAAACAGTAATGCGATCAAGGTCATTGGGGAAACTGTGGGAATGAATTTATTGGTATACCAGTCTTCTCCTTTTTGTTTCACCAGGATAAGTCTGCTTAAAATTCCCAGTGCAAATGGAATACCCAGATAGATGGCTACGCTTTCTGCAATGCTGCCTATGGAAATATCTACAATGGCGCCTTCAAAGCCGAAGTAGGGTGGAAGAACCGTAATAAAGATCCACGCATAAAAACTGTAGGCAAAGACCTGGAAAATACTGTTCAGGGCAACCAAACCTGCTCCATAATCACTGCTTCCTTCCGCGAGGTCGTTCCACACCAAAACCATTGCAATACAACGCGCAAGACCAATTAAGATCAGCCCAACCATGTATTCCGGGTAATCCCTCAAGAAGGTAATTGCCAGGAAAAACATTAAGACAGGACCTATTATCCAGTTGAGAACAAGAGAAACAGAAAGGATCTTTAGGTTTTTAAAAATCTTTGGGAGTAATGAATAATTGACCTTTGCTAAAGGTGGATACATCATTAAGATCAAACCAATTGCGATTGGAATATTGGTGGTTCCGCTACTAAAAGACTTGATGAGGTCCGGGAAAGTCGGGAAAAAATAACCCAGGCCAACTCCCAAAGCCATTGCAAGAAAGATCCAAAGCGTTAGATTCTTATTTAGAAAACTTAATTTTTTTGCTGTCATTTTTTAAAGTCTGTTACAAAGCTGTTGTTCGGCTACGTTCCCAGTTTCAGTATTCATACGGCTCCCTGGATCAAGACTTTTTTATTTGGTCAATTTCTCCGGAATGAAATACGGTTAGTTTTCTGTTCGGAATATCAAAATCCAGATTTTTATCGCCCGGCATCCCATCCAGCTTCATGCGGATCAAATTTTCTTCTGAAGGACAATCCATTTTGGAAACTTCGAAAATCGACTTTTTCATCTATTGGTATTTTCCGTTGCAAGATAAAATTATGAATTCGAACTTAAGTAGGTCCTAATTCAAATTATCCAAGCATTGTCATCCTTGACGCAGCGAAGTGGATTTCAGGATAAAGAAAAACGAGATTCCAAAAATGGTGATTTTGCCGGTTGTCAATATTGAAAATTAAATATCTAATCCAAGGTTTTCTAATGCAAA
>JBAVJB010000057.1:0-4408 GCA_049687495.1 Salinimicrobium sp.
TTCCTTTACGACAAGGGGCAGAACAGGATAATCAACAACAAATTTACCGCCCATCATTTAGGCTTCTCCGGAAACCTGGGAACTTTTTTTAATCCCTACCCATACCAACTGATGTTGAGTTATCGAATCAATGAAGGAACTTACAAAAACGATATGATCCCTGCAGATAATGAGCCACATATCCTTTCCACCTATTTCAGCACCCGATTATATAATGGGCAATTCGATTTTGACATTCCCCGCCTCACTCTCGACTTCCTCTTCGCTGCAGATTTTAATAGCCTTCTAGATCCTAATTTTGGCGCGGGAGTGAGTTTGAAGTACATGTTGAGTGGGCAGTAAGCAGTAAGTTGGTCGGCAGGCCTGTTGAAAAAAGCCTTTGGCCGCCCGCCCGCCGGAGCTTTGGCGCAGGAGGGGCGTTTGTTGTTGGCTGTTAGTGTTTTTGTTACTTCACGTCTTTGGGAGGCTGTCCTTATACAGCCGAAGCAATCTCATTCTTGAATTACTGACAATCTTCGCGGTCCTTGCGGTCCCGACAGCTATCGGGATTGCGGCCTCTGCGAGAAATGAGTTCGGATTCAAAATTTAAATTCAAAAATGCTCATCACGGTCTCCTTTTTTGACTTGGTGCGCTTTGGGTAAATAAGGGTGACGCTGTGATGAAGTGATGAAGTAAACTGATTGGCTTTTCTGCGGAAAGCTGCGGGAAAAGTTTCTATTTGACCCCTTTCCTCAAGTACCTACGGCACTTTTTAAAATTAGTACAGGTGGGGTTATCGATTTTTCGTCCCTACGGGACTTGTGGATGCAATAATCTCTAATTACCCCCTCCTCTCCGCCTTCCTCCGCAGAGAAGAGGGAATTAAAGATTATATAATGGTCTGCCAGCAAGGAGAATAGTTTCAGGAGCCTTTATGCCTTTGACCACCTGGCCGCAGAAGTTTTATTTACCTGACCAAACTCTCGCGCAGGAAGGTCAGCCATTAGCTTTTGCCTTAGACTCCACAAGTACCAAAGTCTAATTAGCTATTTGACCAATCCCCAATAACCGTTCTCCAATTCCCAATTCACCAACTACTGTCTCTCCATAGCAGATACCTCAGCACCGAGCCCGCTAAGATCGGGATCATAGATCCAAAGCTCCGACTGTTTGCCCTCGCTGATCTCTTTCCACTCCTTCATAAAATCATCCCAGCCGTTTTGTCCGTAGACTTCGTTGTATTTTTGCACAAACTGAGAGTCCTTCCCAAGCCATGCCATTTTATCAAAAAAGAAAACCATGGCAAGGTCGCGGCCATCTTTTGTAGCGGGTAATTCATTGGTGTAGACTCCATAGGCCCTGTCGGGATATTTTTCTTTCATCACTTTGGCCACCTTTTCTATAGCTTTCATCGTTCTTTCACTTTCGTAACGCTTTACATCGTACATATCGATCAGTAATTTATCCACCTGGAAATCTTTTGGAAAATTCGACAGATCGGTATTGAATTTCCAGTAGGTTTGATCGCCCTCGCTGGTCATATAAGGTGCTACATTGTTCACCCAGTCCTGTCCATGTGCATCATCATCAGGTCTTTCGTCCATCGCGCTCCATGGCAATGGTCCCATGACCCACATGTATTTACCCACATTAGGTCCGCTGGAGATCTCGTAAACCCTGACTCCGTAAGGATCGGAAGCATGAAACCTCTTGTTATGCGCTGCAAGCCCTTCCCGGAACTGCTGGATTTTATCCGGCTGCGGAGTTAGGATCAAATTCTCGAATACCACGTATTCTGCCTGGTTCTCGTTTTGGGATAACATCATAAATGGGATCAAGAAGATCCAATAGATTAACTTTCTCATAATAGTTTATTTGTAAGGATTAATATTCCTAATTATGGAGGTAGTTGTAAATGGAGGAATGTTAAATTTATGAATAATATTCTGAATAACAGCTATTTAAGTTAATTGAAATGATGAATAACATAATAGGACTATTATTTGTGTTGTGATGGAGTGATGTTGTGATGGTGTGATGTTGTGATGGTGTGAAGCTGTTGGCTGTTGGCCATTAGACATTGGCTTTTTTTGATCATTGACGTGACAGGCTATTATGATCCCGACCGCTGTCAATTTGAGTATCTGGGTGAATTGAGAAGGAGGCAGTTTTCTGCTTTCTGCCTTCCGACATTCCTTTTTCGTAGAAGTCAAACTGATGTGTGGATAGAGCCGTGGGTGGATGGTGTCATCCTCTCACCGCCCCTGCCTACCGCAGGCAGGCTCTCCTGAAGAGAGTGAGCTGATTTGTACTAGAACTTTCCGGAAGCTTTACGACCTTGAGGGGCAACGATCCCTGGTTCTAATCGAAAATCAAAATTTCTCTCAAATACCTATAGCCTCTAAGTTCGGCAGGATCTCCAGTAAAGAGGGAGCTGAAAGGTCCTTAAAAAAAATAATCATAACCAAAATATTTAAAATTCGTAATTTAGATCTAAAGATGCTCGTTATGGAAAGAGACCAATTGTTAAAGAAAACCACCCAACGAATTTCCAGATTACCCGACCACAAGCTCAAGGAGCTAGCCGAATATGTGGAATTTCTTCTTCATAAAGATGCCGATAAAAAATTGGTCAGAGATATTACAGATCTTGCATCTTCGTCGAAATCTCTGGATTTTTTAGAGGAGGAAGAAGAATTATATGGTGACTCAGATATTACAGAAAACTATTAATGCGAAAAGGGGATCTCGTTCTAATTTCTTTTCCTTTCACAAACCTTAAAGGAGCTAAGAGAAGACCTGCAGTGGTTTTGTTGGCGAGTGAGATTGATATCATAGTTTGCTTTATTACTTCCAAATTTGATATCACTTCTGAAAACAGTTTGATAATAGAACCGCACCAGAAAAATGGGTTAAAAAGAATTTCAGCAATAAGAGTAGACAAAATAGCAACCTTGGACAAAGGCTTGGTAAAAGGCAAAATCGGTGAACTCTTCATTGAGGAAATTTCAGAAGTAAATGTTCGGCTAAGAAAGATTCTTGAACTGTAATCCCAATGCTTCTCAAACCACTAAAATTTCCGGACTTTAAAGAGTTTATTCAGGCGTAATTTTTTCTTCTCAAGTACCTACGGCACTTGGTTGATTCGGAAAAAGGCTTTTTTAACCCCCTAGCGTTCCTACGGAACTTTTCTTCTCCTTGTTCGCCCCGTCTGGATTCCAGGCTCTATGCTTCAGAATCTTCAGAAAAATACCCTTTCAAAACTTCCCCAAACTCATACATATCGGAATAAGAACAATAAAACGGCGCCGGCGCCAGCCGAATCACGTTCGGTTCCCGCCAGTCGGTGATCACTCCGTTTTTCATCAGGTAATGAAACAGCTCCTTCCCCTGCCCGTGTAGAAAGACCGAAAGCTGTGTTCCTCGCTCCTCCGGAGTAATAATTTCAAAATTTCCTCTTACTTCTTCCGCGACAGACTTTAGAATAAACTCCAGGTAGGCCACAATTTTATTTCGCTTTTCGATCAGTGCAGGCATTCCTACTTCCTCAAAATATTCCAGCGAAGCCAGGTAAGGGGCTAAAGCCAGAATGGGCGCATTACTCACCTGCCAGGCATTCGCATTGGGTTCGGGTTGGAATTCAGGTTCCATGAGGAAACGGCGCTCTTTGTTGTGACCCCACCAGCCTTCAAACCGCGGTATGTCTTTTTTATTATGGTACTGCTCATGTATAAAACAGCCGGAAGCATTTCCGGGTCCCGAGTTCATATACTTATAGCTGCACCAGGCAGCGAAGTCGACATTCCACTCGTGCAGCTTCAACTCCACATTTCCTGCCGCATGTGCGAGATCCCAGCCCACAAAAGCATCGACTTCTTTTCCTGCTTTGGTGATGCTTTCCATGTCCAGCACCTGTCCGTTGTAATAGTTGACCCCTCCCATTAGTACCAGGGCACACTCCTCTCCTACTTCTTTTATGGTCTCAAGAATATCTTCCTTTCTGAAGTGATGCTCTCCTTCCCTTTTCTTTACTTCAACAATTACATCCTTAGGATCTAACCCATGAAACCTCACCTGACTCGCGATCATGTATTGATCACTCGGAAAAGCCTTTTCTTCCATGATGATCTTATATCGCTTTTCTGTTGGCCGGTAAAAAGAAACCATCAGTAAATGCAGATTGACGGTCAGCGTATTCATCACCGTTACTTCCGAAGGCTTTGCTCCGACAACAGGCGCGAGTTTTTCTGAAAAACGCTCGTGATAATCCCACCAGGCCTTTTCCGCCTGAAAATGTCCTTCCACCGCAAGATTCGCCCAATCCTCCATGACCTCATCAACATACTGCTTCGCATTCTTGGGCTGCAGCCCAAGAGAGTTTCCCGTGAAGTAGATCACATCTTTGCCGTTGATTTTTGGGAAATGGAA